>WBUQ01000034.1 GCA_008933635.1 Desulfobulbaceae bacterium | reverse complement strand
GTGCAACCAAGGTCGAGATATTTCTTTACGGTTTCGGGAGTGGCGGCGACCCGCTTCTCCCCTGCGAGAATTTCCTTTGGAATGAAAATCAGCATGACTGCCTCGTTGATTGAAGATGGGATCGATGAACGGGAAAACCCGCCCCTGGCTCTCTCCTTGCTGCTGAACGGCGACGCCGCCGTTTACTGGTTGGACGCCACGCAGAACTTGGCGCACGCCAGGGAATGGAGGCTCTCCAGGGCCTGCTGGAAGATCGGCGGCTGGGGAACGGACATCTGGGCTGACAGGGTCTGCAGCAGCACGGTCTGCATCGAGGCGTAGTACGGGTGGTGGTTTCTGTTGAGGAGCTCTTCGATCGCCTGACAGGCGATGATCCGCATCTCGTAGTAGAGATTGGCGTCGGCAATGATGTTGATGACCTGCCGGATCAGGTCGTTGCTTGGATTCTGGATGTATCTCATCCGTTTCAGCGTTTCCTCGCGAATCCTCCAGTTTCCCTGGAAGGCCAGGATCCGGGCCAGGCCGGGCTGACATTCATTCAGCTTCCCGTTGTCCGACAACGTGGTCAGCAGTTCCATCGCGTGCCCCCAGTCTTGCAGATTTCCAAATGGGTCAGGTTGCATTGTTTTCTCCTTCGCATGGCGGATTGATTCCAGCAGGCCGTTGTCCGTGATCGTGCAGCCGGAAAGGCCCGGCCACGTCCGGCAGGGCCATGGGGCGGGGCATGTTCCGCCCATGGCCTCCGTGCCCCGGTCCCGCAGGTGTTGACTTGCGGTTGACTAAGGCAAAGAGGATGCCAGTTTGCCAACAATGATCTATGTAGCTGAATTATTGAAATATATACTGAATACTGCGGAGAGGCGCGTTGTCATGTCGGGCGATATCGCCCGAATGCCAATCGGCATAACGGTATTTACGTTGTTATATCTGAATATTAGGATGCATGGGCGATTTCGCCCGATACGGGCGGCGTTGTCACACGCCTGATGGTTTCTTGCGGAATAGCGCCCTTCGGGATATGCCGAGCAGGGCAGCGGCCCGAGTGCGATTGCCCTCTGCCTGCTGCAGCGCCTGGGTGATGAGGCTTTCCTCGAGCTGCCGGAGGGCCCTGTCGAGGCGGAGATCGGATTCTGCCGGTATCGCAGAGCCATTCGTGCCGGGGGCAAGGAACTCCAGCCTGCCCAGCGTGAGATAGCGCTGGATGACGTTTTTCAGCTCCCGCACGTTGCCCGGCCAGTCGTATTCCAGCAATCTGTCCATGACATGCCCGGGAATCTTGCCCGCCGATGGCGAGATGCTGTCGATGAAATGATCCACCAGCAGCGGGATATCCTGCTTTCTCCGGCGCAAAGGCGGCAACTGGATCTGGATGACCTGGAGACGGTAGAAGAAATCGTTGCGCATCTGGCCGCGGCTGACCTTTTCGCTCAGCGAAACGTTTGACGCCGAGATGATGCGCAGATCGGGATACCTCGTTTCCGTGCTGCCCAGCGGCCTGAAGCCGCCGCCTTCGATGGCCCGCAGCAGTTTTGCCTGCATGCCGACCGTCAGTTCGCTGACCTCGTCGAGAAACAGCGTTCCATGGTCGGCCAGGTCGAGATAGCCGGCAGAATCGGCATGGGCCCCGGAAAACGCCCCCTTGCGGTGCCCGAAGAACTCGCGCTCGAACAGGGATTCCTGCACCGCCCCGCAATTGACCGCAACGAAGTTCCGGTTCTTCCTCGGGCTGTGCTCATGGATGGACTGGGCAACCAGCTCTTTGCCGGAACCCGATTCGCCGAACACGGCCACACTGGCATCGCTCACGGCCGCCTTCAGGATGAGTTCGAACACCTCCTGCATCAGCGGCGAACGGCCGATAATGTCGCCGAACCGGTAGCGGTCCTTCAGCGAAGAGCGGAGCAGGCGGTTTTCGTCGTTGAGCTGGGCGGCCAGATGCTGGGCCACCACCTGCTGCTCCTTGATCTCCGTGACGTCATTGAACGTCGACAGCAGGGCCGGCTTCCCCTTGAAGCTAATGGGGGTGTGGGAGGCCTGGATCCAGACGTTTTTTTCCGGACGGGTCAGCCGGAAGACATTTTCCAGCTTCTGCTCACACCCTGTATCGGTGCAGCTGTGGTACATCCGCATGATGTCTTCGCCGTCGCCGGCCGTCACGTTGCGAACGGACTGATTGATCATCGCCTCGGGGGAGGGGATGCTGAACATCCTGCAGAAGGCCGGGTTGACATAGCAAAACATCAGGTTCTGCACGAGGCAGACGCCGTCCGTGACCTGTTCCATCAGCACGCGGTAGCGCTCCTCGCTTTCCTTCAGGGCCTCCTCGGACAATTTCATCCACAGGACCCTGCTCAAACGCTCGCTGATCGCGCGGAGCAACTGAGACTCCTCCTCGAGAAACAGGCCGCCTTCGTCGGGACAGACGGCCTCGACGTAGAAGACGTCGAGGTCGCCGACATGGCGGCCGTCAAGCATGATCTTCGTGTTCCGGCCCCAGCGCGTCCGCTTGAAATTGGCGGAGCGGTATTCGTGGTTGTCGAGCCTGATCCGGGCACAGGCCTTCTCGGGATACTGCAGGGCCGCCGGGATCAGTTCGACGGCCCGGGTCAGGATCCACGGCAGGGAGACATCCTGGATCTCCACCAGGTTGGAAATGCCATACAGGCAGTTCAGCTCCTTCACCCTTTCGGTCAGGGCATTGGGGGCCGTCGACACCGGCAGGGGCCTAGGGATGGGCTGAGGATCAGCGCCGGCGGCCTGCGGGCCGACGGTCTCCTGACCCGCGCCTTTTCTCTTTTTCATGGCATCTCGATCCGTTGTGCTGGGGTCATGGACGCGACAGGTCACCGCACCCGTTCGGCGAATTCCGCCCCGTACGTGCGGCACAGCTGCATCCCGTCCTCGTCCGGCGCCCAGGTCAGGCGCAGGCCCTGGTCGACAACCGCAAAACCGCAGTCGGCAAGCCGGTCCGAGAGGTTTTTCACCGCCTCGCCGCTCCAGCCGTAGCTGCCGAAGGCACCCGCCTTCTTCATCCTGAACTTCAGGCCCTTCATCTCTTCCAGCAGGGCGGCCACGGAGACCAGAATCCCGTTGTTGACGGTCGGGGAACCGAGCAGTATGGCCTTCGACCTGAAGATTTCGGTAATGGCGTCGTTCTTGTCGGTCTTGGCGAGATTGTAAAGCTTTACGGTCACCTGGGCATCGGCCTGACGGATTCCCTGGGCGATCTGCTCCGCCATGACCCGGGTGCTTTCCCACATCGTGTCGTAGAGCAGGGTGATCTGATTCTCCTGGTAATTGTCGGCCCATTGCAGGTATTTCTCGACGATCTGGGCCGGATTGTCCCGCCAGATGATACCATGGCTGGTGCAGATCATGTCGAGCGGCAGCTTCAGGTCGAGCACCTCCCCGATCTTGCGGAGCACCATCGGGCTGAAGGGGGTGAGGATGTTGGCGTAATACTTGATGCATTCGGCGAGGAGTTCGGCCTGGTCCACCCGGTCGTTGAACATGAATTCCGAGGCATAATGCTGACCGAAGGCATCGTTGCTGAAGAGCACCTCGTCACCGGTGAGATAGGAGAACATGCTGTCCGGCCAGTGCAGCATCGGCGCCTCGACAAAGATGAGTTCCTTGTCCCCGAGGCTGAGCCGGTCCCCCGTTTTCACCACCTGAAAATTCCAGTCCCGGTGGTAGAGGCCCTGCAGCGATTTCACGCCGTTCTTGGTGCAATACACCGGGACATCGGGGATCTCGCGCAACAGCAGCGGGAGCGCACCGCTGTGGTCGCTTTCCGCATGGTTGGCGATGACGTAGTCGATCTGCCGCAGATCGATCTCCCTGGCCAGGTTCTCCACGAATTCCCCGGCAAACGGCCCCCAGACCGTATCGATCAGGGCCACCTTTTCTTCGCGGATCAGGTAGGAATTGTATGAAGAGCCGCGATGGGTCGAATACTCGTCCCCGTGAAATTTCCGCAACTCCCAGTCGATCTTGCCCACCCAGCTGATATTGTTCTTTACGGTGAATGCCATATTTCCTCCTTATTTTTACCCCTGCCCCCGCCGGACCCGCACTCCTGCAGCGACCCTCTTCCTTTGCAGACCCCACAGCGCAGGAGCGCACCGGAACCGGGCCGGCGCGCTCCCGCCTCAGGCTACTCCTTGGTGATACAGTTCACCGGACAGGAGGCGATCGCCTCATCGACGCATTCAGCATCGCCGTCGACACCGTCGATCACCTCGGCCTTCCCCGTCTCGTCGTTGAATCGGAAGACCGCCGGACAGAGCTCCACGCAGGTCTCGCAACCGATACATTCATCCTGATCTATACATACTTTTTCAGCCATTTCACATCTCCTTGTTCTGAAATTGGCCCCGGTCGGCGGGGCCGGCGCAACCGCATCCCCTGCAAATCAGATCGGCGGCGCGATCGTCACCAGTATCCGCATCTTGGTCTTTGCCCGCACCCCGTGCGGCTCCCGGATCTGCGAAATGAGGATGTCGCCCGTTGCCGCCGGCGTCTCGCTGCCATTCTCCCCGAGGAACCATCCTTCGCCTTCCAGCACCTGGATGGAAAGGTCGCCGTCCAGGTCATGGGCATGCACCGGGAAGGTCACCCCTTCGTCGAGATTGAAATTGATGATCTTGAAATTTTCCGAATCCTCCACCAGGAAAAAGCGTTTCATCGCCCCCGGGGTATATTCGTTGGTCTCTGTCAGTTTCAGGATTTTCATACTCCCTCCTTGTTGATGTGCGGCCCTCCCGGGCCTGGTATCGAAGCCTTCCGTGATGCCAGAGGATCGCCTTGTCCGCAGCGAAGCATCCCAGGAGTTCGGCCAGCCATGACGACAGCAGCCGAATCTTCCGGGTGATGACCTCCCCCCCGGATTTGCCCCCTGGAAGAATCTGTCCTCTCAGTCCTCCTATAGCAACTGGCGTGCCAATATTTTTTCATGCATTTTCAGATACATCAATTCAGCGTATCCATTCTGACAACAAATTTCTGTTTTCATTCTCACAACATTGTTGTACATATGACAACCATGGACATGCTCAACACCCTCGCCGCGATCGCCCTCGACCTGACCGCCGAGATGCGGGCCGAAGACCGGTACGAACGTCTGCTGGCTGCCCTGCATCGCGCCATCCCTTACGACGCCGCGACGCTGCTGCAGGCCGAGAAGGATAAACTGATCCCGATCGCCGCCAGGGGGTTGACGCCGGATGCCATGGGCCGCACCTACTTCCGCAAGGAACATCCGCGGCTCGATATAATCTGCAATTCCAATGAACCTGTGCTGTTCTCCAGGGACAGCCCTCTGCCCGACCCCTTCGACGGCATGCTGGCCGAGGACCCTCACCGCCTGCACCATATCCACGCCTGTCTCGGCTGCCCGCTGTATATCAACGACTCGCTGATCGGGGTGCTGACCGCCGACGCGCTCGATGCCGGGGCGTTCGACAACCTGCCCGGAGAGTATCTGAAGGCCGTCAGTGCCATTGCCGCGGCGCAGATGCACCTGGCCACCCTGCTGAAGGCGCTGGAGGACAAGGCCGAGCGCCAGGGGCTGATCGTCTCCGACCTGATGCAGGATCTGTCCACTCAGCGCGGTTCGGAAATCGTCGGCCAGAGCGCGGCGACAGGCAACCTGCGCCGGGAGATCGAGCTCTGCGCGAAGTCGGACTTCACCATCCTGATCCTGGGCGAGACCGGGGTGGGCAAGGAACTGGTGGCGAGGGCTATCCACCGGCATTCGAGGCGTCGCGACCGGGCGATGCTGTACCTCAACTGCGCCGCCCTCCCCGAATCCCTCGCCGAAAGCGAGCTGTTCGGCCATACGAAGGGCGCCTTCACCGGGGCGACCCAGGACCGGGCCGGCAAGTTCGAGCTCGCCGACGAGGGAACGCTCTTCCTCGATGAAATCGGCGAGCTGTCGCTGCCGGTCCAGGCGAAGATCCTGAGGACCATCCAGGAGGGGGAGATCCAGCGCATCGGGTCGGAGAAGACCGGCCACGTCAACGTGCGGCTGCTGGCCGCAACCAACCGCGACCTGGAGGCGGAAGTGCGGGCCGGCCGATTCCGCTCGGACCTGTACCACCGGCTCAATGTCTACCCGATCCGCGTCCCGCCGCTGCGCGAGCGCAAAGACGACATCCCCCTGCTGGCGGGCTTTTTCCTCGACCGCACGAGGAGAAGGCTCGGCCTCGGGGAGGCGCGGATCAGCCCGGCCGCCCTGCAGCTGCTGGCCCGCTACAGCTGGCCGGGCAATGTCCGCGAACTGGAGAACATCATCTCCCGCGCGGTCCTGAAGGCATCGCAGGGAGCCGGCCAGCCTGGGGGACTGCAGATCGAGCCCGGCCACCTCGCCGGCGATATCGGCTCGGCGATGTACGTCCAACCCGCGGAAATGACGGTCGCGACCCGATCCGCCCCGGAGAGGATGTCGCTGCGCGAGGAGGTCAAGCGCTTCCAGACAGAGCTGATCCGCTCCGCGCTGGCAAAGCACGGGGGCAACTGGGCGGCCGCGGCCCGTGCCCTCGGCATGAACCGGAGCAACCTGCACAACCTCGCCACCCGGCTCGGCATCAGGGACAGGGGACAATGACGCCGGCACGCTTCCCGGTCTCCGGCAGCCGGCGCATGCCAAGAAAAATCTTTACAGACGCGACGATCTTTCGTAAACGCGATGATGCCTCAGCGTAACGTCGCAGGGCAACGTTGAGTGTTCCGGGTTTCGCCACTCCCGTCCGGGCGTGAGACCAGCAAGGCCGGTCCACTCGATTTCCACTGCATGCTCAAGGCCCGGGGACAGCGATTGCCGCCCTTCGCCGCGGAACCGTACCGGTCATCTTCATCCAGAACAGGGTCTGTATGGTCTTTCACTCGCTCCCCTTCATCTTCGTCTTCCTGCCCATCGTCTGCGCCGGCTTTTTCCTGCTGGCCCGCCGCAGCTCCCAGTGGGCCCTGGCCTGGCTTCTCCTGGCATCGCTTGCCTTCTACGGTTCCTGGGATTACCGCTACCTCCCTGTCCTGCTCTCGTCCATTTTCGTCAATTATCTGGCGTGCCGCTGGATACTCGCCAGCAGCCGGTTCCCGCGGTCATGGCGGCTGGCGGTCGCGATAACCTTCAATCTTCTCCTGCTCGGTTTTTTCAAGTACGCGAACTTTTTCATCGTCTCGCTCAACGACGCCACCGGCAGCACCTTCCCCCTGGTCGACATTCTGCTCCCCATCGGCATCTCATTTTTCACCTTCACCCAGATTGCGGTGCTGGTCGACGCCTGTCACGGCAGGATCGAGACCATACGCTTCTCCCATTTCTGCCTCTTCGCCTCCTACTTCCCCTATATCGTTGCCGGACCGATCCTGCGGCATCAGGAACTGCTGCCGCAGTTCGCCGACAGCAGGGGATTCCGCCTCACCGCCGGAAACGCTGCCCTGGGACTGTCCATCTTCATATTCGGCCTGGGGAAAAAGCTGCTGATCGCCGATCCCCTCGGGGCCACGACCTGGCCCCTGCTGGCGCCGGACAATCCGAAACTCCTGCAGGCCTGGCTGGGCATGCTGGCCTACACCCTGCGGCTGTATTTCGATTTCTCCGGCTACTCGGATATGGCGATCGGCGTCTCCCGCCTGCTGGGCTTCATGATACCCATCAACTTCAACTCCCCCTACAAAGCCGTCAACGTCAGCGACTTCTGGCAGAGATGGCATATCTCCCTGTCGCAGTTTCTCAGAAACTACCTCTACGTATCCCTTGGCGGCAACCGCAAGGGGCAGCTGGCGCGGTACCGCAACCTGATGCTGACGATGCTGCTGGGCGGCCTGTGGCATGGGGCCAGCTGGACCTTCGTCGTCTGGGGTGGACTGCACGGCCTCTACCTCTGCATCCAGCATGGCTGGAGGTCTCTCAGAAAAACCCGCAGCACCCAGCCCTCGACGGCATCGCTTGCGGCAGGCCGGGTCCTGACGTTTCTGGCCGTCATGGTCGCCTGGGTTTTTTTCAGGGCGCCGGACCTGGACTCCGCGATGGCGGTCCTGGCCGGGATGGCCGGCCAGAATGGCGTTTCCCCGGTCACTTCGCTTGAATGGCAGGGCTGGTGCCTCCTCTTCGCCGGCGCCGTCATCGCCTTCTGGATGCCCAACACCAACGAGATCTTTCTTGCCGCCGACCAGAAGACGGAAAAAGGTCTGACGCCATCTCCACCTGTGCGTGCAGGCTGGGCACCGGGGCTGCGCTGGGGGCTGGCCGTCGGCCTGGTCTTCGCGCTCTGCCTGCTGAACATCGACACCGCCAGAGACTTCATCTATGCCCAGTTCTGACCACATGACCGCCCCATCCGCCCATGACGGCCCGAACAGGTATTTCCGGGCAGCCGGCCTGACCGTCCTCGTCGTGCTGGTCGTCACGGTGACGCTCAACTACCTGGTCGACCCGTATCTCATCCATCAGTGGGACACGAAACATCTTCAGCGGCTGCGCTCCGCCCACCAGAAGATCATGCCGTGGGGAAAAACCTATGCGGCGTACCGCTACCGTCCCGAGGTGGTCTACCTTGGCAGCTCGCGGACGGAGATCGGCCTGCCGGCGGACGTGCCGGTGTTTGCCGGCAAGCGCGTCTTCAATCTCGCCATCCAGGGGGCATCGCTCGGCGACGCGGTCAGGATGCTTCGCCACACGAGCGTCTTCCAGCGTCCCGAGATCGTCGTCTGGGGGCTGGACTACGGCGATCAGTTCAGGGAAGAGACCGGCAATACCGACCTGATCCCGGCGCTGGTGGCGCAGGACCGGTCCTACCCCTTCCGGCGGACGCTGCTGAACCTCAAGCGTTCGGCGTCCATGGACATGCTCTGGGATTCCCTGAAGATTCTCTCCGGTTCTGCCGAACAGGAGTGCAGACCGCTGCTGGCCACCTACGGCCAGCGTTCCTCGCAGTGCATGGAGTACGTCATGCGCGAGAATGGCGGGACGGCCGCAGCGTTTGGCAAGGTGATGCAGAAAAACAAGCCGCTGGCCGACCCGCCGGATGTCGAGGCGACCCTCGGGCTGCTGGACAAGGTGACGGACGAGTACTGCCGGGAAGGCACCGCATTCCGGCTGTACCTCCAGCCGGTCCACGCCCTGGCCGAGCTGTCCTACTGGGCGGGGAAATGGGACGCCCTCGACGACTGGAAACGGTCGCTGACGGCAGTGGCCGATGCCCGCAGGAGCCAGGGCTGCGATATCCGCCTCGTCGACTTTTCCGGCTTCAACCGGATCACCGGCGAGGACATCCCCCAGACGACGGGACGCGAAAACATGCGGTATTACTGGGAGCATTCCCACTATCGCAGCGAGGTCGGCGAGCTGATCCTCGGGCACCTCTTCGCCACCGGCCGGCAGGAGGAAGGAGACGACTTCGGCGTTGAACTGACCGGCGCGACCATCGAACGCCATCTCGGCGACTTCCGCGCACGGCGTTCGGCCTACATCGCAAGCCACCCCCGCGAAACCACCAACATGGCCCGATAGCCGCGAGGGAAGCGACAGGCAGGGCGCAGAAACGGGCCGCTTCGCACACATCCGCAACCGGCCCCGCCGGACCGCTGAAACGAGGCCCTTCCTAAGGCGCCCGCTTTTCTGCTGCGATCAACAGATCGAGCATCTCCGCCGGGTCGGAAGAGACGACTATCGCCTTCCGTGCCGACCGCTTCATGAGCCCTTCCTTCTCGGCCTTGTCCAGCATCTGCAGCAGGGGCTGATAGAAACCGTTCACATCCAGCAGGCCGCAGGGCTTGGCGTGGAATCCGAGCTGCCTGAGGGTGATGACCTCGAAGAACTCGTCCCAGGTGCCGATGCCGCCCGGCAGAGCGACAAACCCGTCCGCCAGGTCGATCATCATGGTCTTGCGTTGATGCATGGTCGGCACAACATGAAGCCGGGTCAGTCCCCTGTGGAATTCTTCCTTGTCCTTCAGGACCTGGACGGTCACCCCGACAACCTCCCCTCCCGCCGCGAGGGCGCACTCGGCAAGCCGGTTCATCAGGCCGGTGCGGGAACCGCCATAGACGCAGATCATGCCCCGTTCCGCCAGTTCGCGGCCGAGAGCGGCGGCGGCTTCCATGTGGGCCGGATCCGTACCGGCGCTTGATCCCAGGAACACGCAGATCGATTTCATCGCATTGCTCTTGCCTCTGTGAAGGTGAAATCCCGGCTCCGGGTGCATGCCCCTGGCCGAGCTGCCTCTGATCCCGGGCAGAGGCTGAGAACCAGAGGTTTTTTTTCAGTTACCATCAAACAACTCATCCCCTGCATACACCAGCAGCAGCACGTCCTCATACTGTATTCCGAGCCTCGGCATCATTTGTACGCCATCCGCCTCTCCTGACGAGCGTAGCGAATTTTCGTCACAATTGCTTTAGAGTTTCATTGATTTTGCGCGCAGCAGCAGATACTATGACACCGTCGTATACAGCCCTTTGACATCTATATGGAAAACAGGATTGTCGTCTAGTTGGTTAACCGAGAAAAACAACAGGACTGCGCGTATGATATTCTTCAGCAAAGCAAGTGACCAGGACATTCCAGGCAAAAACCTCTTTGTGCCGATAGCGCTGCTCGCCCTTTTCACCGGTATCGGCATATCTTTTGCCATTCACGCGCTCTTCGTCGGGCACGATCACGTTTTCGGCACCACGCGGGAAGTACCGTGGGGCATCCTCATCACCCCGTATGTCTTTTTTGCCTGTCTCTCCACCGGAATATGCATCATCTCCTCCCTCGGGCAGGTGTTTGGCATCACGACCCTTGCGCCGCTCGTCAACCGCACGGTCTTCCTGGCCATCATCGCCATGGCCGCGGGGTTGATGTCCATCGGCCTTGAAATTGAAAATCCCTGGAACATGGCGATTTACAGCTTTCTCTCTCCCAATCCGCTGTCAAATATCTGGTGGAAGAGTTCTATCTACACCCTCTTTCTGCTGCTGATGGCCTTCAACTTCATGTTCCTGCTCATGGGCAGGAACCGCACTGCCCGGGGATTTGCGCTGGGAGCCCTGATTGCGATCACCTGTGGCAACCTGAACATGAACTCGGACATGGCCCTGCTCGGATCGCGTGGTTTCTGGGCGGAAAACTACATGCCGGTCTTCTTCCTCACCGTCTCCACCCTCTCCGCCTGCTGCGGCATAATCCTGTTCACCTGGCTCAGCAGCTGGCTGCAGAACCGGCGCCTCGACGCAGAATCCCTGAATGCCATGAACCCGCTGTTCAAACTGACCGTGGTGCTGCTGATCGGGATCGGCTGCTTCGCGGCGATGAAAGCCCTGGGTGGCTTCTCCAGCAAGTTCGCCGACAACCCGGAAGCGATGCGGCTCCTGGTTCGCGGCGATTTCGCCATGAATTTCTGGCTGGGTGAGATTGTGCTGGCAATCCTCCTGCCTCTCGCACTGCTGGCATTCAGCGGCGGCGGAAGGAAAATCGGCCTCCTGGCCCTCGCCAGCTTCAGCACCCTGGTCGGGATAGCGGTCACCTTTTACGACCTGATCATCGTCGGCCAGCTCATCCCCCATTTTCACCAGTACAATCTCTACGGCTACCCAGAACTCTACTCCTACAGCCCCAGTCTGCACGAGTACATGATGATCGTCGGTTCGGTCAGCTTTTTCCTGATGGCCTTTCTCGCTGGCGAGCTGATCTTCAATTCGCTGAGCCTCGAGAAAATGCGCAGGAAATAAACCACGACCTGGCATGAAGTGGTGCGGTCGCCTTTCAGCGACGGCCCCTCCTCATGCCAGCGGCCGTTGAGCGAGAGTGTGGACGCCTCCGGGAATCACACGCTACCGGTCCAGTTCCCTTTCCCATCCGCTGTCAGTTGCCTGACCGCTGCTGAAAGCAATGTTTCCGCGTACCTGCCTGTTCAAAATCCTGGAACCACTTCTCTGCAAAGTCAATACAGACCTGGCACGCTCTCGTTGTATACAAGGGGCATAGCATGTACGGACGGCATGACATGATACCGGCGACCGGGCAGAATCGATGCTACGACGGAACAGGGAGAGAGATTCCCTGCGCCGGCAGCTGTCAGGACGGCGAATACCGTTTGGGGGCCCCCTGGCCGGAGCCTCGCCTGATCGTTCGAAACGAGACGGTGCTTGACCGGCTCACCGGCCTGGTCTGGAGCCGAGACGCCAACATCAACGAGTTCCCGGTCACCTGGCCGGAGGCCCTTGCCGCAATCTCGTCGTTGAATCGCGACCGCTTCGCTGGGTGGAGCGACTGGCGACTGCCCAACCGTGCCGAGATGCGCAGCCTGATGAACTATCAGGCGAAAAATCCCGCTTTGCCTGGCGGGCATCCGTTCATCAATCCCTTTCTCGGCTGGTACTGGACTTCCACCTCGGCGGCCATCGATCCGGCCTATGCCTGGTACGTCCACCTGGAAGGGGCGCGGATGTTTTACGGACGCAAGGATCAGGATTGCCTGTTCTGGCCGGTGCGGGGAGAACAGAATGGCCTGTTGCCACGAACCGGCCAGACTGTGTGCTACGATGGCGGGGGAGAGATCATCCCTTGTGCTGGAAGCGGCCAGGACGGCGAGTACGAGTTGGGACGGCCATGGCCCGAACCAAGGTTTGAAAGCGGGGAATCGACGGTGAAGGATCGGCTGACCAGCCTCTGCTGGACTCGCCGGGCCGACCTTGCATCAGGCCCTGTCAGCTGGGGAGAGGCGCTCTCCGCGGTCCGGGAATTGAATCGAATCTGCTTTGCCGGAAGCAGCAGCTGGCGGCTGCCGAACATCAACGAGCTGGAATCCTTGGTCGACTGTGCCGAGTCACGCCCGGCCCTGCCGTCGGATCACCCCTTCACCGGTCTCCAGGAAGGGTATTGGTCGGCTACGACCAGTTATTTCGAAACCGAGTGGGCCTGGGTCCTGTATCTGGAGAAAGGGGCGTGCGGGGTCGGCCATAAGGCCGGGAAGACCTTCGCCGTCTGGGCGGTTTGCGATGCGGATCTGGCGTGATTGACAGCCGGCCTGCCGGTTTCTTGCCGATACGTTTCCCCAGAACCAACGTCATTGCCGAGCTGTATAAAAAACGCTGGAAAATCGAGCTGTTCTTCTAATGAGTTAGTTGTGTCCGCCAGGCTCTGCAATTCGATTCAGCAAGCAGCAGCCACGAAGCACAACCGGCACCGGATTCAGGGTGCTTGTGAGGCCAGGGCATCCATTGCGGCTGAACGAATAAATTATTGCAAGATCGCCCCCGAGAAGATACATCTTGGAGCGTTCCTGGCACGGCCCCGGCAGCAGCCGGTTTGTCGGGACCGCCGCAGCAGACATGCCGAGCCCGGCACATGCTGCGCCTCATCCCCTGGCAGCCCGCAGGCTGACAGGCTGCGCAACCTGAGCAGGTACGTCCATACCCAGGATACCTCCAGCCGTTCGCGCTGAACAGCCATCTTGCACGAGAACACCTCTATGCGCCAAGGTCTAGCCCTGCCCTTCTACGGGCATTATCTGCACAACCCCACCCTGCCGGCGCTCGTTGTCGCTGGTACATATCATTCGTATCAGGAACTTGGCGATCTGGCTGCGACCATCGCCTCCCTGCTCGTGGATCCCGGCAACGGCCCGGTCGAGCGTGTCGGGATCCTGGCCAGCCGCTCCGTGGAGGCAATGGCCGGGATACTCTCCGCCTGCTGGGCCGGCGTCACCTTTGTGCCGTTGAATCCGAAATACCCTGAAGGCCGGCTGGCGACCATCATCAGGAATTCGCAGCTGAGCGCCATCATTCTGGACAGCGCCGGCTGCAGGGCCCTGACCGATACCGTCCTGGCCTGCTGCCCGCCGCTGCTGATCGCCCCCTGCCTGGACGATCATACGGCCGGCACGTTGGCGATCCGCGGCCGTCAGACCCTGGCCGGGTATGCCCCGATCCCCCCGGCGCAGACGCCGCGCGAGGAGATCGCCTACATCCTGTTCACCTCCGGCACCACCGGCGAGCCGAAGGGGGTGATGGTCACCGTTGCCAACGTCGCCCATTTCCTGTCGGTGTCCCAGGAGCGCTACCGGCTGACGGCGGATGACCGGCTGTCCCAGCAGTCCGAGCTCACCTTCGACCACATCGTCTTCGACCTGTTCATGGCCTGGGGGGCGGGGGCCTCGGTCCATGTGGTGCCGGAGAACATGGCCATGGCGCCGGCCGAATTCATCAGAAAGCAGGAGCTGACCGTGTGGTTTGCCGTGCCATCGGTGATCTCGTTTCTCAAGGGGATGCGGCTGCTCAGGCCCGGCATCTTCCCCTCGCTGCGGATTTCGTTGTTTGCCGGCGAGCCCCTGCCCAGAGACTCGGCCGACGCCTGGCAGGAGGCTGCGCCCAACAGCCGCATCGACAACCTGTACGGCCCCACCGAGGTGACGGTGGATTGCCTGTGGCAGCCATACCGTGCGCCGCATGCCATCACCCCGAACAGGGGCGTTGTCGCCATCGGCAGACCCTATCCCGGCATGCATGCCGCCATTGTCGACAGCGGGAACAATTTTCTTGCCAACGGGGAGATCGGGGAGCTTGCCGTGGCCGGCCCCCAGGTCTCGGCCGGATACTGGCGCAATCCGGAACTCACCGCCCGGCGCTATCCGCGGCTGGTGCACCCCGAGCTCGGGGAGACCACCTGGTACCTCACCGGCGACCTGTCATACCAGGATGAGGACGGGATATTCCACTATCTCGGCCGGGTCGACAATCAGGTCAAGGTGCTGGGCCAGCGGGTCGAGCTGGAGGATGTGGAGTTTCATCTCCGCGCCGTCTGCGGCAGCGATGCCGTCGCGGTGATCGCCTGGCCGGTCCTGCACGGAACCGCCCAGGGGCTGGTCGCCTTCGTCACCGACAGCACCCTGGAGCAGAAGGCCGTCAAGGATGGGCTCAGGCAGCGTCTCCAGGCCTATATGATCCCGCGCCGGATCGTCTGCCTGGAGCAGCTGCCCCTCAACCTGAACGGCAAAGTGGACCGCAAGGCCCTGGCCGCCGTCCTTGAGGCAGAGAAGCAGCCGCATGTCTAGGCCGGCCTCGTTCAAAATCATCCCGCCCATCGACACCTGCCCCGCCATCGTCGACTTTGCCCAGACTATTGCCGGCAAGATGGCGCTGCTGGTCGTCTTCTCCTTCGGGCTGTCCCTCTCTACCGACAGCTGGCTTCATACCTCGGCGATCCTGCTGGCTATGACCCTGCTGCCGCAATACCGGGGCATGCTGCTGGTTGCCGCCACTTTCGGCACCTTTGCGCTGGGCGGATGGTCCAATTTTCCTGTCTGGCCGGGAGGCGGACAGGGACTTCCGGGCGGGGTGCTGTTCAAGCCGTTACTCGTCGCGGCGGTCCTGGGCGCCTTCGCCCTGTATTACCATGCAGTGAGGCAATGGAAGGACGATTGGCTCGGTCGGCGGCCGGTGAGGAATCTGCTGGGGGGGTACTGCGCCCTGATCGTCCTCGCCGCCCAGCTGCCTCCTGCCGGTCCGGCTGCGGTGATCGTGTGGTCCTTTGCCATCGTTTTCGGCAAGTATCTGTGGTTTTTCAACTACGCGCTCTTGGACCGCAACGCCAAAGATACTGCGCCGCTGGCCCTGCAGACCGGCCATTTCCTCCCCTTCTGGGGCGGATACAACACCCCTTTCCCCAAAGGCGCCGCCTACCTGCGCAAGATCGAGGCCAAAACGCCGGCGCAACTTGCCGTCAGCCAGCTGAAAGGCATCAAGCTGCTCTACTGGGCCCTGCTCCTGATGCTGCTGCAGCGCGTGCTGAGACAGATATTGTACGGTCAACCCGGCGACTCGTTTCTCGGGATCGACCTTTCACTGGCGATCCCGTCCTTGAGCGAGGTACTGCATGGCAGGCCGGGCGATCCCTATCCGTGGTACACCAACTGGCTGGCCCTGGTGGCCAACTTTTTCTACAAACTGGTGGCCTTTTCGGTGTGGGGGCACGGCATTGTCGCCGTCTGCCGGATGGCCGGCTACAACGCCCTCCGCAACACCTGCAACCCCCTGCGTTCCGCCACCATCGCCGAGTTCTGGAACAGATATTACTATTATTTCAAAGAGTTGCTGGTCGACAACTTTTTCTACCCGGCCTTTCTCCGCTACTGGAAAAAGCGGCCGCGGCTGCGCCTGTTTTTCGCGACCATGTCCGCTGCCGGATTTGGCAACGTGCTGTACCATTATCTCCGCGATATCCATGAGATCATCCAGCGCGGGCCGTGGGACGCCCTCGTGTCGTTTCATGTCTATATGTTTTACGGGATGGTGCTGGGGGCGGCCATCGGCCTTTCCCAGCTGTTCGAGAAAAAACAACGTCAGGATATGCCGTGGTTCAAGCGGAATATTGTCAACCCATTCTGCGTCATGCTCTTTTATTGTGTCCTCTCGGTCTTCGACGATCCGGACCGCAATCTGACCATCGTGGACAACTTCGCCTTTCTGCTGCGCCTCTTTTAATCTTCAACCGGACTGTGCCATGCCCCCCAGAGAAACCGTACGGAATTTTTTGCAGGAGCTGCTCGCCGAATACGGCGAGACAGCCGGATTCAGCGACGACACCTCACTCGTGATCAGCGGGATGTTGGATTCCCTGGCGATATTGCGCATCGTGGTCTTCCTCGAACAGGAGTTCGGGCTCGACCTGTCCGACCAGGGCTTCGACCAGAATGATTTCGATTCGGTGGCCAGCATCATGCAGATGATCGACAGGGTCGGTCAGGCCGGCACGGAGTAAGCTCCCGCAAACGGTCTGCGTCCGCTTCGACCTCAATCGCGGCCGGCCTGCCAATCGAGCACGGCGGTTATCGGATAGTGGTCCGACGGGAACAGCCTCCCTGCGTGGAAACGGTCGATGCCTGCTTTCACCACCCGGAAATGGCTGGAGACCAGGATCCAGTCGATGGCCGCCCTCTCCCCCTGCCGGCCGAAGGCGTGGAAGGTCGCCTCATCCCCCCCATGCGGATGCACCTGCCGGAAGGTATCGATCAGCCTGCCGTCGCCGGTCAGGAGGCGGTAGACCTCCGACTCCTTGCCGGCATTGAAGTCGCCGGTGACGATGAGCGGGGTATGCCGAGGGAGCGACTCGAGCCAGCGCCGCAGGCAGCGGGCGTTGCCGTCGATGGCCGCCGGCACGTAATCGAAATGGGTGTTGATATAGGTCAGCCCTGCGCCTGAAGAGCGGCTGGCAAGCCTGGCCCAGCTCACGGTTCGCGGATAGGCGCTGTCCCAGCTCCTGCTGCCGGCCACCTCCGGCGTCTCGCTCAGCCAGAAGCAGCCGCTGTCGAGCAGCTCGAAGGCATCCCGGCGAAACAGCAGCGGGGCCATCTCCAGGGCCGTGTCTCCCGGACCTTGCCGATGGACGCCGAAGAACCGGTAGTCCGGCAGGTTCGACCGGACGAAATCGGCCTGGGCGTCGTCGCGGCACTCCTGGAGACCGAGCAGGTCGGGGGCAAAGGCATGAATCCTGGCCAGGGCGAGATGCCTGCGGTTGTGCCAGTGATTTTCGCCGTCACCAGCGAGACCGTAGCGGATGTTGAAGCTCATCACCCTGATCATGGCAGCTCCCTCGCCTCCAATCATACCGCAAGGCGGGCGGCCCGTTCCAGGGCCCCGCGTATCCCCGCGAACTGCTCCGGCCGGCCCAGGTCGGGGAAGAACCCCTGCTCCACGCAGTCCCGATAACTCCACTCCGGGGTGGTCTCGGTGCGATAGGTCCAGAAGAACCAGCCGGCGTATTTCTCGAAGGTCAGCAGCTGGGCCGAGGCATAGCCGCGGTAGGCCGCCGACATCTGAAACTCGTCCATCGCCTCCAGGGCATGGTTGAAGGGCCCTTCAGCCCAGAGGGAGACCACCCTGAGGTTCATGCCCAGGCTCCATTCGCCGCAATAGATCCGGTGACTGGATTCGCGGATATTCCTGTCCGCCTCGGCGCGCCAGTCCACGGCGGCCTTGCGGATATGGCCGAAAATATCCAGGTCGATGTCTTCCCGGACAAAGCATTGATAGCGGTGGATATCGATGGCCACATTGCGGAACTCCGGCTCCTGGAGAAAGCCGGCATACTCCCGGACGGGCCGGAAGCCGTCATGGAACACCACCGTCACCCGCTCGGGCGGGCAGTGGTGGCGGATGCGGTGATAGGCGTCAGTCGTAAAGCGCTTCAGCAGATCGATGGGAAGATCCCAGCGCGGCTCATTGAGCACCTCGATGCCGTGCAGCGCCGGATGTCCGGCATAGCGCTGCGCCAGCCGCTCCAGGACATCCAGGGTGTGGTTGATGTACTCCTCGCTGGTATGCCACTCGCAGATCCCCAGCAGGCCGCCGTTGTCGAAACCGTTCTGGCAGCCCGGGGCGGCATGGAGGTCAAGGACCACCACCAGGCCTGATTCCCCGGCCCAGCGGAAGACCTGATCGACGATTGCAAGTCCTCCTTCCACGAAGGGATACCGCACCTCCTGGTAGCGGCGGTGGTAAGGGTAGTCCTTGCCGAACAGCCAGTGCCCGACCGGCAGGCGTACCGCGTTGATTCCGGCGCGGGCCAGCCAGGCGAAGTCGTCGCGGGTGATGAAGGTGTTCCAGTGACGGTGGAGACGCCGGGTCGCCTCGGCCTCGCCCAGCTCGACGCAATAGGAGGTTTCATCGGTGGCCTTCAGCCCCTCGAACAGGCTGGGGGTTATCCATTTCTCCAGCACCAGCCAGCCGCCGAGATTGACGCCGCGCAGCTTGCAGTATTGGGGCCTGTTGTCGCCTTCATCCTTCGCTCTGGTCTCCATATCGAGGGTCTCCGGAAAATGAGGTGCAGGCAGCCCCGGGTCATCCAGGCTTGCCTAGAGTTCCAGGCTGCGCGTGTGAAACGCAGCGCTGTCGGGCATATGGGATATCGTCAGCAGGGTGGCATCGGGAAACTGGACGCAGATCAGGCGCATCATCTGCTCCTCGTCCTCGGGCTCCAGAGAGTCGAAGGCCTCATGCAGGAAGATCCACTGGGGCCGGTTGAGCAGGAGGCGGACCATGCCCAGTCGCTGCATCTCCTGCCGTGAGAGGGTGTGCGCCCACTTGTCGCTTTTGTCGAGCTTGTCGATCAGGTTGGGCAAACCCGCCAGCCGCATCGCCTCGACGATCTCCTCCTCGGACTGAACCCGTCGGGAAGACGGATAGCAGATGGCATCGCGCAGGGTGCCGGCTGGCAGATGCGGCCAGGGCGGCATGAAAAAGAGGCGGCCCTCCGCGGGGAGCTCGATAACGCCGCTGCCCCAGGGCCGGATCCCGGCGATGGCGCGGAACAGCTTAGCCCCGGTAAAGGTGTTGCCGCCGATCAGGACATGCTCGCCCTTGCCGATCTCCATGTTGATCCCTTTCGCCACGACCGTCCCGTCGTACTTGACGATGCTGAGATCGCGAAAGGCCAGCACCGGCCGGTCGCCGCGCCGCACCTCGATCAGGTGATCCGGCCTGGCAAGCTCCGCATCGAGATCATCCAGCACCTTCAGCAGGTTCAGAATGCGCTCCACCGAGGCGCGCCACTCGGCGATCCCGCCGGCGTTGTTGACAGGCCAGGAGAGGGAGGAGGCCATGTGCTGGAAGGCCTGGGCGGATTGCATCAGCGTGCCCAGGGTGATTTTTTCCAGGATATAGCGCGGGGAGGAGACCAGGATCGGAAAGGCCATCGAAAACACCGAATAGCCGGTGGTGAACATCAGGATGTTGCGCCATGTCGCAGTCTGGTTGTTCCAGTTCAGCCGTATCTTATGGAAAAGCTCGCGGAACTGGCTCCGCTCGTAGGGCTCGCCGCGGATCAGGGCGATGGCCTGGCTGTTTTCCCGCGCCTCCAGCAGGCTGGCGCGGAAATTGGCCTCCGCCGACTGCCGCTCGTTGGTGGCGGTGGTCAGGGGCCGGCTCACCTGCCAGCCGAGCCAGGAGGCCGTCGCCGCGTACACGATCGCAATCCAGACCAGATGCCCATGGACGGGAAGCCGGGCAAACCCCAGATCGAGCGTTACCACCCCCGAGAGCGACCACAGCACCTTGGTGAAGCCGACCAGCATCAGGATGCTGAGAAACAGCGAGTGGGCCATGGTGACCGCCGACTCGGTGGCGATACGGCAGTCCTCGGCGATGCGGCCGTCCGGGTTGTCGTGCTCGCCCGGCAGCCGTGAGATCAGATAGTGGGCGCCGTCCTTCATCCAGCGGGTGAAGACATACTCGGTCATCCAGTCGCGCCAGTAGATCATCAGGTTGCGCTTGACGAACAGATGCGACCCGGTCAGGGCCATGCCGCAGACGAAGAGAACCGCCAGTTTGCCGATCTGGGTCATCAGGTCGGCCATGGAGTGCTGTTCCAGGGCGTCGAACAGCCCGGCGCTCCACCTGTTGAGCAGCACCGCCATAACCATCTGCAGCATGGTCAACGCCGCCAGGAGGAGTGCGGCGACCCGGATCGTCCGCTTCTGCTCCGAACACCAGAACTGCTTTGCCAACCGCAGGAATTCGACGAGAAAATGGCGGGAGTCAGGCATGGGGGATCACGCTCTCTAAATTGAAATAGCGCCGGTCAACGGCGGGTTGCCTCGTTATGCTGCGGCAGCGTGGGCAAGGCATCCAGATACCGCCGGACCGTCTCTCCGCTGAATCCGTTGTTTTCTATGACTTCCCGGTAGAAGAAGGCGCTGGGCTTCGGCGTGCGGCCAAAGGTCCGGAAGTCGACCGCCACCAGGCCGAAACGGGGGGTGAAGGAGGTCCACTCGTAGTTGTCCATCAGCGACCAGTGGAAGTAGCCGCGCACATCCGCCCCGCGCTCCATAGCCTCCCGCAGCGCCGAGAGATGCAGCGCCAGGTAGACGATGCGGAAGCGGTCATCGTCGGCGGCGCAGCCGTTCTCTGTGACGTAGACCGGGTAGTCGCGCAACCGTTCCAGGTTGGCGATCAGCCCCTCGGGATACATCTCCTCCAGGTAGAACTGCATCGGGATCATCCGCAACTCCTTGTGGCGGAACCGGCGACCATCCAGCCTGGCCAGGCGGGCGTCGACCATGTGGCGGGTATAGTAGTTGATTGCCCAGAAATCGAGGGCGCCTTTGACCTCTGGGTCGTATTCGGCATCGACGCCCGGGTAGACCAGCTCCCCGGTGCGCAGGGCATGGAAGAAGAACTCGTTGGTGGTGAAATCCGCGAATTCGGTCATGCGCCGGTCCAGGGTGTCGTGGTACCGGCGCGGGAACCAGTGGATAAAGGCATGGGCGCTGCTCACCGGGGCGGTCGAGTACTGCTTGATCAGGTGGTAGCCCAGGGCATGCACGCGCAGCATGTTGAACTTGAGGGGCGCGATCGCCGGCCCGGCCGTGAGCCCGCCCCACTGATTGAACTCGTTGATGACGTTCCACCCGCTGACGAAGGGACTGATGCGGGGCAGGAGGAAGGTGAGATAGCGCTCGAAATAGCGGCGGTTGCCGGCCTTGCCGAAGCCCCCCAGCTGGTCGAACCAGAGAGGATGGGTGAAGTGGTGCAGGGTGACGAAGACCCGGATGCCCTTCTGAACCAGACGTTCCAGGAGATCCAGGTAATGGGCCGCCGCGTCGAGGTCCCACTGCCCTTCCAGGGGTTCGATCCGGCTCCATTCGATGGACATCCGATAGGCCCGGTGGCCCAGCGCGGCGATCAGGTCCACATCCTCCCGATAGAGCCGGTAGTGGTCACAGGCCTTGCCGGAGGGGGCGCGGCGAGTGCGCTCCGGGTCTCCCTCGCAGAATTCGGGCGCCTGCTCCTTGCGCCACGCCTGGGAGTGGATGTTGTCGCCCTCGATCTGATGGCCGGCGGTGGCGCTGCCCCAGAGGAAACCGTCGGGGAAACGGATGAACGGCAGACTGAAGACATCGTACATACTCGTTCCCCCCGGAGTAGTTTGACAACCCGAAGCCGAGGCCGGACGCTGCAGGAAATCGTTGCGGAGCCGGCAGCTCCCCTTTCATCCCCCCGCCATGTCATGCAACCAGCTCAACCTTACGGCCGCAGTCGACGGCTTATGATGAATTGGTATATAAAACCGGCGTTCCAGTCAATAACCTTTCGTTACTCTATAGAAAACTCAGCCATCAGACTGCGCGTTGCCACACGTACCTGGATTCCCGCCTGGGCGGCAATGACGTGAATATGGCCACCGTCACTCCCGTGCAGGCGGGAGCCCAGTGATGCAATGGCTGAGTTGCATTCGCAGGCACACAACCTTTTGAATCCCATGCCGCCCTCTGGACGGCAGATGCACGGGAAAGCCGGACGCATCCGGCCAGGCAGCGTGGTCTGCAGGGCAAAGTGGCACCGGCCGAGAAGATAAGCAATGCGATATGCTGGCCCGCCTTGCCAATGTCCGACATCGTTTCGATGGTCAAACTTGAAGGTTATACCGCGGCCGAAACCCTACTCAGGTGTGGTTCGAAACACCCTCATGAATTTTTCACACGCCGGCGCGTCATCAGTTTATACATCTCAAATCCAGCGATGCTCAGTACGCCAGCGAGCGAGCAGACGGCAATCTCCAGCGCATCGACCTTTTCAAACTGAAAAACGTTCGTCAAGAAAGGGACCTTCAACACGAGGGTGAGAAAAAGAATGGCGCCGCCCACCACCCATTTTACCGTCGCATTGGGGGTGGCGAGAATCTGCAGAATATTTTTCTCCCAGGAACGGTTGGACAATATCACCGCTATATTCGAAGAGATAAGAGCTATGAAGGAGAAAGCCCTGACTTCTTTCTCCGAATAGCCCAGATACAGACCGGCCCCGTACAGGGACAGGGCAATGACCAGCACACTCACTCCCTGGAGACAGCTGACAAGGATCTTCCCCCCGCCGAAGAAAGGTTGATCAATGCTGGCCGGAGGCCTTGACATCACGTTGCCCTCCGCCTTTTCTGCCTCGAAAATGATCGAACATGCCGGGTCAATGATCAATTCCATAAAGACAATGTGGACAGGCCACAGGATAAGAGGCAGCTTGGCGAAAAAAATCGGGATGAGAGAGAGACCGGCAATGGGAACATGAATTGCGAAGATGTATCCCAGGGCTTTCTGGAGGTTGTCGAAAATCCTCCTCCCCATCCGTATCGCACCGACGATGGAGGCGAAGTTGTCGTCCAGAAGCACCAGGGAAGAGGCCTCCCTGGCGACATCGGTCCCTTTCTCACCCATGGCGATACCGATGTGGGCAGCCTTCAGGGCTGGCGCATCGTTTACCCCGTCACCGGTCATTGCCACGATTTCATTGTTCTTTTTCAGGGCATTGACAATTTTCAGCTTCTGCTCCGGCACCACCCTGGCAAAGACGTTCACCTTTTTAATCCGTTCACAGAGCTCGACTTCAGACATTACCTGCAATTCCTGGCCGGTAATACAGGCGTCATGGTTGCGGAGACCGATCTCACCGGCGATATTCATCGCCGTCACGGGGTAATCGCCGGTTATCATGATAACCCGGATACCGGCACGATAGCATTCCTGCACCGCCTCCGGCACATTTTCCCTGACAGGGTCGGCCAGGCCGATCAGGCCGACAAACGCAAAATCGAAATCATGCTGTATCTCCGGCAGATCCGAGGCATCGATCCGGGCCTTTCCTACCCCCAGAACCCGCAGGCCCTTGGCTGCCAGGTACTCAACCGCCGCCGCGAGTTCCCTCTGTTTCTCTGCATCCAGGTGGCACAGGTCGAAGATCGCTTCGGGCGCACCTTTGGCGGCAATGGTTTTTTCTTCGGTCCCGACCTGCCTGAAAACCCTGGACATGGCCAGTAGATCCTTCGACAACGGATATTCCTTCAGCATCTCCCAATCAGTGTGGATATGCTCGGTGTCGTGCAGATACAGCTCACTCATCTGCAGTATCGCTTTTTCCATGGGGTCAAAGGGGTTGGTCTGGCTCGACAGCATGCCGTATTCGATAATCTCGTGGAACTCCTCCGGGAAACTCCGAGCACCAGCCAAGGAGAAAAAGTCGGAGCCGTTGGAGAGCCAGGCGACAGTCATCTTATTCTGGGTGAGAGTGCCGGTCTTATCGGAACACAGAACAGTGGCGGAACCAAGGGTCTCAATGGTCGCCGGCTTCCTGGTCAGGACGTTTCGTTTCGACATGCGCCAGGCCCCGAGCGCCAGAAAGACAGTCAGGACAACCGGGAATTCCTCCGGAAGCATGGCCATGGCCAGGGTGATACCAGCGAGAATGCCCTTGAGCAGATCCCCCCGGGAAAAGGTGAACACCACGATCACCAGCAGGCACAGGGCAAGACCGATGACTGCCAGTCTTTGAATGAGCCTGCCCATCTCCCGTTTGAGTTTGGTCTCCTCTTCGGTCACTGACTCAAGGGCCTTGCCGATCTTGCCAATCTCTGTATTCATGCCGGTTGCCGTGACCCTGGCAAGGCCATTGCCCTGTACGATCAGAGATCCGGAGTAGACATACGGTAAATCGTCGCCCCCCGGATGCGCTCTCTCTGCAAGTCCATCCCATTCTGTTTTCCGCACCGGCACTGGTTCCCCGGTCAGCAGAGATTCATCGGCAAGGAGATTGGCGGATCTCAGCACGGTGGCATCGGCGGGCACCCTGTCTCCTTCCTGGAGTATGATGATGTCTTCCTTCACCACATCTAGGCCAGCGATCCTTCTTTCCCTGCCATCGCGGAGAACAAGGGCACGGGGACTCGCAAGATCCTTCAGGGCGTCAAGCGCCTTCTCGGTCTTTTTTTCCTGATACAGCTCGATTCCCATTATCACAAAGACAAAACCAAGCAGCATCAGGCCTTCGTGTACATCGCCGAGAACCAGATACAGTGTCCCGCAGGCCACCAGCAGCAGGAACATGGGTTCCCTGGCTACTCCGAGGGCAATGGCCAGAATATTTTTCGGCTTCGAGGCAGGGAGCTCGTTCGGGCCATCATGTTGGATTTTTTCGAGTGCTTCCGAGTCGCTTAATCCCTGGAGGAGGTCAGAGTTTTTGTCGATTTCCATGCAAGGTCTTGCCGGTGATGTTCGGGTGAAAGGAGGACAATCGGGTTATACGCTTTGAAATGATGACGGTATCTTTGAGAATGTCTGATTTCGTCACGCGCAGCTTTTCAACGCCTTCTTCCCTGTTACCATCCCCCGCAAGAGGTTTTCATCATGTATTTTACTTGAAACCGTAACCCCGAGTATATGCAGGAAAATGAATAACCACATGCCCTGGGCCGAGATTTCATGAATATCACTCCATATGCTGTCGCCCTCCTCATCAGCCGCTTCATGTTCGCCGTCTCGTTCGGCATGGCGGCTTTTCTTTGGGTATTCATGATGTGCTTTTTCCTCTTCATCCGCATAGGCGTTGCCGATCGACAGCAGCCCTGTGCCGAAACCCTGGACAGGTCTCATGTCCTTAACCGCGTATGCGGCATAGCCACTCAGGCACACAACCGGAATTCCAATCAGAAAAAACAGTATCATCCAGGCGGCTGCAGGATTGTGGCCTGTGTAATATGCCGGTTTCCCGGCAACAAGATCCTTCACATAGTTCAGGGCCTTGCCAGGAGAACACAGAAACTCACTGAATCGTGCATATTTTGAGCCGACAACACCCCAAACAATTCGCACGGCAACAAGTCCCAGAACAGCATAACCGACATACCGGTGCAGTGAACTGTCATCGTCGCCCGTCGCGTATGCCACAAGAAACAACAGCACCAACGACCAGTGAAAAAACCGCACAAAAAGATCCCACACCTGTATCTGATTCCTGTCGTTCATCAGTCTGATTCTCCATTTGGTGATGTCCTGCACGTCGGTGAATGCCTTCACCTGACTGTTGATCTCGTACCCCTCTTTGCCTGTGCCTCCGGTCCGTTGAGAAATGGTATGTATCTGGCCATACACGCCTTCAGCCGATCTCCGTCCCAGATATCGAATGCCGAACCCTCACGTTCGGGATTCTCACACATCAAGAGCGATTCCTGGTGCCCCCATGCGCGTGTCGCATTCCACTCTGGCAGCAATTTCAGCTCGTTATAAAACAATCTGCGTTGTCCTTGTTCAAATTCGTGCTCTTTCGGACCGAGAAAGAGGATCCCTGACTCGATCATGCAATCACCACCGATTATCCTGTCACATTCTCCTGCTGTCCGCCAGGCAATCCCCTTGTTTTCATCGGCGGTAATTTTGTACCTGCCGAGTCTGTATGCGCATGCTCCTTCAAGACTGACAGGACGAGATCTGCCGCTGGGGGAGAGTTGCTCCAATTCATGCCTTGCAAGGCTTTGGTGCACGCCTGTCTGTCGTATATCCGAAGAGAAACAATAATAACGCGTCTTTTTCCATGCGGACAATCTTGCTTGATTGATGTGGAACTCCAATCTCAGGTACCCTGTTTCCTTCTGTTCCCAAGGTAATAGCACGAGGATGTTGTCGACAATCAGACAATGCCCGGTGCGCTGACCTCCAAAAGCTGTATTGGTCGCCCACATCAGCACAACGTTGCTGCAGTCCGTGAGGATGTACCTGCCCAATCTGTATCTCGTATCGTTTTGCATCACTGCCCCCGGCCGATCGCTATTGATTGCATCAAGACCGTGTATTTCTGCTATCCGTCAATCTGCTGAAATTACCGGCATTCTCGCATCGCCTTGCACGCTGGCCGAAACCTGGCGGCAATCGGATGGCCCTTGAGAGGATATTCCCGATACGCTAACGGATGAATATGAAGAATTGATTAAGCTCGAGACCGCGACAAGATGGGAGAATCAAAAAATTCCAGCCAAATCGAAAGGGGAAGTCACACCCAGCCCCTGCGATCCGGCCTGGGCGTGACTTTTTGGCGTCAATGCGAGGCGGATCATGTGTAATCGCCTAAAGTCACTATCCGCATCAGCCCTCTGTACACGACGAAGACGGCGTCATACAGCCAGCGTTTGTACCAGGGTCGGCTGGCAAAGTCCTCCAGGCGGATTTCCACGCTCTCCGCGATGGCCGCTTCTATAGACGTCCGCAGGTCTCTGGCAAAAGCGGCGTCGCGCACCACCACATTGGCCTCCTGATTGATAAAGAGGCTGATGCCGTCGACATTGCTCGAGCCAATGGTCGCCCAGTCATCGTCGATGACGGCGACCTTCGCATGCAGCTGCGTCTTGCGGTACTCGTACAGCCTGATTCCTTTTGAGAGCAACCGGCGGTAGAAGGATTGCGCCACAGCGTCCTGCACCCGGAATTCCCCGACCCCGATCAGAATGGACACGTCCACACCCCGCTCGACCGCGTGGGCGAGAGCCCTGCAGAATCTGAGCGCCGGCGCAAAATAGGGATTGGCGATATAGACGCTGTGCCGTGATAAACCCAGCGCGCGCTGATATGAGCGCTGAATCGTGCGGCGGTTGCGCAGGTTGTCGCGCACCACAAAACCCGCCATCCCGGAATTTTCGACCACCCGTCCGGGCCTGATGCGGCCTTCACGCAGACGCTGAATGCGCGATATCAGTCCGAGTCTGCCGGTACGCAGCCACTGCAGCTGCATGATGCGCTGAACATGCGCGACCAGCGGCCCCTCCGCGCGTACGGCGAAATCCCAGCGCGGCGCGATCAGTTCGTCATGGTCTGGGTCGTCGTTGCGATAGTCGCTGATGATATTGATGCCGCCAACGAAAGCGACTGTGCCGTCGACGACGCAGATTTTCCTGTGGGTCCGCGCGATCCCGTGCCGGAACCATGGGTTGAAGCTGTGATGCTCAACCCCTGCCGAGACCAGATCGTCTGCGAGCATCTTCCCGCGCACGTGCCCCGTACCGAGCCAGTCGGTGATGACGTGCACGGAGATCCCGCGGGAAGCGGCCCGTTTCAAGGCGTCCCGGACGACCGTACCCACGTCGTCGAGGGAAAAGATGTAGGTCTCCAGATAGATTTCGACCCGCGCGGCGTCGATCGCTTCGATCAGTGCGGGAAAATATTCGCCGCCACTGTGGAGAATGGACAGGCGGTTGTGAGCTGTAAAGAGGACTGTGCGCATCGAGGAGCCGGCAGTTTTCCGCGATTGTTGATTTTCCGCTTGCTTCAGATCCCAGCCCGTCGACAATCCGGACCAGAGACGGCCTGAAACGGCGAGATACCTGCACTACATCAGGTAATTCTTAGTGCCTGCCGGCATTTCCGCGAAGGAGGGCGCCCAGGGCACCCCCGGATGTGGACTCGCACCGGCGCGCAACTGACGGGATCAGCATGTGTTGACGATTGCCGTGCAGGCCGCACCCATCACCCTGAATGTGCAGGACCGGCCGGTTTGCGCGGGTTGCTGCCCTGTGCAGCTGTCCCATACCCGCTGGCTGAAACCTGGAGGTAAGCATAATTATGTATTTGGTCACATACAGGAAAATTTCTCAATCTAATTTTCTCTGCGGCAATAGTCTGGCTAAGGCCCAAAGCCAGCAGGAAAATTTATACGAATACGGCAGACAAAAAGGACCTTCAGGGATTGGGTTGTTGGCGCGGAAGGTTCTCCATCTTGGAGAAGATGGGCAACCTCTTCTCCTTATCGATCACCAATACTTTTAAAACCTCTCCACGCCTGTCACAGGAATTGCGTTATCTTTGGCGAAATATTCCTTTGGCTTACGGCATGTACCGCTTTCGACGAAAGGCGTCTGCGGCGAATTTTACGACCAAATATCAATGTGATGATCTGCACAAAGCTGAACAATAAATCGACAGAGCAGCTATTGACCACTCTGCAGATGGTGGTTAGCATGCAGGTAGGAATGAATTCTTAACAAAGACGCGATCATGAAAATCAGAAAAAAAGAAGTCGAACATCGGATGCAGCACTTCGAGCAGGTCTGCCGTGACGAAGGGATCAAGCTGACGCATCAGCGGATAGAGATATTCCGCGAGGTCGCCCAGTCGGGGGATCATCCGGATGCCGATCAGGTCTTCCGGCTTGTCAGGGAGCGCATCCCGACAGTCTCGCTCGACACCGTCTACCGGACGCTCTGGCTGCTGAACGATCTCGGGCTGATCGCAACCCTCGGGGCGAGCCGGGAACGGACCCGCTTCGACGCCAACCTGGACATCCACCACCATTTTGTCTGCAGGCAATGCGGCCTCACCCGCGACTTCTACAGCAACGACCTCGACAATATCGCGCTCCCCGAAACGGTGGGCACCTTCGGCGAGATCGAGGCCACCCATGTCGAGGTGCGGGGGATCTGCCGGGAATGCGCCGGCATGGAAAAACGATGAATCACGAGAAGACGGTTGCATGAATGGAGCCGGTTCACAGCATCGCACAGCGGCCGGCATCCGGAGGCGACGGTAGCGTCCGGAAAAAATCGGAAGACACCCCGGAGGCGACAGAATTCTTAGCAACAGGCGCAGGCTTGCCGCCAACGCACTGGATTCGAGGCAGCTCTGTAAACACGTACACACAACAATGGGAGGGAACATTATGGGTGGAGACAGCAAGTGTCCGGTAACAGGAGCAGGCAGCAAACACGCAATGGGCAGGGGCAGGTCGAACCTGGACTGGTGGCCGAACCAGCTGCGGCTGGACATGCTGCGCCAGCACTCGTGCAAGTCCAATCCGATGGGAAAGGACTTCAATTACGCCGAAGAGTTCAAGAGCCTGGACCTCGCCGCCGTAAAGAAGGACCTGCATGCGCTGATGACCGATTCGCAGGACTGGTGGCCGGCTGATTTCGGCCACTATGGCCCCCTGCTCATCCGCATGGCATGGCACAGCGCCGGCACCTACCGGACCGCGGACGGCCGCGGCGGCGGCGGGTCCGGCAACCAGCGCTTTGCCCCCGTCAACAGCTGGCCCGACAACGTCAACCTCGACAAGGCGCGCAGGCTGCTCTGGCCGATCAAGAAGAAATACGGCAGGAAGATATCCTGGGCCGACCTGTATATTCTCGCCGGCAATGTCGCCCTCGAATCGATGGGTTTCAAGACCTTCGGGTTCGGCGGCGGGCGTGAAGACATCTGGGAACCGGAGAAGGACATCTACTGGGGAGCGGAGGATACCTGGCTTGGCGACAAGCGCTACTCGGGCGAGCGGGACCTGGAAAACCCCCTCGCCGCCGTCCAGATGGGGCTCATCTACGTCAATCCGGAAGGCCCGAACGGCAACCCTGACCCCCTTGCCGCGGCAAAGGACATCCGCGAGACCTTCGCCCGCATGGCGATGAACGACGAGGAAACGGTCGCCCTGATCGCCGGCGGCCACACCTTCGGCAAATGCCACGGCGCGGGCAGCGCGGCGCATGTCGGGCCCGAACCCGAAGCAGCCGATATCACGGACCAGGGCCTTGGCTGGAAGAGCAGCTTCGGCTCCGGCAAAGGCGGGGACACGATCAGCAGCGGCCTGGAAGTTACCTGGACCAACACGCCGACCAAGTGGAGCAACAACTTCTTCAGGATCCTCTTCACCTACGAGTGGGAGCTGAGCAAAAGCCCGGCCGGGGCCCACCAGTGGATCCCGAAGGATGGCGCCGGTGCCGGCACGATACCGGATGCCCACGATCCGGCAAAACGCCACGTGCCGACCATGCTGACCACCGACCTGTCGCTGCGGTTCGACCCCGTGTACGAAAAGATCTCACGGCGCTTCTACGAGCACCCGGAAGAGCTGGCAGACGCCTTCGCCCGCGCCTGGTTCAAGCTGACCCACCGCGACATGGGCCCCCGCGCCCGCTATCTCGGGCCGGAAGTCCCCGCGGAAGAGCTCATCTGGCAGGATCCGATCCCGGCGGTTGACCATGAACTGATCGACGACAAGGACATCGCGGCCCTCAAGGCGAGCGTCCTCGCCTCCGGACTGTCCGTCTCCGAGCTGGTCTCGACCGCCTGGGCCTCGGCCTCCACCTTCCGCGGCTCCGACATGCGCGGCGGCGCGAACGGCGCCCGCATCCGCCTGGCGCCCCAGAAGGACTGGGAAGTCAACCAGCCGGAGCAGCTGGCGAAGGTGCTGCAGGCGCTGGAAGGCATCCGGAAGAATTTCGGCAGAAAGGTTTCCCTGGCCGACCTGATCGTCCTGGCCGGTTGCGCCGCAATCGAGAAAGCGGCGAAAGATGCCGGCTACCAGGTGACGGTGCCCTTCACCCCCGGCCGCATGGACGCCTCCCAGGAGCAGACCGACGTGGCCTCGTTCGCCGTCATGGAGCCGATCGCGGATGGTTTCCGCAACTACCAGAAGGCCAGATACAGCATCACAGCCGAGGAGCTGCTGGTGGATCGGGCGCAACTGCTGACGCTGACCCCGCCCGAGATGACGGTCCTTGTCGGCGGCATGCGCGTTCTGAACACCAACTTCGGAGGGACCGGGCACGGCGTCTTCACCGACCGCCCGGGGGTGCTGACCACCGATTTCTTCGTCAACCTGCTCGACATGGGCACCGTCTGGAAGGCGAAGTCCGCTGACGAAGACGTCTTCGAAGGCAGCGATCGCAAGACCGGCGCCGCGAAGTGGACCGGCACCCGGGTCGACCTCATCTTCGGGTCGAATTCCGAACTCAGGGCCCTGGCGGAAGTGTACGCCTGCGAAGATGCCGGGGAGAAATTCGTCAACGACTTTGTCGCGGCATGGAACAAGGTCATGAACCTCGACCGCTTCGACCTCGCCCGATAGGGAGCATTACCCTCTTCGCTGCTTACAGGGGCGCTTCCCGGACGGCAAACCGGCCAACCGGCAGGGGCGGCGTTTCAGAGCCATCTGAAACGCCGCCCCTTTTTTAAGACGCAGGCTGCCGGTCGCGGGACCGCTTTTATCCTGAATACGTCCAGCCGCAGTCGTTGTGGTACACCATCAGTTTCGTCATGCCACCATCGACGGTGATGTTCTGCCCGGTGATGAAACTGCTATTTTCATCGCAGAGGAACATGACGGCATGGACGATGTCGGCCGGTTCGCCGACCCGGCCCACCGGGTGCTGCCGCATATCCGATGTATCGAAGCTGCTGGCGGCGGTATCGATCCAGCCGGGGGAGATAGCATTCACCCGCGCCTTGCCGGCGAGGGAGATGGCCATCGCATGGGTCAGCGCGGTGATGCCGCCCTTGGCCGCGGTATAGCTTTCGGTATCGGCCTGGCTCATCAGATGGCGGGTGGAGGAGATGTTGACGATGCTCGCCTCTGCGCTGAAATACTCCATGAACAGCTGGGTCAGCAGGAACGGGGCGGCGACCCCGACCCGCAGCACGTAGTTGAAATCGTCATAGGAGCAGGTGCGGAGACCGCCCCGGGAGAGGCAGGCGTTGTTGATCAGGAAGTCGACGGCGCCGTAATCAGCGATGACCCTGGCGGCAAATTCCCGGAGCACGGCTTCGTCGGCGATGTCCCCGACAAAGTAGTCGTTGTCCTGCACGTCGATGGTGCAGACCGAGACGCCGCCCGCCGCGAAGGCGTCGCAGATCGCCTTGCCGATGCCCCCTGCCCCGCCCGTCACCACCGCCACTTTCCGCCTGTCCATGATCCGACCTCCCCTGTCTGCCGCCGCGTGAAGCGCCGTATTCGACCCGCAGACCGAGCCGGCGCGGGCATGCCGGTACGCTTTACAGTTGCTTTCTGGACTTACTGACGCTTCTCCAGGATGAGTTCGGTCACGCTCCTCTTCGGTACGTGGTGGACCCCGGCGTCATCCCGGTAATACCTGATCGATCCGTCGCCGGGCACATCCACGATCCGCACCTCCTCCACCGGCTTGCCCAGGGCCAGGACCAGGCTGATATCCATGTGCGGCTCCAGGGAAAAATGGGCTCGCAGTCCGTCCCTGTCCAGCGCCCCGATCATGCAGCCGCCCAGCCCCTTCTCCACCGCACCCAGCAGCATGGTCTGGGCCATGATGCCCAGGTCGAACCTGGCGTACTCCCAGTCTCTTGCCGTATTGACCATGACGATGTAGGCCGAGGGCCGCTCCGCCGGCGCGGGGCCGTCCCAGTCCGTGAGATAGGCTGCCCATTTCAGACAGGCGAAGATCGCCTCGTTGTCGGCCGCGGCGGTGCTCAGGATGAACCGCAGTGGCTGCCTGTTGGCCGCCGACGGGCACAGCCTGGCGAGCTCCACCAGCTCTTCGAGGGTGTGCATGGCAACGGGCACACTGTGATCAAACCTGCGATAGCTTCGATTGGACTGGACGAGATCCCTGAACATGTAGACTCCTCCCTGCATTGATGGTGTTGGTGCATCATAACCGCCCGATAGCATACTATACGATATCGCAGCGGCTCTGCGGAACCGTTTTCGTCGACATCCCGCTTGACATATGGAAGCCGTGGCAATATATTGACATATAAATATCTATTGATATGTTAATCCTTGACGCTCACCCCACCTGACGAAGGGACCACATGGCAGAAGAAATTGCGATGCACGATGGCGAAAGTCCCCCTTCAGCCCTCACCGACGGCACGACCGGCCTGCACGACGGTGAACTCCAATCGGTTGCCTTTCTCGCAAAAAGCCTGTCCGACGAGAACAGGCTGCGGATCCTGCTGTGCCTCGGCCGGGGGAAGAAGGCGGTGGGCAGCATCGTCGAGGAACTCGGCCTCTCACAGCCGCTCGTCTCGCACCATCTCAAGGAGCTGAAGCGCACCCTGCTGGTGACAATCGAGCGCAGCGGCCCCTTCATTTATTACCAGCTGTCCGATCCGGCCATTCTCGCGACGGTACGGGATCTGAACGCGGTGGCACAGAATCTGCTGGCAACCCGGAAAACCTTTTAACCGATTCTGCAGGAGGCGACTGACGGCGCATGAGCGAAATAGAAAAGGTACTCAGCGGGCTGGACCCGCAGGACGCGGCAGATCAGGCCGCGATCGCCCTGAAACAGCTGCTGCCGCTGCTCGGCGAGGAAGGCCGGACCCGCTTCATCATGAATCTCCTCGGCGAAACCGGGGAGGACAAGATCTCCAGCATGGTGCATCTCTGACTGGCCGAGTGCATGGGCGAAGGTGTCGACCCGACGCAGATGTGCCAGACCCTGGTGGACAAGGTTGCCCAGTCCGAACAGCTCAAGGCCATTACCGATCCCGAGCTGCTGGTGCTGTTCGAGGACTGGTTCGAGGAGCTCGAGGACGAGGTCATCGCCCTGAACGATAGATATGGGCCATTCGATGCGGCTGAACTGGCCAGAAGAATCGGGCTCTCCCTGCGAGGCGCGACGTTCCTGCTGTCAAAGCTGGAACGCGGCGGAAAACTGTAGCCATCGGCTCAATGCAACCGTCCCCGGGACAGGTATCGTCATGCATGACAGAACAACGACGTTTCTCGCCTTCATCGCGGTACTGCTGACAATTGGCGCCCTCTGGTTCACCAACCGGGCGGTTGCTCCCAGACAGGCGACCTGGGATGATGTCGTTGCCGAAGGGAAAAACGGGAACTACAAGATCATCACCACCGATGAACTGGCCAGCCGCTACCTCAACGACGCCGGCAGCCTCCTGCTGGTCGATACCCGCCAGGAGTGGGAGTTCAGGACCGGCCATCTCGAGGGTGCGGTCAATTTCCCGATGGAGCCGACCGCCTGGGCGAGATGGCGCAAGGCCCCGGAACTGGAGAAATTCCTCGGGTCGGACAAGAACCGGACCCTGGTCTTCTACTGAGCCGGCCTTACCTGAGTCCGCAGTGACTCGGCGGCCCGGGTGGCCGTCAGACTCGGTTACAGCAACGTCTATCGCGACCCTTACGGGTATCCCGAATGGCAGGCGCGCGGTCTGCCCGTTGCCAGTGTCCCGGCGGGTCTGGCCGCGACTGCGGGAGAAACCAGCGCTCCGGGGCCGCTCCATGGCTGGGCGATGATCTTGACGCTTGTCGGGATTTTTGCCGGAGGCATGGCGCTCAACCTCACCCCCTGCGTCTACCCGATGATCCCCATCACCGTTTCCTACTTCGGCGGTCAGGCCACCAGGGGCGGCGAGGCACGCGGCAGGCTGACGGTGCATGGCCTGTGCTACCTGCTTGGTCTCGCCTTCACCAACTCGCTGCTCGGAGTGGCGGCATCGCTGACCGGCGGCCTCTTGGGGGCGATGCTCCAGAACCCGGTCGTTCTTCTCGTTGTCGCCGGGGTTCTGGTCTTTTTTGCCACCAGCCTGCTGGGACTGTGGGAGATGCGCCTGCCAAGCGGCCTCACCCAGGCGGCGGCCAGATCGTACACCGGCTATTTCGGCAGCCTGTTCATGGGAATAACCCTCGGAGTGGTTGCCGCCCCCTGCATCGGCCCGTTTGTCCTCGGCCTGCTGACCTGGGTGGCCGGCATGGGCAGCCCGTGGATCGGCTTCGTGGTCTTTTTCACCCTGAGCCTGGGACTCGGCCTGCCGCTCTTTGTCCTGGCAATGTTCTCAGGACAGCTGGAAAAACTCCCCCGTTCAGGCGGCTGGATGATCTGGGTGAGAAAGCTGATGGGATGGGTTCTGGTCGGGATGGCGGCCCATTTCGTCAGGCCGGTTCTGCCCGGGGACGGCGGGACCATCCTGCTGGCCGCGGTTGCACTGGCTGCCGGCCTGCATCTTGGCTGGATCGACAGGAACCAGGCCAGCTTCCGGGCATTTCCGCTGGTAAAGGGCGGGGTCGGCATTGCCGGCCTGGTTGTCGCCGCCTTCCTGCTGGCGAGCATGGCGCTGCGAGGCCCGGGGGTGGCCTGGAAACCGTATACGGAAACGACCATCAAGGAGGCGCTGGCGCTGAAC
>WBUQ01000189.1 GCA_008933635.1 Desulfobulbaceae bacterium | reverse complement strand
CAGAGCGACATGGGCGGCCAGTAGGTGACCCAGACGAGGAAGACCAGCATCGTCAGCAGCCATGGCCAGACCGCCACGGTCAGGTCGGTGATGCCCATCTTGGTCAGACCCGAGGCCACGTAGAGGTTCAGGCCCACCGGCGGGTGGCACATGCCGACCTCCATGTTGACCACCATCAGGATGCCGAGGTGGACGGGGTCGATGCCAAGCTGGATCGCCACCGGAAAGACGATCGGGGCGAAGATCAGCATGATCGACGACGGTTCCATGAAGTTGCCGGCCATCAGCAGCAGGATGTTGACGGCGAGGAGGAAGGCGATTTCGCCGAGGCCTTTGGCGATCAGCCAGTCGGTCAGCTGCTGGGGGATGTTCTCGTTGGCGAGGATGAACGAGAACATGACGGCGTTGGTGATGATGTAGAGCAGCATCGCCGACATGTTGGCCGAGTTGAGCAGGACCTTCGGCACGTCCTTGAGGCCCATGTCCTTGTAAATGAAGACGGCGACGACAAAGGAATAGACGGCGCTCATTGCCGCGGCCTCGGTGGGAGTGAAGACGCCGCTGTAGATGCCGCCCATGACGACGACGATCAGCATCAGGCCCCAGATCGCCTTGTAGAATGTCCTGGCCCGCTCACCCCAGGAGGCCTTGGGCTGGCGGGGGTAATTGAATTTTCTGGCCCGGTACCAGGTGATGCCGCCGAGCATGGATGCCAGGATCAGGCCGGGGATGACGCCGGCCATGAACAGGGCGCCCACCGAGGTGTTGGTGGCGATCGAGTACATGACCATGACGATCGACGGCGGGATCAGGATGCCCAGCGCCCCGGAGGTGGCGATGACGCCGGCACCGAAGCGGAGCGGAAAACCCGCCCTGACCATGCCGGGGATCAGGATCGAACCGATGGCGACGACGGTCGCCGGGGAAGAGCCGGAGACCGCGGCGAACAGCGCGCAGGCGACGACGCCGGACAGGGCCAGGCCGCCGTACCAGTGGCCGACCATCGCCGTGGCGAAGTTGAGCATGCGCCTGGCGACACCGCCGTGGGTGAGGAAATTGCCGGCCAGGATGAAGAACGGGATCGCCATGATCTCGAACTTTTCGATGCCGGAGAAGAGTTTCAGGGCCACCGATTCGAGCGGCACCTGGGTCATGGTGAAGAGGAAGGTCAGGACCGTCAGGCCCAGCGAGATCGAGATCGGCATGCCGGTCAACATCAGTGCCAGCAGGATGCCGAAGATTACCAGTGCGCTCATGCCTTGCCCTCCTTGCCATCATCTTTCATGCTTGTGCGGGCGCGTGCCTGCGGTTTGTCGGCCGCGATTTCGACTTTTTCAACACCGTCGACGTGACCATGGTCGTGATGGGGCAGATCGCCGGAGCGGATGAAGTTGAAGGCGACCTGGAGGAAGCGGAAGCACATCAGCGAGGATCCCAGCGGCACGGCGCTATATACCGCCCAGGTCGGCCATTCCAGATCCGGAGTTGTCGGTCCGGCGAACATGTCGCTGGTATCGAGGCCGAAGAGGGTGAAGACGGCGTAGTGCATGCCGTTCTCCCAGATGAAGTTGAAGCCGAAGTAGGCGACAATGCTGGTGAAGGTGGCACCGGCCAGCAGGGCGAAGATGATGAACTTGGCCTGTATCTTGGGTTTGAGCTGTTTGACCACCACATCGACGCCGACGTGGATGCCGGTGCGGACGCCGTAGGCGGCGCCGAACTTGGCCATCCAGACGAACATGATGATGCACAGTTCCTGGGCCCAGCCGATGTTGATGCCGAGCAGCCAGTCCTGGACGCCGGGAATGGGCAGGCCGGCGGCATACCGGTGGGCAACCGCCACAAAGATGATCAGGGTCGCCCCCGCCATGAGGAGCGTCACGAACAACTCCTCAAGATAGTTGAGTACTTTCATCACCGCTTTCTCCTCTCCGCAATGAGACGGGGCGGCAGGCCTGCGCCCGACGCCCCATCGTTTCCTCAGGTTCGGCTGGCGTCAGTTATTTGGTGAAACCGACTGCCTGGTATACCGCGTCGATGGTCTCCTTGCCGATGCGGCTGGCCATCTTGTCATGCACCGGAACCATGGCGGCCTTGAAGGCGGCGCGCTCTTCCGGGGTCGGGACGTAGACCTCGGTCTTGCCGGAGGCCTTCACTGATTCGAGATCGGCATCGTTTTTCTCTTTGGCGATCTTGTTGGCATAGTCGGTAGCCTCGACCATGGCGGTTTCGAGCTGGGTGCGGATGTCGGCCGGCAGTTCTTCCCAGAACTTCTTGTTGACGATGACCGCATAGCCCAGGTAGCCGTGCTCGGTGATGGTCATGTATTTCTGCACTTCGTGCATCTTCTGGGTGTAGAAGTTGGAAATCGGGTTTTCGGTGCCGTCGACGACGCCGGTCTGCAGGGCCTGGTAGACCTCGGAGAAGGGCATGACCTGCGGGATGGCCTTGATGGCGCGCATCTGCTCTTCGAGAACCTTCGACGACTGGATGCGCAGTTTTTTGCCCTTCAGGTCATCGGGGGTCTTGATCGGGGTGTTGGCGGAAAACGACTTGAAACCGTTGTCCCAGTAAGCCAGTCCCTTGATTCCCTTCGGCTCGAGCTTGGCCAGCAGCTGGGCGCCGACCGGGCCGGTGGTGACCTTGTGCAGGTCCTCGTAGCTGTTGAAGATGAACGGCAGGTCGAAGACCTCGAAGTCCTTGACGCCCAGGGGGCCGAATTTCGCCAGGGAGGGGGCGAGCATCTGGACGGCGCCGAGCTGCAGGGCCTCCATTTCCTCTTTGTCCTTGTACAGCTGGCTGTTCGGGTAGACGTCCACCTTGACTTTGCCGGCGGTCAGCTCTTCTGCGCGTTTCTTGAAAAATTCGGCAGCCTGTCCCTTCGGGGTGTCAACGGCGACGACATGGCTGAACTTGATGTTGATCGGTTCGGCAAATGCCGGACTGACCAGAAGAGCCGATGAAATTGTCAACGCCATCAATGCCTTTGTCACTGTCTGAAACATGGTTCTCCTCCATTAGCAGATTGATAATGTGCGTTCCCGGTCCGGCACGGCAGGGGCTCCGCCGTGCTGTTTCCCGGGAGGAAGCCAGGAGCCCTCGAGCAGCTCACACCAGACTATAGCAAGAATGGGTCCAAAGGTGAAGGTTTGTGTGGTATTCTGGAAAACCACAGCCGGAAGGCATTTTCCGCGCATGAACGCCGGAGCGACTGGCGGATTTTCACCCATTCGCCGGGTCCGGTGGTGGGGAAATCCGCCATTTGCCGCAACGGTGGGAAAAGCCAGGGACTCCCGGCCGCTGGTCTGGCGAAAAAACGACATGCGGCGGCCACGGCTGTCGGGTACGCTGCCGGATATCCGGGAGCGTGAGAGACCTGAACGATAGCGCTGCCCTTGCACAATCTGGAATGGAGAACGACATGGATTTCTGGCAGGGTTTTGTGACCATCACCTTCGTCCATCTGCTGGCAGCGGCCTCGCCGGGGCCGGATTTTGCCCTGGTGACGCGCCAGGCCCTGGTTTCCGGCCGCCGGGCGGGGTTCTATACCAGCATCGGCATCGCCCTCGGCCTATCGGTGCATATCGTCTATTCGGCCCTCGGCATGGCCGCGCTCATCGCCGGGTCGGCTGAATGGATGTTCGCCGTCAAGGCCGCCGGTGGGCTCTATCTGGTGTATCTCGGGACGAGGGGACTGCGCTCCCGCCCCCGGGTGGCGGTGGACCCGGGATGGGAAAAAAAGCAAGTGACGAAGTCCGGGTACCGGGACATCCTGTCCGGGGCGCTCTGCAATATCTTCAACCCGAAGGCGCCGGTTTATTTTCTATCGCTGTTCACCATCGTCCTCTCGCCTGATCTGCCGCCAGCGACGCTCTGCATCTACGGGGCATGGATCATGGTGGTCCAGTTCCTGTGGTTTGCTGCGGTCACCCTGTTTTTTACCCATGGCGCGGTTCGCACCAGGTTCCTCGCCGTCGGGCACTGGCTGGATCGCCTGTTCGGGGTGGTGATGGTGGCGCTGGGTCTGCGGGTGCTCGCCTCGACGATGGAGTAGCGCGGCAGGAGCAGGCGGAGGGGAGGGTGGAGGCGTCCCTCCCCGGCGGGCCAACTCGGATCCTGAAGCCGTCGACGATTTTTTTCAGATCGGCGGCCATCTTCCGCAGGTCGGTGCCGCTGGTGCTGATGGCACCGGCGACGCAGGTGGTGTCTTCGTAGACGAAATACCAGCCCGATACGTCGCTCTCGAAGCGGATGCCGTCGATCAGGCGGTTCTTGTCGGCGACGCCTCGATGGCATGACTCTGCGCCAGGGCCATGCTGTGGCTGGCAACCTGGATCTCCGCCTCCTGATCGGCCAGCACGGCCCGCGATGTCGTGTCGATCCCCAGATCCGGGACCAGGGTGCTGCTGCGGACGGCGAAGAGGATCATGACCAGGAACAGGAGAAAGATGGTGGCGATGAGCAGAGACATCCTCCCTCTGACTGTCAGTTTGTGCAGCATGGTCTCCTCCTCCTGTTGAATGATGGCTCATCGTTCGGCTGGGCTTGCAGTCCGGCGTTGCCTCTGCCTGCAGTATATGGGAGGGGAACTGGCGAATTGAAGGAAAATCTGCCGACGGGGAGGGAAAAATGTCGCGCTGCTGCCGGGTTCCGGGGAGGGATGCGTCGGGAGCGGTCCGGGGG
>WBUQ01000033.1 GCA_008933635.1 Desulfobulbaceae bacterium | reverse complement strand
CCCGACCTCTCCGGCCCCGGCTGCAGGTCGGCCCCGGCCACCGCCATCTGGGTGAACATCCCCTTGGCGGCCAGTTTCTCGACGCCGTCGGCCACCGAGTAGACCTCGGCCTCGGCCACCTTGATCCGCCTGCCGCTGTTGATCACCCTGGCACGGCAGACGATAAGCGGCCCGAGGGCCGGTCTCAGGTAATTGATCTTGAACTCGACAGTCAGGATGCGGAACTCGTCGCTGACCGTGGTGAACGAGGCGTAGCCGGCGGTATGGTCGGCCATCGTCGCCAGCACTCCGGCATGGACGAAGCCGTCCTGCTGACGGTGCCGGTCGCCGACCTGCAGGGCGGACTCGAACAGGCCCTGGCCGACGCGGGTCACCTCAAAGCCGCAAAAGGCGGGGAATCCCTCGGAAAAATGCTCTCTCAGATGGTCATGCCAGGTGTGCTGCATGGGCTCTTCTCCTGTTCAACTGCACTTCTTCCGGATCCCCTGGCCAAGGCCGGTGGGGAGTACGATTTCATCTTTTCCCCTTCCTCGCCTTTGCCGCCGTCTGCCGGCGGATCTCGTCGGCCCTGAACAGGACGATCCTGCCGATCAGGTCGTAGGGGACCGGTCTGTCGAGCGGGAACCGGACGGAACCTTTGGCGGTCGCATAGCCGGCCAGTTCGCTGCGAAAGGCCTCGATGCCGGAGGGTGTCGGGTAGAATCCGATATGGTTTCTGAAGCCGCCGAAATGGGCCAGGTTGCCTTCGAGCACGAAGGTCGGCAGGCCGTACCTGATCGCCTCCACGGCATCGGGAACCGCGGCGCGTATCGTCAGTCGGATTGTCTCCAGGATTTCCCGGACATCTTCCGGAAAACCGGCGATATACTCGTCGATCGTCGTCGCCGGATGCGGGGATGTGTTCATGGCGGCCCTCCGGGGCTGTCAAGTGGTGCTGGCGGCACGCCCTGCACGCTGATCGCCTACTGCAGGAATTCCCCGGTGGTCCGGAGCGTGCAGAAGGTGCCGTTCAGTGCCGCAAGAAAGGCGTTCTGCACGTCTTTTGCCCTGACGGTTTCGTTGTCATGGACCAGGTCCAGCGTCGCACAGCAATCGCCGATGAGCGTGTTCGAGTACCCGAGATCGAATGCCGCCCGTACTGTCGTATCGACACACATATGCGTCATCATGCCGGTGAATACCAGATGGGTTATCTGATTTTCATCCAGATATTCTTTCAGGGTTGTTTCCCTGAAGCTGTTGGGAAAGTGCTTGATGATGATCGCATCGCCCTCCTGCGGGCTAATCGATTCATGGATTGCAATCCCATCCGTCCCCGCCGCGAAGAACGGAGCATCCGGTTTTGCAGCGATATGCTGAATGTAGATGATTGCATACCCCTGCGAGCGGCAATGATCGATGACTGCCCGGATATTCTTCACCGCCTCCGTGCTGCCCGACAACGCTTTTTTCCCGATGGGGAAATAATCATTCTGCACATCGATAACGACTAATGCGGTCTTCATCTTCAGCCTCTGGTCCAGTTCTTTTCAATGTGACGATCCCGGAAGGCCCGCGGACGGGCTCCGTGCCCTGGTGACGACTCCCGTGGCGAAGGCAGCAGCCGGTAGCGCTGCGTCGCACGTTGCTCTCATTGTAATCATGACCTTGACCGGTATCCAGCCGAATATAGCATGCAGTGCCTCCGGTCTGGCGATTTCAGCGCCTCGCTGGTGTCCAGACGCCCCCGGACCATATATGGGCGGCCAGGGATGAAGGCCGCGAATGGCTGCCATCGTCTGTCAGCCGTCAGGGGTATCGCCGACTTCTGGTTTACCGCTTGAATGTGGGGGGTGTTTTTTGCTAGACTTACCTGACCGGTCAGGTGCAGCCTGATTCCGGCAAAGGGGGGCAGTTGGCCGGATTCCGCCGGTCATGCTGCGCTCCCAAAATACAATAGGGGGGAACAATGGTGAAACGGTACGGAGTACTTATGACTGCGGTCCTGCTGCTTGCCTCGGCGGCCCACGCTGAAGAACGGGAGAGCTGCAAGCTGTGCGGCATGTACATCGACCTCTATCAGGCGACGAGCGCCACTCTGACCAGCAGGGACGGTTCCATGGAAAAGACCTGCGGGGTCGCCGACATGCTGCGGCTGGTGACCGATACCGGCGGTCCCGGCGATTTTTCTTCGGTCACCGTCCATGACTGGGCAAGCGGCAGGGAGGTGACGGCAGCGAGTGCGGTGTACGTTGTCGGCAGTGACAAGGTCCCCGATATGATCCCAAACTTCATCGCTTTTGCCAGCGAGGACGATGCCAGGACGTTCAAGGCCGAACACGGCGGCGAAATCCTCACCTTCGATCAGGCCCTGCAGGCTGTTTCACCGATGGGCATGACCATGCCCAACCGCGTGCTTTCGGCGGTGCCGCAACCCAAGGGTTCCAGCAACATCGGCATCGGGTTCATGGCCATGAAGATGGATGACCTGAAGATGGGAGACGACGATGTCTCCATCGCCGAGTTCAATGCCCGGACCGGCAGACGGATGGCCCCCAAGGAGATGGAGTCCTCCGCGGTCATGATGATGGCGAATTACGGCTTCACCGACACATTGTCCCTGATGGCCAAGATCGCCTATCTCGACAAGGAAATGACCACGGACGTCTGGTTGCCGTCCGGGATGCATACCGACAGGGTCAGGGACAATGACGGCATCAGCGACCTCGATCTGAAACTGCGCTACAACCTGTGGCGGGATGCGTACTACAGCAAATTTGTCACCGTGATGGCGAATGTCACCCTGCCGACCGGCGACTTCGACACCGAGTATGCCAATGCCACAACCAACATGCCGGGCCTGCAGACCGGCACCGGCACTTTCGGAGCTGGCGGCGGCCTGCTGGGCTCCCTCCGCTTCGGGGACTTCTGGCTGCACGGAGAACTCAGTTACCTGTATAACCCGGAGAATGACGACGATTACGACTTCGGCGACATCGCCAAACTGGGGATGGCGGTCCACTACACCCCGAATTACGACGTCATGGTCGGCCTGGAACTGGACGCCACCGACACGAGCAAGAACGAATTCAATGGGATAACCATGGACAACAGCGGCGGCGAGGCGGTCACCCTGACCGCGGTCGGCAGCTGGCGCTTTCTGTCGGCCTTGGGCGGCAACTTCACCATCAACGGCAGTTACGGGCGACCCCTGTACCAGGACGTGAACTGGTATGGCCTGGAGACCGACTATGCCGCCTCGGGGATGCTGACCTTCACCTATCGCTTCAAATAGCCCGATCCTCGACAAATCCCGGCGAAACGTGCCGGCAGGATAAACCCTGCCGGCCGCCGGCATCGCGTCGGCCCTCCCATCGCCTTGACCCCGGCCCCGGCCGGAGATTATCCAATTTCACCGTCGGCCCGGATCCTGCCTGCGAGAAATTCCGCCATCAGCCGGAGGACGACATCGGCCCGTTCCCTGTGGGGTACATGGCCGCAGTCCTCGACCATCGCCTTCACGGCAGCGGGAATTTTCCCGGCGATCGCGTCCACCTGGGCGAGGGTGCCGTACTGGTCTTCCGCGCCCTGCACGGCAAGGACGGGGCAGGTGATCGACGGCAGCAGGTATTCGATATTCCAGTGCCGGAAGAAGCCGCTCAGCCAGGTGTCGGACCAGGCCCGGAAGACCGCTTCCGTCTTCTCGCCGTGATGCGTGAAGAGCCCCTGCAGCTTGCCGGCGGCAAAGGCCTTCGTTGCATCCCGGATGCCCGCCAGCGTCTCTTCCTCGACGAAGACATGGGCCGCTTCGGTGATGATTCCCCGCAGGCGGGGCGGCGTCTCCGAGGCGTGGATCAGGGCGATGCTGCCGCCGTCGGAGTGGCCGACAAGAAAATAGGGGGTAGCGGGGAGCAGCCGCTCCAGCACCGTCGGCAAGTCTCTCAGGGCCTCGTGGTGCAGGTAGTTGATCGTCCGCGGGGCATCAGGCGGCGACGACCGGCCGTAGCCGGGGCGGTCGTAGACCAGGCCCGGGCAGCCGGTCCTCTCGCAGAGCAGGCGCGGAAAATCCCGCCACATGGCCGTGCAGCCCAGCCCCTCGTGGAGAAAGACCAGGTGGGGGTTCTGCCGGTCTCCGGCGATCAGCTCGTAATACAGGTGCCGGTTGCAGCCCAGTTCCAGGGTGGCCATAATGCGATTCTCCTGCAGTTTCCCGTCCTGCCGGACAGGCGGCAATCTACCGTGGCGGCTGTTTCGGCGTCACATCCAGCAGCCGTGCCGGTGCGGCGAAGGTCTTCCAGCCGTGGCGCTCGCCGGCGGGGATGAAGTAGCAGTGACCGGCCGCAAGCAGCCGGCGCTCCTGCCCGGAGAACATCTCGATTTCCCCTGCCAGCACCATGCCGCACTGGTCGAAGGCATGGGCATGGCCGGTGTCTTCCTGTTCCGGTCCGATTTCCATGCACACCATGATCAGGTTGTCGCCGGACAGCGCCGCGCTGTGGATGCCAGGTCGGAATTCCGCCAGGGGCAAGGTGGCCAGATCCCAGAATGCCATGGTTCCCTCCTCTTCCGCGGCTGAATTGCCGCTGACGTAAAGAGTACCCCGAACTGCGGCGATATTCAAGCGTGGGACGGGATGCCATGCATCCGTGCCGGCTGGGTGGTGGCGCTCGCCGGAGCCGGTGCCTCGAGAGGGCCGGTCCAGGGCGGCGGTTGCCGCCGCAGCTCACGGCCGGCCTTGTCCCGGAGCACGAGCTCGTCGGTGACCAGGTCGTATTCAGGGATGGCCGGGTCATTCCAGCGCGAGAGGAAGTAGCGGTACAGGGGCAGGTAGAGGCCGCCGTGGAGGCCGTCGTGGCTGAAGACGTATTCCGGCATGCCGTCCACGTCGAGCCAGGTATGGTAGTGGCGGAGGAAGGCGTGGTCGCCGAGGATGGACAGCTTCAGCAGGGGCATCTCCGGGTAGAGTTTGAGCCGGACATCCTTCTGCCCGGCCCTGAGCTCCCTGAGGAAGCGTATGCTTTCGAGGATCTGGTCACGGATGACATCCGGGGTGATCTCCGGGTCCGAGATGTTGCAGGCGCGGGCGGCAGCCCCTTCCCCCAGCGGATCGAGCAGCATGATCCTGGCCTTGCTGCAGTTCCGGAGGGCATTGTGGAACTCCCCGCCCGCGTCTGCGAAGGTGCGCGAGCCGGTCGAGCCGAGGATCAGGAGATCCGCGGCAATCCCCCGGTTCGTCTTCAGCCTGTCGGCCGGTTTCCAGCCGAGAATTCCCCGGAGCGGCGATCGCGGCACCAGCCCGGCGCTCGCTGCCACCCGTGACAGCCTCCTGGCCTCCCATCCCTGCCGGCCGTAATTGAACAGCAGGATCAGCGCGGCGGCGGTGGACAGTTCCAGCGAGACGAGAAAGATCTTCTCGTTCTCGATGAACGCCCAGAAGGAGAGCAGATTGCTGGCCAGGGCGCTGAACATGCGGGGGATGGAGAGAGCGATGGCGGCGCTCAGCAGCAGGACGATGAAATGGTAGGAAAGGTGGGACAGGTTTTTCAGCATGGCAACTCCTCATTTTCGGATCGGATGTTATGGCCGGCGGCACGGCCATCAGGAAAGGACGATCAGGGCCGTGACCAGCGAAAACGCGATGTCGGCCCTGGGGGCCTCTTTGGCAGCGGATACCCGGTCGCAGAGTGAAGCGACCAGGCGGATCTCGTCGATGGGCATGGTCTCGAGCTTTTCCCTGGCCTTCGCCAGGATTTCCGGGTCCTTTATCCGGTCATCCAGCACCGCCAGGATTCTGCCGGCTTCCTCCTCCACGAACGTATCCAGCCAGATGTTCAGAGCGTTGTCCGCCAGCTCGGTGCTGGAGAGGAACTCCAGCCGGTACTGCGGCACGGCCGCCGGGGCCTGCCCGAAGGCGAGCAGGGTGATGATGCAGGTCATGGCGATGATCCGGATACATTGTCGCATGGTGTGCCTCCTTGGGTGAGGGGGAATGGATGGGCAGGCTGATTTCCCTGCCGGTTATCCATCGATGCCATGGAGGTAGCAAATTGCGGGCCACTCTCGCCGCAGATGCTTCAACACATTGTTTTATATGGAAATGTTGAAACGGATACAGGGAAGGTGCTGGCGGGTGGGGGCAGGAAGTGTATGGATATCCCTTCAGTGAAATCGAGGCCGGCGCCTGCCGCCAGGAAGACAGTGAAGTGATTTCAGATGGTTGTCACGAGTGTATGGATTTCCCTTCAGCGCTGGGACCATCCTTGAAATCGCCGGGGTTCAGCCCGTGCTTTTTGAGGAGGGCATAGAGGTCGGCGCGGTAGCGACCGGCCATCGTCGCGGCGGTGCTGACGTTGCCCCGGGTCAGCTCCAGCAGGCGGACCAGGTACCCCTTTTCGAAGGCGTCCCTGGCCTCCGTCAGCGGCTGCAGGGCCGCATCGCCATTCCCCGGCCTGCCGGGCAGGATCAGGTCTTCGCCGATGATGTCCTGGACGGTCATCGCGACCGCGTACTCGATGGTGTTTTCCAGCTCGCGGACATTGCCCGGCCACTCGTGGAGCATGAGGCGTTGCAGGGCGGCGGGCGACAGGCCCCTGACCGGCCTGTCCATCTGGCGGCTGAACTTCTTGAGGAAATGCTCGGCCAAGAGGGGGATGTCCTCCCGCCGCTCCCGCAGGGGGGGCAGTTCGATGGGGATGACGTGGACCCGGTAGAGCAGGTCTTCGCGGAACAGGTCCTGCTTCACCAGTTCGGCCAGGTTCCGGTTGGTGGCGACGATGACCCGGACGTCGACGGAGTGGGGCCGTTCGCTGCCGACGGGGTAGAACTGGCGCTCCTGCAGGACCCGGAGGAGCTTGACCTGGAGCGGAGGCGGCATGTCCCCGATCTCGTCGAGGAAGATCGAGCCTTCGTGGGCCTGGGCGAACAGGCCCTTCGAGCTCTTGACCGCACCGGTGAAGGCGCCCTTCTCATGGCCGAAGAGTTCGCTCTCGAGCAGGTTCTCCGGCAGGGCGGCGCAGTTGATGGCGACGAAGGCCCTGTCCCTGCGCGGCCCGGCCAGATGCAGGGCCCGGGCGATCAGTTCCTTGCCGGTACCGCTTTCGCCCTCGATGTGGATCGTCGAATCCATCGGGGCGACCCTGGCGACGGTCTCCAGCACCCGCTGCATCTTTTCGCTGCGGGCGACGATGTTCTTGAAGTCGTAGCGTTCCGCCAGCAGGACCTTGAGCCGGTTGACCTCCGAGTTGAGCCGCCGGTTCTCCAGGGCCCGGTTCACCTGCAGCGACAGCTCGCGGGCATCGAACGGTTTGGTGAGGTAGCTGTAGGCGCCGCGCTGCATCGCCTCGACGGCGCTTTCAATGCTGCCGTGGGCGGTGAGGATGATCGCCGGCAGGTCCGGCCGTATCCGGTGCAGCTCCTCCATCAGGGTTATCCCGTCCTGGTTCGCCAGCTGCAGATCGATCACCGCCAGGTCGAAGACCTCCGCCGCCATCGCCTGCCTGGCGTCGTCCTCGAAGCGGACCGCGGTCACCTCGAAATCCAGGGCCTCGAGCCGCATCCGGATGATCTCGAGCAGGTTGCGATCGTCGTCGACCACCAGCAGTTTCGCCTGTGCCATCGAATTCTACCCCCTCAGCTCGCGCTTTTTCTCTTCGATCTCGATATCGATCTGCCGGGCCTTCTCCAGGGATTCGAGGATGCCGACCCAGATTTTCGCCTCTTCCAGATGCCTGCTGCCGGGGAACTCCTGCACCAGCCGGGAAAAGCAGTGCAGCGCCAGCCCGGTGTCCCGCTTCGGATTGGCATAGTGGATGTGGATCAGGCCGAGGTTGAACAGGGCCGTGTCGCCCGGCGGACGATCCGGGAACCGGTCCAGCACCGCCTGGTTCTGCCGCAGGGCCCCGGCAAAATCGCCTTCGCCGAGAAGCTGCCGGCCGCGCTGCAGTTCGGCGTTCTCCTCTGCCTGCGGCCGCTCTCTTTTTTTCTCGGTGGCCTCGATCTCTTTTGGTGCGGCCTGCCCCGGGGTCTGCAGGACCAGGATCCAGGTCATGGCCTCATCGCTTACGGCGCTGCCGGGGAACTCGTTCTTCAGCCGGGTGAAATAGTGCAGGGCCTTGGCGGGGTCGCGCTTCGGGTTGGCGTGGTGGATGTACAGCTTGGCGATGTTGAACAGGGCCGTGTCGCCGGGTGACCGGTGCGGGAACCGTTCAAGCATCTCCCGGTTCTGCCGCATCGCCTCGTCGAAATCGATCTGGCCGAGAAACTGCCGGCCGTGTCCGGGGGCGGCGGCAACCGGCTCCGCCGGCCGGTTGCCGGGCGGGGCGCAGCCGACGAGGATGGCGGTGATCAGAACGGCAGCACACAGATGAATGTACTGCCACGTCCCGCTTCGCTTTCTGCCCATATTTTCCCTCCATGCGCCTGCACGATGTGCCTGGCGATCGCCAGTCCCAGGCCGGTGCCTTGCAGCTGCAGCGAATGCGCAGGGGCGGCCTGGCGAAATTTTTCAAAAATACCCGCGAGCAGCTCCCGGGGGATGCCGGGGCCGGTATCGGCTACCGAGAGGCGGATGCCGTCGTCCGTCCGCTGCACCGCCACCCGCACGGTACCGCCGGGCGGGGTGAATTTGAGGGCGTTGCCGAGGAGGTTGCGCAGCACCTGCCTGATCCGTTCGGTATCCATCGGCAGTGCCGGGACCTCGCCGATCTCCCTGACTATGGTGATGTTTCTGGATTCGGCCAGGGGCATCAGTTCGTCGAGCGTCCGGCTGATCAGCGGCGGCAGGTCGCCCTCGCTGAAGTGGAAGGGCACCATGCCGGCCTCCAGCCGGGAGAGGTCGAGCAGCGAGTTGACCAGGCGGATCAGCCTGTCGCTCTCCTCGCTCATGATCGTCAGCAGCTTCCGCTGCTTTTCGGTGACTTCGCCGCCCTTGCCTTCGAGGAACAGGCTGGTCCCCTCCCGGATCGAGGTGAGGGGCGTCCGCAGCTCGTGCGACATCAGCGAGAAGAAATCGGACTTCATCCGGTCCACCTCCTTCAGCCTGGTGCACATGGTGTTGAATGCCCTGGCCAGCGCGCCGATCTCAGGCGGGGAAGGGAGGTCCAGGTCGGGCTCGAACGATCCGGAGGCGATCTCCACCGTTTTCTTCCGCATCCGCGACAACGGCGAGATGATACTGCGGGTGATGATGCCCGAGAGCAGCAGGCCGATCAGGAATGCGGCCGCGGTGATCACGACGGCCACCGTCTGGGCCCTGACCCCGGCCTCGTCCAGTTCCCTGACCTTGCGGAAGGTGTCCTGCTGGATCATCGACCGCAGGTGGGTCAGATCGGCCAGGGCCTGGTCCAGGGCCTGCTCCTTGTCCCTGCCGTCATGGTCTTCCGGAAGGGGCTTGCCCGCCTCCAGCAGGCTGACCTCTTCGGCGAACAGCGACTGGTAGCTCCGGTGATGCTCCTCGAGCCGGCGCAGCGTGTCGTGCATCTCGCCGGGTTCCGCCAGGAGCATCGCCTCGTCGAGATATTTCGCGAAATCCTCCCTGGCGACGAGAAAACTCCGGTACAGCTCCGGATCCCACAGCACGGCGATGTTTTTTTCGTAGCGGGAGGCCGACAGGAGGGCGTCCGCCATGTTCTTGTGCAGGTCGAGCAGCCTGGTGTCGAACTGGATGATCGAACGGGTGATGCCCTGCATCTGCCCCAGCTGGAGGATCGAGTAGGTACTCACCCCGGTGGCCATCAGCAGCAGGGCGAGATAGCTGAGCATCAGGCGAGAGAATATGGTCAAGCTTCTTCCTCCTGGTCCGGGGGTGGGTGCTTCAGCGCAGACCTGAATGCCCGCCTTCGCGGGCATGACGACAAACTGCACGCCGTCGCTCACGTGACGAGAAAATACGCCACGTCACTCCCGCGAAGGCGGGAGTCCAGAGCTGCAATAGCGGAATTCACGCACAGCCACGTAGACAGATGTATGGCCGATCCCCCGTCAGGTCAAGTCCGATCGGCGTAGCCCAGGCAGCCCTTCCCCTACGCCGCAACCGATCCGGGTTGCGCCGCCGGACTCTTCCACGCCTGCGACAGCCTGCGGGTAAGCGGTTTTTCGATTGTCAGGTGCAGCAGATGGCCGGCCGCCAGGGAACAGCCGAAGGCTATGAGGAAAAGGACGGCGGGCGGCAGCCGCCCGGAGAGGTCAAGGGCCATCCAGGCCTTGCCGAGGGCCGGGATGATGAAGGGGTGGGCGAGATACAGGCTGTAGGAGCTGTCCCCCAGTGCCGTGAGCAGTCTTGGCACCTTCAGTTCGGCCCGTTCAAGCGAAACCGCCCCGAAGAGGATGGCGGCGCAGGGCAGGCCCCAGCAGATGACGCGGGTCCACTTGCCGGCGTTGATATCGACCTTGCCGGTCATCAGGATCGCGACAACCCCGAGGACGATCGCAGCCATGGCCAGATGGCGCGGCAGGACGCGTCCTTTCAGGAACAGGAAGGCGAGCAGCGCGCCGAGATGGAATTCGAACAGCAGCGGGTCCGTCGCCACCGTCGCCCATGCCGGCGGGGACCAGAGCCGGGCGGCGAGGGCGACGCCGGCGATGAACACCGCCCCGGAGAGTGGCAGGAAATATCTGCGCGGCAGGTTGAGCAGCACCGCGAACAGCAGATAGAAATACACCTCGTAGCAAAGCGTCCAGCCCGTCTGCATCACCGTGCCGACGACGCCCATGGAGTTTTCCGACAGCAGGAGCAGATAGGACATGACCACGTGCCGCCGGTCGAACTCCACTTCGGCGAACAGGCCGGGGGCGAACGCCAGCAGCAGGACCACCGCGGTGGTGTACAGCCAGTACAGGGGGAGGATCCGGATCGCACGGCGGCGGATGAAGGTCAGCGAGGCCTGCGGCTGGCAGAACGCGTTGCGGCTGGTGTAGATCATGATGAAGCCGCTGATGACGAAGAACAGGTCGACGCCGCTTGCGCCGATGTGCGGGACGGCGAGCGTGTAGCCGCCATTGTGCACCAGCATGTGAAAACAGTGGTAGGCGACGACGGCGGCGGCGGCACATGCGCGCAGTGCCTGGATGGTGAACAACGTCCTGGTCGCCGGCGGGGTCTTGGGGGTGTGGCTGCCGCCTGTCCGCCTGTGCTTCGGCGCGGGAGGCGGTTCGGAAGGAGCGGGATTTCGGCTGCCCGCCTGCGCGGGCAAGATGGGATTATTCACGGCTGCTCTGTATCTTCATTACATAGCCTGTGCCCAGGATATACTCGGTCGCCTCTTCCTCGTACTCCCTGAGCAGGACCAGCTGTCGTGCGAAACCGGAGCAGACCCTGTCGTCGGAGTACTCGTCGCAGGCCTGGCAGCGCCGGATCTTCCGTGTCGACCGCTGCCTGATATACACCATCCAGAGGGCAAAGGAAGAAGCGATCAGCACATGCCGCATCTGGCGGTGTCCATATGCTCGACTCTGGTCTTTTCGCCGCACTCCGGGCATGTATACGTTTTTCTGGACCTGACTGCAATACAGTAAACGATCGTCGCCAGGATCAGGATGGCCGTGATCACAAAGATCATTTCATGCCGTTGCAGGCTGTAGATGAACAGCATCGCGTTCCTAGATACGTTCGACTCAATGAAATTGCATTGCCGGTGTGTGCTTCGGCGCCCCGTTTTGTCCGTCGCAACAACCGACGGGATAGCACGGCACCGTTATGGTCTGATTGGAAAGGGTATTGGAGGAAGTGTCAACGATGGATTGCCATGGCTGTAAAGGATGTGGTGACATTGTACCTTTGTCTCTGTAGCGCTCAGCAGCGGCGGAGGACCACAGCGCCATCTGCTGGATGCCGTTATCAGACGGTGCCTCCCGCGGCATGCTGAGGTTTCGTCACGGTGACGAGCCGCGCCGACAGATCAAAGGCAATCCGTCCATCTGAGGTCGCGTAGGAACCGAGCGCCTGCCCGGCTTCCAGCAGGATGCGGTTGATCAGGTCTTCGGCAAGGACGACCCCCATGACCGGCAACCAGCCCCTCAGGTCGGCTTCGACCATGGGCCGGATGTCGGGGAACTGCGCTGTCCCGTGATGGGTGGTGATATCGGCCGTTGCCACACCGGCCTCTGAAAACAACGCGGCCAGGTCTTTCAGGTTCCCGAGCGCAAACGGCGCACGCAGGGCATCGGCCGCCTGCCGACCCGCCATCTGCTCCAGAAGCGCTACCTCGGCCGCGTACGCGGGTATGTTGTCTAGAGAGTCCCAGACCGCAACGGCCAAACGTCCTCCGGGATTCAGGACGCGAAGCATCTCGCGAAGGGCCTGGCGCCTGTTGGCGAAGAACACGAGGGCAAACTGGCTCACAACAGCCTCGAAGGAGTGCTCCGGGAAGGGCAGGGACTCGGCGACTCCTTCCCGCCAATCGACGAGCGATGCGAACTGCCGAGCCACCGCAACCATTCCGGGGTTCGGGTCGATTCCCACGACACGCCCCTCGGAACCGATTCGCGAGGCTATTTCGCGCGCCAGGACACCTGTGCCGCACCCCACATCCAGTACCCGTTGGCCAGGCCGGATGTGCGCGGCGTCGGCGACTACCGGAGCCCACTGCCCGAACAGCGCGGGCACGAACAGCGCTTCGTAGGCGCGGGCCGCATCGATCTGGGCTTGCAGTGTCGGTTCGCTCATCCTGTGTTTCTCCTCCCGCGCAGTCCTGGCATGGAATTCTGCGGCTACCATGCTGCATGCTGTTTCCGCAGATGCTGCATTTTAGATAGGTGGCCGATTTGCGATGTTTTACTCGAATACCGGTCTGACGAAGCTGCGCTCGATACTGAGAATGCACCTTGTCTCTTCTGCGTGTTTGAATGCTTCGATGCAGTCAGTATCTGTCTTAATCTTTTCTCTGTATTCCTCATATCTTGCCAGACTTGGAAAGCTGAACAAAGCGTACCCCAGGTTGTTGGCACCTTCATGCGGAAGGAAATATCCATGGTGGATGCCGCCAAACTTGTTTACGAGTGGAATCCACATCTTTGCATATGCTTCAAAATCAGCAATTTTATAGGGATCGATTACATATCTGAGATAGCAGGTTATCATTGTTTTTCTCTTTAACAGGAAGGGAGATGATAGGGGTCTGACCCAGAATTTCCTCTGGAGTTAACGCTACTTGCGAGCATCCGAGCGGGTGGCGATGCGCGCGGCGCGTGGCGTGCGCACAAGCCAGCCTCCGAGAGCGCCCAGAAGCACCCCCAGTACGCTACATACCATCACCGGACCCCAGAGCTGGCCGCGACGGTCGACTTCGGCGTGTTCCGGATCGCCCGGATCGTACAGAACCCGAACCGCCTCGCCGACGGCGAATGCGGGAGGATAACTGCCGAAGGGAGAAACGAATTCGCGTTCGACGGCACCGACGACGAAGCGCACCCGTGGGGCGTAGGCCTCACCGCCCGATTGGCTGATGCGTCCCGAACTCATACGAACCATCTCGATCACGACTCCCGGCACGTTCTGCGCACGGGCAAGGAAAGCAAACCGCTGCGCCGCGATGACGAAGGTGAGGAGCACCGCGAGCAGTCCCAACGCCAGCAGGAACCAGCCCCAGCGGCGGCGACGCCGTGTCTGCTGTGATGAATTGTCAGATTGCATAAGCATTGATTGGGAGTAGACAGTCGCGATGCGTGAGGCCGAGCCATGAACGTCTGCGTTGTTCAATAACGGGGAAATAATTGGAAATAATTGGGGACGGACCCCTATTATTTTATATGATTTATATTATTTTGAAATTTAGCTTGTATTCTTTATCGTCCATTTCGGCTTGAATAATTGTGATATGCTTCAAGCTACTATTATCATTTATAATATTAGAGATTTTATTCTTTTGCTCATTTGGCATTTTGCATCCAAGGTATATACAGTGTATTGCATCGAATGGGATTTTGTAAAGATGGATAAGCTCACCGTTTACTTTAATCTGAGTGAATGACATTGTTAACTGCTCAAGTATTCTCCACTCATTTTCATACCTCCAATGACTGCTTTTCACCCAAATAAAGTTCTTGACCCAGTTATCAAGATTTGATTCTTTATCTTTTCTAGTGTCAAAAAAAATTGTTTCAGGACGTTTTCTTGTGTATCGAACATCCTTTAAATAGCCAAACAATCCGAAATTAGAATCAGATTTATTGAAAATCTTATGATCTGTATTAAAGCCTAATACAAAACCTTTGTGGCTATTTGCATAATGCGACCACATTAAAAGGTTTTTGTACGTATCTGTTAGACACAGTATACCAATTGTACTATTAACAGCATTTACAAATCTTTTGATCATTTCCTTTCCAGCTGGACCTTCAAGCTTCATGGAAGATCTAAAAAGCTCTTTTGCCATAGGCGCAAACTTGGAGATAGCTGAGTCTGCATTAGCTTCGACCATACGACGGGCTAGAACTTTTTGATGAGCGGGAAGGCTTTTAAATTGACTATCATTTTCAATGATTTCGAATATCCTCTGTTTTATTCCTGAATCCTGATCATCTATTTTGTTAGAATATTCATCAATTATATCAGTATTTGTTATGGACTTTAAGTATGGGAATGCCTCAAATGGATCATTGAAAAGCCCTGGTTGTGTATATCGAATTAGCCCATTTTCGAGAATATCAACTCTCTCTTCGATGAAATACTTATATAGTATTTGAGGTCTTTTTTTCATAAAACGTATAATATCAAGACACCTAATTTCGGGCAGTGAAGCTCAAAAACCGCAGTCGCGTTTGTCTCGATTAAGCAGTTTTTGCCATTCATTCATCGACATCTTTTCCACGCTTAAGGCAGTTCTTGTATTCCATCCTCCAGAATTATCATCATTTTTGGGCATACTATCGAAACACTTGTCAGGCTGCAAGATTATATTGTCAGGATCGGTTGCGCGCGAATATGCGCAATATCCCGTGTTATAACAAAGTTGGATACTACGCAAATCCTGTTATTACTTTCATCGCTCCCCCCGTTTCATTTGAGCACATGTCTTAGTCTTTCCACCCCAGGCGTGTGTTCCTCTTCAATTACCCATAGACTACAAAACCGCAGGGAGGGACTGTCAGAAAGACCTCCTTGCCGTTGACATCTTCAACCGGCACAGAGTTCGGTGCGACGCCGACGTCGCTTGAGTAGAGGCGCGTCAGGTTTGGTGCGGACATCTGGTGCAGCGAGGCGTTAATGGTCACCCAGGTCGTCAGCGTATCGACAGGGTGTCGGTGTTGATGGCGCACAGGACCTCGCCGTTGGCAAAAGGTCTTGACCAGGCGAGGACCGAGCGGATCTGGCCGTCGACCATGCATTCGCTGAGGAGCCGGCCCTGGCCTGCCGCCGGATCGCATCCGGCAGCAGGTGGGCCGTCGGTCAGGCCGCAGCGATGTTCTGGCGTAGGCTGAACTGCGACTGGGCCGTGCGCTTGAAGCTGATCTCCGTCTTGGTCGATTCCCTGTCCAGGATGCGGGCGAGCGTCGACCGCACCGTGGCGTCATCGTCGTCGAAATCGCCATGGTGGATGGATCGGGCCGCATTGGCGGAGCCGACCGCTTCAGTGTTCGGCGAACGCACCCATTCGACCCCGGGCTGGCCTTTTTTGCCGAACAGTGCGGCGAGTTCGCGGTCGGAGCTGATGAATTTTTCCATGCCCAGGATGGGGCTGCCGTCGGGTCGGATGAGGGGGATCCGCGGGTCTTCTTCGAAGGCGTGGGCGACCAGGTACAACAGCGATTTGTTGTAGATCCTAGCGCAGTTGTCGTCCTGTTCCGCCTCGTCCGTCAGGGTGAAGAGGTTGAATCTGCCGATGGCGCCGCCCTTGATCAGCGGCAGGTAATACTGCTTGAATAGCTCCGTCGTGCATGCCGGGGCCCACAGGGTGCAGGATTTCACCGGCAGGCCGAGGCCGCCCGCCTTGGCCCGCGACCCGGTGCCGGCTGCGGCGGGCGGTGCGGCGCAGAGATACTGCACCAGCGGGGCGTGGAAGATGCTGCCGGCGCTGTGGCCGACCACATGGATCTCCAGGTCGGGGTAACGCTGGGCCAGCAGGGCGATCTCGTCGGCGACCAGCCGCGCGCCGCCCTTCGGGGTGGTCGTCGCTCTCATCGCGTTTTCCTTCATCTCGTCCCATTGCGCCTTGCCGGTGAGGGTGCGGGCGATCGGTTCAAGGGCGTCGTCCAGGCGGTCGAGCATAAAGTCCTTGGCGGAGTCGATGAACCCTTCTGGCCGCCGCCGTCGCGCCGCATCCTGCAGCATGTTCTTCAGCGTCGACCAGTAGTCGCTCTTCCAGATGAAGGCCAGCGGGTAGCAGCCGGCCTCCAGCATCGCCCTGCGGTAGTCGGAGACCCGCTGGATGGCCGAATCCTGGCTGACCAGCCCGCCGTGGGCGTAGAGCACCAGTCGTCTCTTGTCCCACCCACCGGTGATCCGCGGGAAATCGTTGCGGAGGATCTCCCGGACCATGTCTTCCGAGGTGCCGATGTCGCCGCGTTCGTCGAGCTGTCCTTCATTCTTCAGGCTGATGACGTGCGGCCTGATCTCGTTGAGCTGATAGGCCTTGGAGCGAACGGCCCCGGCGACGGAAACAGTCGCCGACCGCGTCGTCTCCGGCAGGTTGACAGGCACCCCGAGCCGCGCCACCCAGACGTCGGTGCCGTTTTCGAGCCAGTCCTGATAGGAGATCCTGGCGAACCCTCCGTATCCCCAGTCCTCCCCCCAGGAGTTCTGGATCCAGAACCCGTCCTGGTCGTAGGCGACGATGGCGAAGGCATGGCCGCCCAGGGGTTCCTGCGCGTAGGGAATGATGCCGTCCCGGCCGACCCGGCTCCAGCCTTCGTGCACGATGGCGCTGGCGTAGAGCACCTCCGTCTCGGTGATGGCGGCATGCATGGCCACCAGGCTCTTGTGGTTGACGCGGAAATACGCCCCCAGCGGGCGCCGGGCGGCCTCGACCGCGCTGTCGTGGCTCAGCACCGGGGGCATGTCCGAACCCGAGGTCCAGACGGCATCGGCGCAGACGCCGTGCTTGTACCAGCCCTTCATCGCACCCCGGCAGCTCGACCCTTCGTACTCCTCGCCGGCCCACTCGTCGTAGCGGCGGGCGAGGGCATAGAGCATGCGGGGGCTGACGGGGACCGGATCGGGAGTGACCTTTCTGACCCGCAGCAGGTAATTGGCCACGGCGGCCAGGCCGTAGCCGGTGCAGGCACCTTCGCTTCCCTGGTCGAGGATCGGCGCCTGTTTGTCCCGGTAGGCGGCGAGATCCCGGTGGAGCGGGACTTCCACCAGGGTCGGCACGTACATCTGGTCGCGGAAATCGATGCCGTCGGGGCGGGCGTTCAGGACCCGGGGGACGCCCTGGCTGGTGATGCGGGGACCCGGCCCGGCGGCTGCCGGTGCGGTCGCTTTTCGTGCTGCGCCTGTTTTCGCTTTCGTCTTCATGGTCTGCTCCTGTGCGTCTCTGGGTTGTCGGTTGCACCATCCGGCGGCATCCTGCCGTGCTGCGGTACGGTGCCTGGAGATTGCCGGGCAAAACTCATCCTGCCTGCAGTTCAGAAAAGCTCGATGTCCATGTACAATGGCGCATGGTCCGAGGCCTTGGGGTCGTTCTCGCCGACATGAGGCAGCCGCTCCCCCTCGTATCGCTCCGCCCGGAACGGCAGACCCTTGCGCATGACCTCTGGCGGGGCGGCGTTGTGTTCCGCCAGCGACCGGGACAGCAGCAGGTAGTCGAGCTGCCGGTACTCGTTGCCTCCCGCGTAGAAGTGGGTCCACTGCTCCGGAAGGGGCAGCCGTTCGAGGACGTTGACCATCCCTTCGTGGCCCAGCAGCGGATCGAGGGCCGACCCTGCCCCCGGGTAGTCGTTGAGATCCCCCAGCACGATGAAATTTCCCGAATAGCCGGATGACCGCCATCGCTCGTCGATGACCCCGGCCACCCGTTTCGCCTGCTCCTCCCGCCGGCCTTTGGTGGCGGCACGACCGCCGATCATCGATTTCAGGTGGTTGATGTAGAGCGTCAGTTCCTTCCCGTTGCAGTCCGCACGGACTTCAAGGCAGTCGCGGGAGAACAGGCAGGCGGTGTTGGCGGGGTTCCTCTCGTGACGGTAGGACCTGACCCCGGTGAGGGGAAAACGGCTGAGGACCGCCACGTCGATGCCCCGCTGGTCGTTGCCGTCGATCACCATCCGGTGCCGGTAGTTCAGTCCGCCCAGGTAGCGGGAGGTGAACCGGTCGAGGGTTGGCAGGTTCTCCACCTCCTGCAGGGCGATGACGTCGGCGTTCACCTCGCGGATGGCCATGGCGGTGATCTGCTTTTCCGTCTCGTCATAGATGTCGAAGGCCAGGTTGTTGATGGTGAAGCCGTCGCTCTCACGCGGGTCGAAGCTGCTTCTGAAGCGGTAGCGGGCGAACAGGTTCTCGCAGTTGAATGTGGCGATCCTCATGGCTTCCTCCTGTTGATGTCATGTGTGAGCCGGCCGCGGAGATCGGGCCGGCCTCCATCGAACGGTTTCCGGCGGTGTCAAGGCCGTGGACATCGGCGAACGGGCCTGACGGGCCCTGCGATTCCCCCATGCCCGGACATCGGGCTGGACGCCAGCCTGCGCAGGCATGACGAGAAAATACACGCCGTCACTATTGCGAAAGCGGTAGTCCAGGTTACGGCTGAAGCGCAACATCCGCTGGCTGATTATTGTGTCGAGTCGCGATAGAAAACGGTGTCCACTCCCTGGGCAACCGTCTGGCCTGTTTGTCCACAGGTTGGGCGGACCACTCCGTCGGCAGTGGCGTCGCCATGATCTCGGGGGCTGTCGTTTGACCGGTTATCCGCACGATATCCTGACGAAAGAAAATGCACGCGCCTGGCCTGACAAGCCCGTCTGCGCCTCTGGCACGGGTTCAGCTGTCAGGAAAGTCCTAGCAAATTGAATGCCTGTTTCCAGATTATCCGGTGGTGGCTGGCAGGATGATTCTGGCGGGAGAAGAAGAGCGGGTGGGGTCGGAAGAGGCAGCCGGAGTCGTTTTCCGGAGAGCGGGAATGGTTGCGGATGGCGGGGAGGGCGCCTGCCGGCCGCCTCCAGGGGCAGCCGGCAGGGGTTGGGATGGTTTGTCCGGTCGTCGGGCGATCAGGGCCGCTCCGGCCAGATCTCGTCCGACATCTCGGTGAGTTTGTACTTCTGGATCTTGCCGCTGGCGGTCATCGGGTAGCCGCTGACGAAATGGACGTACTTGGGCACCTTGAACCGGGCGATCTTGCCCCGGCAGAAGTCGATGACATCGCTGGCCTCGATGTTGGCGTTCTCCTTCTTGACGATGAAGGCGCCGACCTCCTCGCCGTATTTTTCGCTCTTGACGGCGGCTACCTGGACGTCCTTGATGCCCTCCATATTGTAGAGGAACTCCTCGATCTCGCGGGGGTAGATGTTCTCGCCGCCGCGGATGATCATGTCCTTGTAGCGCCCGGTGATCCGCAGGTTGCCGGCCTCGTCCATGATCCCGAGGTCGCCGGAGCGCAGCCAGCCGTCGTCGGTGATGGTCTTGCGGGTGGCCTCGTCGTTGTTGTAGTAGCCCTTCATTACGCTGTAGCCGCGGCAGCAGACCTCGCCCTGGGTGCCGGGCGGCAGGGTCTCGCCGGTGTTGGGGTCGATGACCTTGACCTCGAGGTGGGGCAGGGCGCGGCCGACCGTCTCCACCCGCAGGCGGATGTCGTCGCCGATGCGGGTGTAGGTCATCACCGGCGAGGCCTCGGTCAGGCCGTAGCAGATGGTGATGTCGGTCATGTTCATCTTCTCGATGACCTGCTCCATGACCTTGATCGGGCAATTCGAGCCGGCCATGATCCCGGTGCGCAGCGACGAGAAGTCGAACTTCGAAAACAGCGGGTGGTCGAGGATGGCGATGAACATCGTCGGCACGCCGTAGAGGGCGGTGCAGCGCTCCTTCTCGATGGAGGTCATCACCATCACCGGGTCGAATCCCTCGACAAGTACCATGCACGAGCCGTGGCTGACCGAGCCGATAACCGCCATCACGCAGCCGAAGCAGTGGAACAGCGGCACTGGCACGCAGAGTCGGTCCTTCTCGGTGAACTGCTGGTTCTCGGTGACGAAGTAGCCGTTGTTGCCGATGTTGTGGTGGGTCAGCATGACCCCCTTCGGGAAGCCGGTGGTCCCCGAGGTGTACTGCATGTTGACGACATCGTGGGGCGACAGGGTGGCCTGGCGGGCGAGGTAGTCGTCGTCGGAGATCATTACCGACAGCGCGTTGATCTCCGGGATCGAGTACATCCCGCGGTGCTTCTCCATGCCGAGGAAGCAGACCCGTTTGAGGTGCGGGAAGCGTTCGCTGGCAAGGCGGCCGCGCTCCATGGTCTTCAACTCCGGGATCAGGTCGTAGATGGTGCTGACGTAGTCGGTGTCCTGGTAGCCGTCGATCAGGAAGAGGTTCTCGGTCTCCGACTGGGTCAGCAGGTACTCGATCTCGGCCCGCTTGTAGTTGATGTTGACGGTCAACAGGATCGCCCCGATCTTGGCGGTGGCGAACTGCAGGATGACCCAGTTGGGGATGTTGGTCGCCCAGATCGCCACCTTCTCGCCCTTCTGCACGCCGAGCGCCATCAGACCCTTGGCGAGGTCGTCGACGGCCTGCTGGAACTGCCGGTAATTCAGGCGGAAATCGCGGTCGACGTAGACGATGGCGTCGTTGTCGGGGAATCTGGCAACGGTTTGATCGAGCATCTGCCCGAGGGTGATGTCAAGCAGGGGAAGTGTCTTTTCCATGGCGCCTCCCTATTCCGGAATGTAGATCACGGCGTGGATCTGGGCCTTCTCGCCGCCCCGGGCGCTGACATAGTGGGGCACCACCGAGTTGTAGTAGACGCTGTCGCCCTCCTCGAGGACATAGGTCTCCTTGCCGTAGATCACCTCGATGCTGCCCTTGAGGACGGCGATCCACTCCTCGCCTTCATGGGAGGAGAGGGTCTTCTGGCTGGCCGATTCCGGCATCACCTCGATGAAGAACGGCTCCATGTGCCGGTCGGTCTTGCCCATCCCCAGCGAGAAGAAGTTCAGCGTAGCCGGCTTGTTCTTCTCGGCCAGGACGCTGAATTGCGACTGCCTGTCAGCCTGGCGGACGATGTAGGGGTCGCTCGTCTCCTGGTCGTCGAGGAAGGTGCCGAGGCGGACGCCGAGGGTCCGGGCGATCTTGATCAGCGGGCCCAAGGGAGGGTAGACGTTCTCGTTCAGCATGGTCTCGATGAAATCCTTCTTCAGTCCTGTCCCTTCGGCCAGCCTGTCGATGCCGATGTCCCGTTTCTCCATGAAATACCTGATGCGCTGACTGATCTTTTCTGCACTCATACCTTCTCCACGTCTTTGTAGTTGATCTTGAATACCGATGATGACCGGTGCCTCCTCGCGGGAGGAGACCCGGGGCGGCGGTTTTATTCGCTTCGACAGGCTCAGCGACCGCGCTTCGACAGGCTCAGCGACCGCGCTTCGACGAGCTCAGCGAACGGGTTTGACGAGCTGAGGGGCCGCCCTTCGACAGGCTCAGGGCTCGCCCTTCGGCAGCCTCAGGCCAAGGATGACGTTGGCTGAGCCTGTCGAAGCCAACACCGACCCGTTCCCCCGTTTGCGCCGGCAGGGCGATGCACAAAACCTTCTGCCGCGGCCTCTCGCTGTCCCTAGGCCACCGGCAGCGTCCAGCCGAAGCGGTCCTCGGCCCGGCCGTACTGGATGTCCATCAGTTCTTTGAACAGCCGTGCCGAGACGGGGCCGACGCCGCCATCGCCGATGGTGATCTCGCGGCCGTCGAACTTGATGTGGCCGACGGGGGAGATGACCGCAGCCGTCCCTGATCCGAAGACTTCTTTCAGCTCGCCTTTTTCCTGGGCGGCGTAGACCTCGTCGATGGCGATCTTCCGCTCGCTGACCTTCATCCCCCAGGACTGCGCCATCTGTAGCACCGAGTCGCGGGTGACGCCCGAGAGGATGCTGCCGTTGAGCATCGGGGTGATCAGTTCGTCGCCGATGACGAAGAAGATGTTCATCGAGCCGACCTCCTCGACATACTTCAGTTCGACGCCGTCGAGCCACATCACCTGGGTGTAGCCCTCCTTGTGGGCCAGGTCGGAGGCGTAGAGACTGGCGGCGTAGTTGCCGGCGGTCTTGGCCTCGCCGACGCCGCCGCGAACGGCCCGGACGTACTGGGAGGTGACCCAGATCTTGACCGGGTTGAACCCCTCCGGATAGTAGGCGCCGACCGGCGACAGGATGATGAAGAAGCGGTAGGTGTTGGAGGAGCGCAGGCCGATATAGGGGTCGGTGGCGATGATGGTGGGGCGGATATAGAGCGATGTCCCCGGAGCGCCCGGCACCCAGTCCTTTTCAATCTTCAGCAGCTCGATCAGGGCCTCGAGGATGAAGCCTTCGTCGAGGGCCGGCATGCAGAGCCGGTGCCCGGAGCGGTTGAGGCGGGCGATGTTGTCCTTCGGACGGAACAGCTGGATGCCGCCGCTGTCGGTCCTGTAGGCCTTCAGCCCTTCGAAGATCGCCTGGCCGTAGTGGAGGACCATCGTCGACGGCTCCATCTCGATCGGGCCGTAGGGTTCGATGCGGGGGTTGTGCCAGCCCTTGTCGGGGCTGTAGTCCATGTTGAACATGTAATCGGTGAATATGGTCCCGAATCCCAGCGAGGATTCATCGGGATGTGCCTTGAGACTGCCCGCCTTTCTGAATGCAATGTCCATCATGCCCCCTTCTATGGTTGGAATGCTGCGGCCCTCGGCCGCTGTCTGATCACCGTGCCGGAATATATCAAGTGCAGCGCGCCTGAAGTGGCGCTGCAGCGATGCCAGCTCCGTCCGGGGCATCCCCGCACCCGTCGATTGTGGAACGAGGTGAACCATACCACAACTCCCGATTGGATTGCCGCTCTTTTTCTGCAGGCATGATGGCGGAATTCCGCCCCATTCCGGCAATGGCGGCGATGTCGGGAGATAGCGGCGAACAGGCATGCCCGAGCGCAGCAAAAGTTGCCGGGTTGGTCGCAGATCGTGCAAAAATCATGAGGAAATTTTTAACGGACCGGGTATTGTTAATGGCATTCATTCTCATTAATGTATCGGAACCCGGTTCGCCTCCCCCTGGGACCCGGAAGCGCAGATACCGGCCGATCGCCGGCGGCAACCAGCGGGTTTACGCGAACGCGAAGGTCTGTTATAGTGCTGCGGCAGATCGGGCACAGGTTCTAATTGCCGGGATTATAGTGTATTCTTCCCGGGTTGACGACGTGGAAAACGATCGAGCGCTCAGTTTTTGGCCCTCCGGCAGTCCGCTCAGCCTGATCGAAGGGTGATCCTTGGGCCTGCCGATCGGAGTTCCCTGAGCTCGTCGCATGGCGTTGACTTCGACAAGCTCAGCCAACGCCATGCGGTCCCTGAGCCTGTCGAAGGGAGATAAACGGGCAGAACGGCATCAACCGCCGGTGGTGCGAAGAACCACGCCACCGGCAAAATTTTGATAAGCGGTGAACCATGAGAAACGACATTATTGAAATCCGATGGCACGGACGCGGCGGCCAGGGTGCCATCACCGCGGCCAAGATCGTGGCGAACGGCGCCTTCGCCTCCGGCTACAAGGGCGTGGTCATGGCCCCGACCTTCGGCACCGAGCGGCGCGGCGCGCCGGTCTTCACCTCGTTGAAGATATCCCGAGAGAAGATCTACGACCTCTCGCCGATCACCACCCCCGATATGGTGGTGGTCCTCGACCACACCCTGCTCGAGGAGGTCGACGTGGTGGCGGGGCTGAAGGAAAACGGCCTGGTGGTCCTGAACGCGCCGCCCCCGGCCTCCGCCTACACCTTCGGCGGCGCCAGGGTGGCCGTTTCCGACGTCACCGCCCACGGCGTGGCGGCGGGGCTGCCGGCCGGCATCGTCAACAGCGGCATCATCGGCGCCTTTGCGAAGGCCACCGGCCTGGTCGACATCGAAATCCTGGCCCGTGCCATCGAAGAGGAATTCACCGGCAAGAAACCCGAACTGAACGCCAGGGCGGCACGGATCGCCTACGAACACACCTTCATCGGAGAGTAAGAGATGGTCAAGAAGAGTTACTGCGAGATGATTTCACGAAGCCAGCCCGGTCCCGGCGACGGCGGCAACACCGGGTCGTGGCGGGTCAAGCGGCCGGTCATGGACCAAAAGAAATGCATCCCGGCCAAGACCGGCAAACCGTCCTGCTTCACCTGCTGGCTCTACTGCCCGGACTGCGTCGTCAGCAAGACCATACCGCCGGCCATCAACCTCGACTACTGCAAGGGCTGCGGCATCTGTGCCGAGGAGTGCCCCGCCGGCGCCATCGAGATGGTGGACGAGGCGAGCTTCATCGGAAAGGAGAAATAACCATGCATATCATCGAATCGGGAAATGTCGCCGCGGCAACGGGGGTCAAGCTGGCACGGGCCCAGGTCATCGCCGCCTATCCGATCACGCCGCAGACGCCGCTGACCGAGAAGCTGTCGGAATTCGTCGAATCCGGCCAGCTTGCGGCCCAGTACATTCCGGTGGAGAGCGAGCACAGCGCCATGGCGGTCTGTATCGCCGCATCGACGGCCGGCACCAGGGCCTTCACCGCCACCAGCGCCAACGGCCTGCTCTATATGGTCGAGCAGCTGCACTGGGCGGTCGGCGCCCGGCTGCCGATCGTCATGTGCGTCGCCAACCGCGGCATCGGCGCGCCCTGGACGGTCTGGAACGACCAGCAGGACAGCATGTCCCAGCGGGATGTCGGCTGGATCCAGCTCTACGCCAACGACCACCAGCAGATCATCGATTCGGTGCTGAAGGCCTTCAAACTGGCCCAGACCGTCAGCATCCCGGTGATGGTCTGCTACGACGGCTACCTGCTGTCCCATACCTACATGCCCTTCGACCGGCCGGAGCAAACCGAAGTCGACGCCTTCCTGCCGCCGTTTGCGCCGACCCACTTCCTCGATCCGGAGAACCCCGGCAACTTCAACACCGTCACCCTGCCCGATGTCCGGCCGGGCGTCGACGGCACCCTGCAGCCGGGCTATATCGAGATCCGCCACAACCTGCACCAGGACCTGCGGGCGGCGCTGGCGACCTACGAGGAGATCGACCGCGAGTACGCCGAGCGCTTCGGCCGGGGCGGCACCCCCTTCGTCGAGCCCTACCGCTGCGACGATGCCCGTTTCGTCGCCGTCGCCATCGGTTCGCTGTCCTACCAGCTGCGGGATGTCATCGACCAGCTGCGCGAGGACGGCCTCGCCATCGGCGTGATGGGCGTGCAGATGTACCGGCCTTTTCCGGATGAGGCCATCGCCCGCGCGCTGGCCGGCAAGGAGTGCGTCATCGTCCTCGAGAAGGCGCTCAGCTACGGCAACCAGGGGCCGCTTTACGGCGACATCAAGTCGGCGCTGTACCGTCTCGAGAACCGGCCGGTTCTCCACAACTACATCCTCGGCCTCGGCGGCAGGGAAATCAGGACGCAGCAGCTGCTCGACGTCCTCGCCCGGTCGTGCGCAAACCCCGGGGAGATCGAAGATACGCCGCGCTGGATCGGCTTAAAATTACAGGAAGAGCACCATGGCTGAGAAGACAACGATCGTCAACCTGACCGAAGAAGAGTTCGTCCACTCCGGCAACCGGGCCTGCACCGGCTGCGGGCTGTCCATCGTCTACCGGATGGGCCTGAAGGCCCTGGGCAAAAACACCATCCTGGTGGTGCCGCCAAGCTGCCTCACCGTCCTGCAGGGGCTCTACCCGGTGGCCTCCACCAAGCTGCCCTGCGTCAACGTCACCTTCGCCTCGACCGGCGCGGCGGCGACCGGCGTGCGGGGTGCGATGAAGGCCCTGGGCAAGGACGACGTCAACGTGGTGGCCTGGGCCGGCGACGGCGGCACCGGCGATATCGGCATCCAGGCCCTGTCGGGGGCCTGCGAGCGGGGCGAGGACATCATCTACATCTGCTACGACAACGAGGCCTACATGAACACCGGCGTGCAGCGTTCCGGCACCACCCCCCAGGGCGTGCTGACGACGACGACGCCGATCAGGGGAAAGCTGCAGGCCAAGAAGGATGTGCCGGCGATCATCGCCGCCCATGGCATTCCCTATGTCGCCACGGCCTCGGCGGCCTACCCCCTCGACCTCTATGACAAGGTGAAGAAGGCCACCACCATCGCCGGGCCGAAATACATCCACGTCCACACCCCGTGCCCGCCGGGCTGGAATTTCGATACCAGGTATACGATCAAGGTGGGGAAGCTGGCGGTGGAGACCGGGCTCTTCGACCTCTACGAGATCGAGAACGGGGTGTTCAGGCTCTCTGCGCCCTCCCAGCGGGTTGCCGGCGGCAAGCGCAGGCCGGTCAAGGAGTATTTCGCCACCCAGGGGCGGTTTAAGTCGCTGGATCCGGAGCTGGTGGAGCAGATCCAGCAGCAGGTCGACGCCAAGTGGGCGACGCTTGCGGCGCAGGCCGCATGAGAGAGCGCCTCATGCCGCTGCCCGCCGCCGTCCGTCGGGCAGCCCGCTTCAATGGCATCGCCCGGGGCGTCAGCACCCCAGGTCGGGCAGCTTGAGGATTTTCAGGCCGGCGTTGCCCTCCTCTCCGGGCCGGTACCAGACCTTGATCTCCTGCTTGGCCCGCAGCTCCTCCAGTCTGGCGACCCCCTCGAACTCGGTGTCCGGGGTGACGCGGATGGTGACGCGGGGGCCTCTTTTCTGCTGCAGCGTCAGCGACCTGTCTTCCATGGAGATCTTCTGGACCATACCCTTGACAAAGAGGTATTCCCCGGTCGAGACGTCCTCCTCATACTGGGTGGCGAAGAGCGGGGCTGCCGGAAGCAGGAGCAGGCAGAGCAGGGCGAGGCGGGCGGCGAAACTGCTGTAATGGCTGCAAAGGGCGTTCATGGCTGAATCTCCCTGGATAAAAGGCCGGATCTCATGCGTCATCCGCCTGGGCGGGACAAAGAACATCCTATCGGGTAGAGATAAGCATCGCCGGACGGATTTGCAACGCGGGCTGGTGCCTGTTCGTTGCCGGTGAAAAAGGATACTCTCGATGAAGACGCATACGCCGTCCGCCGGCGGAATCCAGCCTGCCGGACCCGGATCCGCCGAGGCAGCCGCGCAGGCACTGCAGCATGCCTGCGAACTGCAGCGGAACGGGCTCTACGCCGAGGCCGAAGGCGAGTATGAACGCCTGCTCGCCGCGTTTCCCGATGCCTCCCCGCTGCATTACAATCTCGGCCTGATGCTCTATGCGCAGCAGCGCTACGGCGAGTCGCTGGAACACTACCTGCAGGCGATGGATGGCGCCGGAGACGATCCGGACCTGCTCTACAACCTCGGCCTGTGTCTGAAAAAATGCGGCAGGACGGCGGATTCGGCGATGGTCTACGAGGAGATGCTGCGGCTGGCGCCCCGGGACGTCGACGGCCTCTACAGCCTGGCCGGCTGCCTCAGGGAGCTCCACGACTACCAGCGGGCCGAGGCCGTGCTCGGCCGGCTGCTCGCCCTGAAGCCGGACCACCGGCCGGCGGCCGGCAGCCTCGCCTACCTGCTGCACCTGCAGGGGCGGCTGGCGGAGTCGTGTGCGGCCTATCTCCGGCTGCTGGAGCTCGACCCTGAGAACCGGACGGCCCGGCACATGGTCGCGGCACTAAGGGGCGACCGGCTGGCGACTGCCGCCGACGACTATGTCCGCAGCGTTTTCAACGGCTATGCTGACGGCTTCGAGGCCAGCCTGGTGCAGGACCTTGGCTACCGCGTGCCGGCGGAGCTGCGGCGGGGCGTCGACCTTTTTGCCGGCCGCGGCCGGAGATACGCCCACCTCCTCGATCTGGGCTGCGGCACCGGCCTGGTCGGCACCGCCTTCGCCGACATCTGCGCCTGCCTCACCGGGGTCGACATCGCCGAGGAGATGATCGCCCGCAGCAGGGAGAAAGGGATATACGACCATCTGGCGGTCAGCGGGATCATGCCGTTTCTGGTTGCGGCAGAGAGCCGTTACGACCTGGTGACGCTGGCCGACGTGCTGATCTATCTCGGCGACCCGGAACCGGTGCTGGCGGCCATCCAGGCGGTGACGACGGATGACGCCGTGCTCTGCTTCTCGATCGAGGTCGCCGGGACGGCCACTTACCGTCTGCAGCCGACAGGCAGGTTCGCCCATTCGCCCGGTCATATTGCAGGCATTGCAGGGAGAACCGGCTGGACCGTATGCCGCAGCGAGCCCATCCGGCTGCGCCGGGAAGGGGACGGCTGGATCGGCGGGATGCTGTTCTTCCTGCTGAAGGCCGGCAGCGGCCAGCCGGTGATGGGGCCGCTGCCGTAATCCCGACGCCCCCCGGCCGCGGCCTTGGGCGGGGCAGCGATATTGATGTATACTGTCCGGCGAAACCGATGCCGACGCGGCCGGAGCATCCGGAGCGCCGCCGGCGACGCGGACCGACAGAAACGGAGCGCAGCAATGAAGCACAGGGTGAAGACCCATATCGATTTCGAGGCGATGACGGCGGTGTTTGCCGGGGCGGCAGCCGATGACCGGCGTTTCCTCTTCGAGCACGAGGTCTATACCCTGCTGCGCCATCTCGGCTCAGAGACCCCGCCGCGCTGCCGGCTGCTGGCCGCCGCTGACCGGCCCGGGGACGAGGAGCTGCTGGCGCTGCCCGGCGACATGGTGGTGCTGAAGATCGTCTCCCCCTATATCGTCCACAAGGCCGATGTCGGCGGCGTCCGGATCGTTCCCAAAGATCCGGTGCGAGTCAGGGCGGCCTGGCGGAGGATGATGTACGAGGTGGCCGAGAGCTATGCCGAGGGTATCGAACGTCATCCCCGGCATGCACCGCCGCGCTACCGCGGTCTTTCCGGCGATGCCCTGGTCTCGGCGATCTCCCACGATATCCGCGGCGTGCTGGCGGTCCAGTACCTGCCTCCGGAGGTCGAGACCTTCGGCAGCGAGCTGATCGTCGGCCTGCGCAACAGCCGGGAATTCGCGATGATCCTCACCGCCGGGGTCGGCGGCACCGACACCGAGCTGCTGGCCGAGAACTTCCGCAAAAACCGCGGTATCATCTCCGCCTCGACCGAGCTGAACGACGGCGAGGCCTTCTTCGAGCTGTTCCGCCGCACCGTCTCCTACCAGGTCCTTGCCGGGAAAAGCCGCGGCCAGAAACGGATGGTCGCCGACGAACAGCTGATCGAGTGCTTTTCCGCCTTCATCGAGGTGGCCAACCATTTTTCGCCGACCAACCCCGATGCCCCCTTCTGCATCGAGGAGATGGAGATCAACCCGTTTGCCTTCCGCGACTTCATGATGGTGCCGCTGGACGGCATGTGCCGCTTCTCCCTGCCGGCAAAGAAGGTCAGGGCGCCGCGGCCGGTGGCGAAGATCCACACCATGCTGCATCCCGGGAGGATCGGCATCATCGGTGTCTCCACCAGCCGCGACAATTTCGGCCGGATCATCCTGAAAAACGTCCTGGCCCGTGGCTTTGCGCCCGAACAGGTGGTGGTCCTGCACCCGCAGGCGGCCGAGATCGACGGGGTCCGCTGCGTCACCGGCCTGGCGTCCCTGGACGGCCGTCTCGACCTGCTGGTGGTGGCGGTCGGTGCCGAGGCGGTGCCAGCGCTGGTCGACGAGATCATCGCCAGCGGCAGGGTCGAGTCGGTGCTGCTGATCCCTGGCGGGATGGGCGAAACCCGCGAGAGCCGGGCCATGGCCGAGGCGATCATGGCGAAGATCGACGAGGCGCACCGCCAGGGCGACGGCCCGGTCTTCCTCGGCGGCAATTCCCTCGGCGTCATCTCCCATCCCGGCCGTTACGATACCTGGTTCCTGTCCGAGGAGCGGCTTCCCAAGCTGCCCTATGCCGGCTGGCGCACCTCGGCCTTCATCAGCCAGTCCGGCGGCTTCATGGCCACCTGCCTCAGCCGCATCCCCGAACTCGACCCGGCCTTCCTGGTCTCGGTCGGCAACCAGAACGACCTGACGCTCGGCGATTTCCTCTGTTATTTCCAGGAGCAGGATGACATCGAGGTCATCGCCGTCTACTGCGAGGGCTTCAACGACCTCGACGGCATCCATTTCACCCGGGCCGTGCGCCAGGCGGTACTTGCCGGCAAGGACGTGATCTTCTACAAGGCCGGCCGCACCGCCGAGGGCAAGACCGCCACCTCGAGCCACACCGCCTCGCTGGCCGGTGATTACTCGGTCTGCGAATCCTGCCTGAGCCAGGCCGGCGCGATGGTCGCCCGCTCCTTCGGCGAGTTCACCGATCTCTATCTGCTGGCCAGCCGTCTCCATGGGCGGGCGATCAACGGCAACCGGGTGGCGGCGCTGTCGTCCGCCGGCTTCGAGGCGGTTGGTATGGCAGACAACATCCATGCGGACGAGTTCGACCTGCAGATGGTCGCCCCCGGCCGCGAGACACGGAAACGGATCGGCCGAGCGCTGGCCGAATGCGGCCTCGCGCATCTGGTGGAGGTCAAGAATCCCCTCGACATGAACCCCGGCGCCACCGATGCCCTCTATCGGGAGGTGATCGAGGCCCTGGCGGCCGACGAGGGCGTCGACCTGGTCCTGGCCGGCATCATCCCGCTGGCGCCGGTCATCTCGACGCTGGAGAGGGACATGGAGAGCGGCACGGGCCTGGCCGACCTGCTGCTGCCGGTCGTGGCCGCCAGCCCCAAGCCGATCGTCGCGGTGGTGGCGGGCGGGCCGCTGTACGACCCCTTCGTCAGGAAACTGCAGGAGGCGGGGATGATGGTGTTTCGGGAGGCGGACCGGGCGGTGCGCACGGTCGGGCTCTATGTCCAGTCGCGGCTGGCAGGCAGGAACCTGCGCCGGCGGCCCGGCCGCGATGAGGTTGGGGAACCGGCGGAATTCCGCGGCAACACAGCCGGCTAGGTACCGGCAGGGAGGAGAAAATGCGTGTGATCATGGATCTGTGTATCGTGCCGATGGGCGTGGGGGTTTCGGTGTCGGCCTATGTCGCCGCCTGCCAGCAGGTGCTGGCCGAGGCGGGGCTGAGCCACAGCATGCATGCCTACGGCACCAATATCGAGGGGGAATGGGACGAGGTGATGGCCGCTGTCAAGGGCTGCCATGAGCGGGTGCACGCGATGGGGGCGCCGCGGATCACCACCACCATCAAGCTCGGGACCCGCACCGACCGCCAGCAGGGGATGGTCGACAAGATCGAGAGCGTCAGGAAAAAACTGGCGGAACAGGGCCGGTGAGGCGTGCAACTGCCGGCGATGTGCCGGTAGCGGGCAGGCGGCCGGCCGAATTGACAGCGGGGGCGAGCGGATATAGAATCAGGCATCGGCCAATCGCTGCGACAGAGCGTCATCGCCCATCCTTCACCCTGCAGGATCGACCATTACCATGAACAGCACCGTTGCCGGAAAACAGGAAGTGCCGCCGTATCTCAGCCAGAAGAAGCTGGTCGAGTTTCTGGAGTCCCTGCACCGCATCTTCAAGATCGGCATCTATTACCCGGCTGGACATGCCGTGCTGAACCAGGCCGCGGAACAGTTCCAGCGTAACCTGACCGAGGTGGTCGACACCAAGCGATCGGTCATTATCGAACTGCGCGGCGATTCCATCCTGGTCGAGCAGATCGAGATCCAGAAACTGACCAGGGCGGTCGAGGAGTTCAGGAAACTGCTCGGCGATCTCGGGATCTGGACGATGGAGATCGACCACGGAATCCTGCTCACCGAGCTGCTGCAGCTCGTCAAGTGCCTTCTCCTCGGCCGTTCGCAGCTGCAGGGGAAGAAGGATTTCACCATGGGCGAGCTGCAGGATCTGCCGTCTTCGGTGAAGATCAGGCAGAAGGAATTCATGATCGACGAGTCCAGCATCATCGTCGGCGGCGGTGACGACGACGATGAGGGGCACGGCCTGAACTCGGTTTTCGAGATCCTGATCGAACAGGGTTTCGAGCGGGCCCAGATCGATCAGTGCAAGCGTTTCCTGAACTCGCTGGCAGACAAATTTTCCGGCAGGAAGCTCGACCTCCGCGGACTGCCGTCGGTCACCTGGACCGATGTCCGCAAGCTGTTGGTCAAGGTCGTCACCAGCGCCTATCGCCGGAAAGACGGCGGAGCCCTGGTGGTCCAGAACGACCTCAACGCCCTGTCCTCGATTTTCGCCGGCCTGGAGAGGCAGGCCGAAGACCGGGAGACGAAGGAAACCATCAGCCTGCTGATTTCGGTCTTCGGCCGTTTTTCGCCTTCGCAGCTGCAACCGGTTGCCGACAAGGGGAGCGGCCGTATCCGGGACGAGATCATCCCCGTCATGACCGTCGAGCAGCTGCAGGATTTCGTCGGCAGGAATTACGTCCACGCCAGCATCCTCGAGCGGATCAGCCTCGGCGACCGCTGCGAGGAACTCTCCATCCTGCTGCAGCTGCTCCAGGGGCAGCCGGAGGAGGCGGTTGTCGACAGGATCAGGCAGAACCTGCGGTCGGTCCTGGCCCTCGGGCTCAGCGACCGCGAGGTCGAACTGGTCGCCAACGGCCTCGCCGCCCTGCTGAACGGCGGGGCCGCCGATACCTTCGAAGAGACGCTGGCCCTGGTCACCGTCATGCTCCGCAGCCCGTCGGTGGCGAGTTCCCTGCAGTTTCTCGAGCGCCTGTACCGGAAGATCGACCCGGCCAGGCTGGGGGCGGTCTGGACGGTGATCGTCAATGAACTGCTGATGATCGGCCGGAACGACAAGGGTGAGGTGTTCGACCGGCTGGCGGCCATAGCCGCCTCGCTGTCGGATGAGGAGATGATGGGGTTATGGCAGCGCCTCGAGGAAATGGACGTCTTCCAGTCCAAGAAGATGGCGTCCGAAATCTTCGATCCGGCGGTGCGGCGATCGTACCGGCTGTTTTCCTTCCTCCTCAACACCTCGATGAAGAAGGCGATCTCGGCCCGCGTCCTCGACGCCCTCCGGGCCCATCCCCCGGACTGGATGATCGAGGCGGTAGCCCCGCTGCTGCAGCCGCTCATACCCAGCCACATGAAATTCATCCAGGCCTATCTCCTCCTGGCCAGGAAACCAGGGGAAGCCCCCACGGGCATGCTGGCCACCGCCGGGAACCTGGTGGTGCAGCATCTGCCGGAGGTGACCGACGAGCAGAAAGGCGAACCCTGGGTGCTGAAGACCATCCAGGCCATGCCGGAAATGCAGGTCGAGCAGACCCGCACCGTGCTCAACCAGATCATCACCGAGAAGCGGGTGATGCTGATGCCGAAATGGCCGTCCGCCTGCCGCAAGGCGGCCAATGAAGCGATGACCAGGCTCAGGCGCCGGCCGCTGATGGCGTAGGTGGTATCCATGGAAAGAAAAATCAACGACATCCTGATCCTGCTTTGCAAGGGCATTGCCAACAGGAAGCTGTATTTTTCCGATCACCCCAAGGTCCGCAATTACGTCGGCACCTTCATCGCCGGGGTCGAGGAATATTTCCGCCTGTCGGGCAAGGACGAATTCTTCATCGGCATCATCGACGGCAGTTTCATCTTCAACGGCCGGCGCCTCTTCGGCCCGACCGTCGTCGGCAAGCAGCTGATCCTGTTCATGGATATGCTGCGCTGCGGCGGGATCTCATTCAAAAGCGGGGTGCGGGAGGAGGATATCCGCCGTTTCATGGACCTCACCGAATCGCTGAGGACGCCGTTGAAGGGGCTGCAGGAGGCACGCGAGCTGTTCCGCCGGGAAGGGATCGAATCCATCAACCTGGCCGTCCATTACAGCGACCAGCCGGGCGTGGGGCCGGCCGATCGCAAGCGGCCGTGGGAGGGGCAGGAGATCGGCGGATTTCTCCAGTCGCCGACGATGATCTACCAGGCCCTGTTCGACGTGGTGACCCAGGCCCATGGCGATGCCGCCCTCGACCGCGAGGTCGATATCGACAGCGCCCGCTCGGTCAGCGAATTCATGCTCCGCTACACCCGCACGAATTTTGCCGACGTCATGCAGTATATCCATTATCCCGACTACGAGAGTTATACCGTCGGCCATTCGGTGCGGGTTGCCTCGATTGCGGTCTTCATGGGGATGAGGATGAACTGGAAGGAGGAGGACATCCTGGCCCTCGGCACCGCCGGCATCCTCCACGACATCGGCAAGAGCAAGATTCCTGGCGAGATCCTCTACAAGACCGACCGCCTGTCCCCGGAAGAGTACAACATGATCAAGGACCACCCCCGGGTCGGGGCGGAGCTGCTGCTGGCCCAGCGGGATGTCTCGCCGCTCGATATCGCCGCCTCCTGGGGGCACCACATCCGCTTTGACGGCAAGGGCTATCCGGAAAAACCCGGCTGGGCGGTGCGCAGCCCGGTCATCTCCCTGCTGCAGATCTGCGACGTCTTCGAGGCGATGACGGCGGTGCGGCCCTACAAGCAGGCGATGGACCCCCACAGCGCCTTCGCGCTGATGATCAGCGACAAAAACGCCTTCCACCCGGGCCTGCTCGGGTCGTTCATCTCCATGGTCGGCCTGTACCCGCCCGGCACCTATGTCAGCCTCTCCGACGGCCGGACCGGGATGGTCACCGAGGCCGGCCGGGCCCTGGACCGGCCGAAGGTCAGGATCACCGCGATGGCCGATGGCACCCGCATCAGGGAACAGGACCAGCATGTGATCGATCTGGGGAATATCTCCAGCCAGTCGCTTGCGATCGCACGCCTGCTGCTCAACTACCTCCCCGAAGGCCAGCCGATCCCGGCCTGATCCCCCTTTCCGCCGCTACCATTGCCTGTCAGTGCTCCTCATCGACGCAGATGGTCTGGCCGGCTATGGCCCGCGCTGTCTGCGCGACGAGCAGTGCGACCAGCAGCGTCAGGAACGCCAGCATGCCGCCGCCGCCCCACACGTACACCGCCTTGCCGGTATCCCTGGCCATGAACAGGGTGGCGATGGTGAGGGCTGCAACCGGGAAGGAATAGGCCCACCAGGACAGGAAAAACCTGATCCGGATGAAATACCTGATCTGCACCAGCATCAACAGGAAGAAGAAGACGGCGACGAAGTAGAGGATGTGGCCGAACTGACCGGTCGTGCCGGTCAGGTTGTACCAGGACAGCAGGCCGACGCTGGGCGGGGCGATGAAGATGAAGAGCGTCGGCAGGAAGCGTTCGGGCAGGCTCTGGTGAAAGATCAGCCGGTTGAAGATGATGCCGGTGAGTACCGGCCAGAAGAACAGGCCGACGCTGAAGAAGAACCATGAAACCTCCGCCGGGGCATGGTGGACGCCGGCGATCGGAACGAGGATGTTGCCGACCACCGGGATGAACCAGGCCGGGTTGAGGTGTTTGATCTCGTACCTGTTCTGGTGGACCCAGGACGAGAGGATGTAGAGGGTGAACAGCAGGTGGAGGATGGTGCCGCCCGCCCACAGCCAGAAGGAGACCGCCGGCGCGCCGCCCAGCAGGGCGATCGACAGCAGGATCATGCTGATCGAGAAGGTGGGCAGGAAGGCGATCTTCACCGGGTGATCGATCTCGGCGCGGACGGCGGCCGGGTAGCGGAGGATTTTCAGCAGGTAGACGAGCGTGATGAAGATGAACAGGGCGACGGTGGCACCGAGCAGAAAAGGGCTGACCGCAAAAGGCAGGCCGAGGATGTGTTCGGCCCGGCTCCAGGCGATGGAGAAACCGGACAGGCCCATGATCATCGAAAACCAGGGGAGGGGGAAATTCTTCAGGCGTGAAGGGGGTTCGGGTGTGTTCATGGGGCACCTGCCGTGAAAAGTGGGGAAGAAGCCGGGGGCATCCGGCCGGCTGCTGTTATGTGTATATG
>WBUQ01000032.1 GCA_008933635.1 Desulfobulbaceae bacterium | reverse complement strand
TATGGAGCGGAGGTTCGCCGTCAGTGATTAAAGCCGTCGATGTCAAAAGAATATTCACCGGTCGCGGCATCACCGTCCGGGCGGTGGATGGGGTTTCCCTCGAAGTTGCCAAAGGCGAGGTGGTGGTGGTGATCGGGCCGTCCGGTTCCGGCAAGTCGACCTTTCTGCGCTGTATCAACGGCCTGGAATCGTTCAACAGCGGTCACATCTATATCGATGGTGTTGATCTCGCCGACCGCAAAACCAACATCAACAAGATCCGGGCCGAGGTGGGGATGGTGTTCCAGCAGTTCAACCTCTTCCCCCATAAGAATGTCCTGGAAAACCTGACCCTGGCCCAGATCCGGGTCCGCAGGCGGACCAAGGCGGCGGCCGAGGAGAAGGCGCGGCAGCTCCTGACCAAAGTCGGCATCGCCGAAAAGGAAAAGGAATATCCTTCCCGCCTCTCCGGCGGCCAGCAGCAGCGTGTGGCCATCGCCCGGGCGCTGGCGATGGACCCGAAGATCATGCTCTTCGACGAACCGACTTCGGCCCTTGATCCGGAGATGGTCGGCGAAGTCCTCGATGTCATGAAGCAACTGGCCCGGGAAGGGATGACCATGGTGGTGGTGACCCACGAGATGGGATTTGCCCGCGAGGTCGCCGACCGGGTGATCTTCATGGATCAGGGCAAGGTGGTGGAGGTCGGGACTCCCGAACACTTCTTCACTGCCCCGCGGGAGGAACGGACCCAGCTCTTCCTGAAGCAGGTTCTCTGATACCCGGCCGGACCGTCCGGTCATGGCTGAACCTCCCGCCGCAGAAGTGCAATGAGATGATGTCGAAGTCGACAATGAACAGTTTTTCAATATTATGGAGGATCGTGAGATGCGCGTGCTGAGAGCCCTCGCCGTAGTGCTGCTGTGTCTGTGTTGTTCCACCGTGCAGGCGGCGGAAAAAGAGTTGAATGTTGGTTTCATCTATGTCTCGCCGATCGGCGATGCCGGCTGGTCCTACGCCCATGACCAGGGACGCAAAGGGCTTGACGGGATGGCCGGGGTCAAGACCTCGTATGTCGAGGCGGTCGCCGAAGGGCCTGACTCCGAGCGGGTCATGCAGAACATGGCACGGAAAGGGTATGACCTGATCTTCGCCACCAGTTTCGGCTACATGGACCCGATGCTGAAGGTCGCCAAGCAGTTTCCCGATGCCAAGTTCATGCACTGCTCCGGCTTCAAGATGGCCGACAACATGGGCAACTACTTCGGCCGCATGTACCAGGCCCGCTATCTCTCCGGCATGGTCGCCGGCGGCATGACCAAGAGCAAGACCATCGGCTATGTCGCCGCCTTTCCGATCCCGGAGGTCATCCGCGGCATCAACGCCTTCGCGCTGGGCGTCCAGGCGGTCAATCCCGAGGCCACCGTCCGGGTGGTCTGGACCAAGACCTGGTATGACCCGGCCACCGAGAAGGAAGCCGCCAAATCCCTGCTCGACGTCGGCGCCGACGTCATCGCCCAGCATCAGGATTCCCCCGGACCGCAGGAAGCCGCCCAGGAGAAGGGTGTCTATTCCATCGGATATAACTCCGACATGAGCGCCTTCGCCCCGAAGGCCCACCTCACCGCGCCGGTCTGGAACTGGGCGCCGTTCTACAAGAATGTTGTCGAACAGGTCCAGAAGGGAACCTGGAAGGCCGAGTCAGTCTGGCCGGGAATGGAAACCGGCATCGTCGATCTCGCCCCGTTCGGAGCGATGGTCCCCAAAGAACTGCAGGATAAGGTCATGGCGGCCAAGGCCGACATCATCGCCGGCAACAACAAGATTTTCGTCGGTCCGGTCAAGGACCAGAAGGGAGAAATCAAGATCGCCGAGGGGGTTGTCGCTCCCGATGCGGACCTGCTGGGCATGACCTGGTTCGTGCAGGGCGTGGTCGGCACCACCGAATAAGACAGCAATTCCCCAAAACCCGTTACGGATATCGGATGTTCCGGATTCGGATCACCAAGAGAAAGGAGCCCCGCGGTTGGAGCTCCTTTCTTGTTTTAACGGCGGCCGTCGCCCTGTCGCTGGCGCTGAGCGGACTGCTGCTCGCGCTGGGGGGGACGCCGCCGCTCGACGGACTTGCCGTTCTGTTCAAGGGGGCCTATGGCTCCCGTTTCGCCATCGAGGACTGCCTGGTCAAGGCCATCCCGATATTTCTCTGTTCTCTCGGGGTGGCGGTGGCCTTCCGGCTGCAGGTGTGGAATATCGGCGCGGAGGGGCAGTTCGCCCTCGGCGCCGTCGGCGCCAGCTGGGTGGCGCTCACCTTCCCCGGTCTGCCGTCGCCGTTCATGCTGCCGGCGATGATTGCCATGGCGGTCCTGGCCGGCGGTCTGTGGGGGATGGTGCCTGCCATCCTGCGCCAGCATTTCAGGACCAACGAGATCATCGTCACCCTGATGCTGAACTATATCGCCATCCTCTTCCTCGATTACCTGGTCTACGGCGTATGGAAGGACCCGACCAGCTTCGGCTTTCCGATGACCAGCGAGTTCTCGCCCCAGGCAGTGGTCGGCCGGATCGGGACCACCGGCGTCAACTGGGGGTTGGCCCATTGCCTGGTCCTCGGGACAGCGGTCTGGGTTTTCATCCGGTTTACCCGCCTCGGCTATGAACTGAAGGCGGCTGGCGACAGCGTCCGGGCTGCCCGCTATGCCGGCATCCCCTATGACCGGCTGGTGGTGCTGGTGATGGTGATCAGCGGGGCGCTGGCCGGCTGGGCGGGATTTCTCGAGGCCTCCGCCACCATCAACCGCCTGCAGCCAACCATCATGGTCGGTTACGGCTATACTGCCATCGTCGTTGCCTGGCTGGCCCGGCTCAATCCCCTGGCGATCGGTGTCGCCTCTTTTCTGCTGGCCGGACTGCGGGTCGGGGTGGAGAACCTGCAGCTCGATCTGCAGGTGCCGGCCGCCTTCGGCGGCATCCTGGAGGGTCTGATCCTGCTCACCGTCCTGGCCGGCGGCTTCTTCAACCTGTACCGATTTTCCGTGAGGAGGGCATGATGGAGCTGGCGATCATCGTCCCCCTGCTGGCAGCGGCCGTCCAGTCCGGCACGCCGATCCTCTACGCGACCCTGGGCGAGATCTTCACCGAGAAATCCGGTGTGCTCAACCTCGGCGTAGAGGGAGTGATGATCATCGGAGCCCTGACCGCTTTCGTGGTCGCCCTGACCACCGGCAACCCGGTCCTGGCCTTTGTCGCCGCCGGCCTGGCCGGCACCCTGGCCTCGGCGATCCATGGCGTCGTCTGTCTGTGGTTCAAGGGCAATCAGGTGGTTTCCGGCCTGGCGCTGGCCATCCTCGGCACCGGCCTCGCCGACTATCTCGGCACCGGCTATGTCGGTCAGACGGCGCCCGGCTTTTCGCCGGTGGCGTTGCCCGTGCTGAGCGGCATACCGATCCTGGGGCCGATTTTCTTCAACCACGACCCGCTGGTCTATCTCACCTATCTCATTCCGCCGCTGATGTGGCTGCTGCTGATGCGGACCAGGCCGGGATTGTGCCTGCGGGCGGCCGGGGAATATCCGGCGGCGGCAACGGCCGCCGGTCTCGACGTCGACGGCCATCGCTGGTGGGGTATTCTGATGGGCGGATTTTTCATGGGGTTGGGCGGCGCCTATCTGTCGCTGGCCTATACCCATCTGTGGACCAACAATCTGACCGGCGGCCGGGGCTGGATCGCCGTGGCTCTGGTCATTTTCGCCTTCTGGCGGCCGGGGCGGGCCGTTTTCGGCGCCTATCTCTTCGGCGGCATCATGGCTCTGCAGCTGCGCCTGCAGGCCTCCGGCACCCAGTTGCCGTCATCGCTGCTGCTGATGCTGCCCTATGCCCTGACCGTGATCGTTCTGGTACTGTCCTCATGGCGGCGCGGGATGAGCGAGGCCCCGGCGGCGCTGGGGGTCAATGTCGAGCCGGCCGATTAGCGGCGAGATCCATTGTCAACGGCAATACGTATCAATTTAGAGAGGGAGCACCCATGTCGACCAACAGCAAATACCGCAAGACCTACCCGATATCCTGGGACCAGCTGCACCGCGACTCGAAGGCCCTGGCCTGGCGTCTGCTCAACCAGGACTATTTCAAGGGTATCATCGCCATCACCCGCGGCGGCCTGGTCCCGGCCGCGATCATCGCCAGGGAGCTCGATATCCACCTGGTGGACACCATCTGCGTGTCGAGCTATGACTGGAAGGACAAGAAGGGCGATGCCGACGTGCTGAAGAAATTCGACGGGGACGGCGAAGGCTGGCTGCTGATAGACGATCTGGTCGACACCGGCCGTACCGCCACCATCGTCAAGCAGATGGTGCCCAAGGCCCACTTCGCCACGGTCTATGCCAAGCCGGCTGGCCGGCCCCAGGTCGACACCTTCATCACCGAGGTCAGCCAGGACACCTGGATCCTCTTCCCCTGGGATACCGAATCGCAGTTCGTCACGCCGCTGGCAGGCCTGGACCGGACCGACAGATGACCGGCCAGCCGCCGCTGATCCGCCTTGCGGGGATTTCGAAATCCTTCGGCGATGTCCATGCCAACCGCGATATCACCCTCGATATCGAGGAGGGCAGGATCCTTGCCCTGCTCGGCGAGAACGGAGCCGGCAAGTCGACGCTGATGTCGATCCTCGCCGGACAGCTGCAGCCGGACAGCGGCACGATATTTCTTCAGGGTTCGCCGATCGTGCTGTCGACCACCGACAGGGCGATCGGCGCCGGCATCGGCATGGTCTATCAGCACTTCAAGCTGGTGGAGGCGATGACCGTTGCCGAGAATATCCAGCTCGGCCATGCCGGCGGCATGTGGCTGAGCTGGCCGAAGATCCACGAGGAGGTCCGGGACCTCGCAGCCCAGTACGGCATGAAGGTCGACCCGGCGGCACGGATCGGCAGCCTGTCGATGGGCGAAAAGCAGCAGGTCGAGATCCTCAAGCTGCTGCACCGCCGGAGCCGGATCCTGATTTTCGACGAACCGACCGCGGTCCTGACCCCGCACGAGGCCGAGAACCTGTTCGCCACGATGAAGCTGATGGTCGGGCAGGGCAAGGCCATTGTCTTCATCAGCCACAAGCTGGAGGAGGTGATGGCAATCGCCGACAGCATTGCCATCCTCCGGCGGGGAGAGGTGGTGGACCGGGTTGCGGCGGCGGCCGTCTCTTCCTCGGCCGAGCTGGCCGAGCGGATGGTGGGCCGGGAGGTGCTGCTGCAGGTCGACCGGCAGCCGCTCGAACCGCGGCAGATCGTGCTCAAGGCGGAACAGCTGGACGGCGCCGGCCTCCATGCCGTCGATCTGGAGCTGCGGCAGGGCGAGATCCTCGGCATCGTCGGGGTGGCGGGCAACGGCCAGAAACCGCTGGTGGAGATGATCTGCGGTCTCTGCCCGCCGCCGGCCGGCACCATCCGCCTGCTCGGCATGGAGTGGCGGAAATTTTTCGCAGACCAGCAATGGGATCTGGCGCTGAGTTATATCCCGGAGGACCGGCAGGGCCTGGCCACCTGCCAGGGGCTGGACCTGCTGGACAACTTCCTGCTGACGACCCGCGGCGGATTCGTCCGCGGCCCCTGGCTGCAGCGTGCTCTGGCGGACGAGAAGGCAGCCCGGCTGATCCGTGACTTCGACATCCGGCCGCCCAACCTGCAGGCGCTGGCCTGGCAGCTGTCCGGCGGCAACCTGCAGAAGATGGTGCTGGCCCGCGAATTCTACCGCAAGCCGCGGCTGATCGTCGCCGAACAGCCCACCCAGGGGCTCGACATTGCCGCCACCGAGGATGTCTGGAAGCTGCTGCTCGAGGCCAGGGAGCAGGCCGGCATCCTGCTGGTGACCGGCGATCTCGCCGAGGCCATGGCATTGTCGGACCGCATCGCGGTGATGTTCGAGGGCCGGATCGTCGCGACCTTTTCCACCGATGACGGCGAATATGTCGCCCGTATCCCCCAGATGATGGCCGGACTGGAACCGGATGTATGAAGGCACCCTGCCGGGGCGTTAGGTCCGCCTGACCGGACCTAGCCGCCGATCAGGCACTTGTTGATCTTGCTCCAGTCGGCCGCGGAGACCCACTCGTATTTTTCCTGGAAGAGTTTGTCGCTGCTGTACAGCCTGCCCGTCCGCTTCCGCTCGAGGTATTTCTTGTACTGGGCCGGTCCGCCGTTATACATGGCATAGACGAGTTGGACGATCGTCTCGTTGTCCGGCTTCTTCTCGCCCTTTCGTTCCCGCAGGGCATAATCCTTCAGGTAAAGGGTGGCGATCTCGCACCCGGCGGCGGCGTTGTAGCGTATATCCCAGCGCAGGCGCTCGAGATTGTAGACGCCGCGCCAGACCCGGGTGTTGACCTGCATCAGGCCGACCGAGCTGTTGTTGTAGGACAGCAGGTAGGTCAGCTTGTTGTCGCGGACCACATACTGACGGAAGCAGCTTTCCTGCCATGCCATAGCCGGGATCATCAGGCGGTAGTAGGAGCGGAAGGAAGGCGGAACCTTCTTCTCCCTGGCTGTGGTCTGGGCCTGGGCCTTGAGCAGCTGCACCACCCTTTTCACATAGATGTCGATTCTGCCGTTCGGAACCTTCCACCGGCGGATTTCCTCGATACTGGCGGCTTCGGCGGCATGGAGAGGCGCACAGAAGAAGTCCAGGATCTGCGACAGCGGATCCGGCGGTGGCGGAGGCGGGAGATCCTCCTCGAGAAATTCGCTTTCGGGAGGAGGATCCGGTTGCTCCGGGGCCTGCACCGGTTCCGGGTCGACTTCGAACAGTTGCTGCAGGCTCGGATTGACACCGGGGCCGTAGCGCAGGATGTTCGGGTCGCTGCTGAGCATCCGGGCCAGGCGGATCAGGCCGTTGCGGCTGACCTCGATACCGAATGTCGGGCCGAGGCCGTCAAGCACGGTCAGGGCGTCGGCGGCAGTGAAAAAGGCGAGATAACCGAGCTTCTGCTGCGAGGCATCCGGGGTGAGGTGGTTGCGGAAGATCGGTTCCAGCTGGCGCCAGGCGCTGGCGAACTGGATCCGGACGAAGTCGTGGGTGACCGACTGGTTGCCGAGGCTGTCGAGAAAGGCGTAGCGGGTTTCCAGCAGCACATCCATCAGGGTCTGGCGTTCCTCGGGGCTCAGCACATCCTTGGCCATCGTCGCGATCATGAAGCTGAGCAGGGCGTCCCAGTTTTCCCAGACCGCGACCACTTCCTCCAGCTCCTTGCCGCTCAGGGTCTCGGTGAGTCGGGTGTCGTCAGGCTTGTAGGTCTCGCGGACGTCGGCCAGGATTTCGATGGTCACCGCCTTTGGTGTGATCCCCGGCTCGCCGGTACGCAGGCTGTCGAGCATTGCCTGGGTCTGCTGCTGCACCTGCGGCGGGAACAGGGGGAAGAGGAATTCCTTGAGGCTGTTGACGGGGGGGGCCAGATCAATCGTAATCGAATCGAGGTAGGCGAAGACATGGGATTCGATGAGCTGCCAGAGCAGGCCGGCAATCTTGACCGGCTGGCGATTGCTGTTGAACAGGCCGGAACGGTAACTCTTGAACGACAGCTGCCAGGTCCGGTTGTCGATGACCGGTCGCTGGTAGAGGACCAGGTAGCCTTTCCAGGCGACCGGCATCATGCATTCGGAAGCGAGCGGGGTGCCGGCGTGGGCGGTGATCTCGGTTTCCATGCGGATGAAACCGTTTTCCTCGCTGACCCGCGGATGGGAAAGGGCCAAGTGGATACAGCCGTCCCCTTCACTGGCCAGCACGACCGATTCGTTGCCCTCGCGGAAGGCCTTGTTGATGATCAGATTCTGGAGCAGGGGGTAGTCGATGGTGACCGGCAGCTTGACAATCTCGGCGGCGGCGGAGGCGGCACCGGCAAGCAGGGCCAGCAGGAAGGCCAGCAGGACGAGGGCAGGCGGACAGGGGATGATTCTTGGCACGGTCGAACCTCCACGTATGGTGGGACATCTCATCCCGCATTGATAAAGAAAGACGTCACCGATGTCAAATGGATTCATGCAAAAAACTTTGGAAAGACAAAGCGTTTGCCCAGCAGCATGGCTGATCGGGCCGGTGGGCGGCGGGGGCGTTTCTTGCTTTCTCCCATGGCTTTGCATATGCTGATGGAACAAGGTCACGGCCCATGGAGGATGATGTTTTGCAAGGGACTGGAACGGGAACAGCAAGGGAGAAGGTAATGTCATGAAGCAACTCACCGCCCCGCGGATGGACCAGTGCATCGGCTGCCATTCGTGCTCACTGGCCTGCGCCAGACTGATCCACCAGCGGATTTCCTGGAGCTGCGCCGGGATACGGATCCATTCCGCCGGGGGACTGTCGACCGGCTTTGCGGCGGTGCACTGTCTGGCCTGCGACCCGGCCCCCTGCGTTGCCGCCTGTCCCACCGGCGCCTTCAGCCAGCGCCGGGGCGGCGGTGTGGTGGTCAGGAAGAAACTGTGCATCCGCTGCGGCCAGTGCGTGGCCGCCTGTCCGGTGGATGCCGTCTGCCGCAACCCGGATGGCGAGGTCTTCGTCTGCATTCACTGTGGCCGCTGTGTTGCCTTCTGCCCCCAGGACTGTCTCGAACTGGCTGACATGGCAGGGATTCTGGAGGCGAGCCGATGATCCGGGACGAATTCAGGGTGCTCTGCGTCGATCTGACAGGCGGGAAGGGGCGGATCGAACGATTGGACGGCCGCAGCCAGGTGGCCGGGGGAAGCGGCCTGGCAGCCCTGCTCTATGGTCGCTATGGCCGCAACGATCTGCCCTGGGATGCCCCCGAACAGCCGCTGATCTTCGCCATCGGGCCGCTGACCGGTTATTTCCCGCTGATGAGCAAGACGGTCTGCGCCTTTCGTTCGGCCTACCACAACCAGTACACCGAAAGCCATGCCGGCGGCCGGACGGCCTTCGCTCTGCGTTTTGCCGACCTCGATGCCCTCGTCGTCACCGGCCGGGCCGCCCGGCTTTCCTGTCTTGCGATCGGCGGCCGGCAACTGGAGATCAAGGATGTCGGTTTCATGGCCGGCATGGATGCCGATGCCGCCGGCAAGCTGCTGCGGCGGATGTTCAGGGACGGCTCCGGTCACCGGTCGATCCTCCGGATCGGGCCGGCGGGGGAGATCGGCTCGGTGATGGCCTGCATCAATGTCGACTCCTACCGCCACTTCGGCAGGCTCGGAGCCGGGGCGCTGATGGGGGCCAAAAACCTCAAGGGCATCGTCATCCACGGTGACGGCGATTTCGTCCAGCCGGCCGGCAGCGCCTATGGCAAACTGTTCGAGGAGGTGTACCGGCAGGTCACGGCCACCGAGATGATGCACAAGTACTACAGCCTGGGTACGGCCGGCAACCTGCAGGGGCTGAACGACATCGGTTCGCTGCCCTGGCGCAACCTGCAGAAGACGAGCGACCCGGCGATCGCCGGGATGACCGGCCAGGCCTTTGCCGATTCCACTCTGCTCCGGAACGGGGCGTGTTCCGGCTGCCCGGTCGGCTGCATCCACATCGGCTATGTCCGCGAGAAGGTTGCTGACGACAACCGGTATCACTATCACCAGGTCCCGTATGATTACGAGCCGATCTTTGCCGCCGGGACGATGCTGGGTGTGACCCGGCCCTTCGATGTCCTGCGCATCCTCGAGGTCATGGAGAAGGTCTGCATCGACGCGATGTCGGCCGGGGTGGCGCTGGCCTGGGCCACCGAGGCGACGGAGCGGGGATTGGTATCGGCGAGGGAGACGGTCGTGCCGCTCTGCTTCGGTGATGCTGCCGCCTACTGCCGGGCGGCGGACCTCCTCGGCCGGGGAGCCAACGATTTCTACCGCCTGCTCGGCATGGGGACACTGCGGGCGGCGGAGGTCCATGGTGGCGCCGACTTCGCCTGCGTCCTCGGGCAGGAGATGGCAGGCTACGCCACCGGCGAGCTGTTTTTCGCCGCCCAGACCCTCGGTTTCCGCCATTCCCACCTCGACACGGCCGCCTACAGCTTCGACCAGAAGCATGCCGACAAGGATGTGGGCAGGGCCGTTGATTTCCTGGTCGCAGATGAGCCGGGGCGGGCATTTCTCACCTCGATGGTGGCCTGTCTCTTTGCCCGTTCGGTCTACACAGATTCGCGGCTGGCCGAGTGCCTGGATGCCGTCGGCTATGCGACCCTTGCCGGATCGGTTGCCGATGTCGCCGAGCATATCCGCCGCCTGCGGTGGCGAACCCGCATCGCCACCGGTTTTGATCCCGATGCCCTGGACATCCCGAAGCGGTTCTATGATGTCAGGACCTGGAAGGGAGCGGTGGACCGTGCCTATCTCGACGCGCTGAAACGGGAATACGGTCGCCGGATCCTGCAGCTGGCCGGGGACGACCGGGATATCGGGGAGGGCCGATAACGGCGGGGGCGATCATCATCCTATGCGAGAGGCCGGATGGAAGCCGCGTCCGGAAAAGAAATCGTGAACAGAGATATCCAGGTGTCTTCCCGCTCGCTGCTGCTCCAGGCTGTCGCCCTGGTCATTTCAGGTCTGGTGGTTGTGCTGCTGCTGCTCTGGTGGATCGATTCCCGGATCATCCAGCCGGCTTTCCATGAGCTGGAGTACCGGCAGGCCCTCGATGATGCCGAACGTGTCAAGGCAGGGTTGGACAATCAGCTCGCCACTCTGGGGAATATGGCCGGGGACTGGGCGAACTGGGATGATACCTATGCCTTCGCAGAGGATCACAACAGCGACTATATCACATCGAACTGCCCGGATATTTCGTTGCTGTCGCGCACCAGCAAGGTCGACCTGCTGGCGGTCTACGACAGGGAGGGAAAGGAGTTGCTGCTGGGCTGCTTCCATCCTGTCGTCGGCAAGCACGTGGCGGTCCAGCCGTTCTCCGGGGAAAGACCGCCGATCCTTTCTCTGCTCGCCCCGGTCCGGCAGAAGGAACTGCCGCTGGAGGGCATTCTGCAGACCGATCACGGGCTGCTCCTCCTGGCTGCCCGGCCGGTGTACGACTCGCAGGGGCAGGGTCCTTCCCGCGGCGTTCTGGTCATGGGCCGATTTCTCACCCTGCCGGTCCTGCAGGCCCTTGCCAGGAGGGTCCAGGTCCCGTTCGATCTCATCAGCAGGAATGCCGGCAGAGTCACCGTGCCGGAGCAGGAACTGTTCCGGCGGCTCGTCGCGGCCGGGAGTGGCAGGCCGAGGGAGTTTCAGGGCGGTTTTCTCTACCAGGTTCTGCCGGATATCGAGAACACGTCTCCTCTGCTCCTGCGCCTGCCGGTGCGGGGAGAGATCAGCGCACTCGGCAGACGGACAGGCCGCGTCCTGACGATGACCCTCACCATCGTCGCCCTGGGACTGCTGGTCTGTCTGGTTGCCTACCGTTCCCGGATGAAGGCCACTGAACAATCACTGCGGAAGGAGCAGCTCTTCTCCTCGTCCCTGATCGAGAGCCTGCCCGGCATCTTCTTTCTCTACACCTATCCGGACCTCCGGCTGGTGCTCTGGAACAGGGACCATGAGCGGCTGACGGAATGCGGGGCGGAAGGGATGGCCGGCCGGCATCTGACCAGCTGGATTCCCTCGGCGGCAGAGGACGAGGTGGTGGCCGCCGTCGAGATTGTGATGCAGACCGGTTCACATTCCTTCGAAGCCGCCATGCTGGCAAATGACAGCCGACAGGTGCCGTTCATGATAACTGGAGTCAGGTTTGAGTCCCAGGGGCGGCGGTACCTGATGGGGATGGGCATAGATATCACCGAACGCAAGCGGGCTGAGGACGCGCTGCTGGCAAGCGAAGGCAAGTTGACCAGCTATGCCAGCCAGATGGAACAGTTCAGCCTGTCTGCGGCCTCGATGCTCTCGATTGAGGACGAAAAACTCATCTACTCCAAGATCAGCCAGGCGATTGTCGAATATTCCGACTTCCGGCGGGTGCTCATCTCCCTGTTCAAGGAGGAGGAGCCATACAGGGAGATCATCGGCTACGGCGGCATAGCAAAGGAAGTCGTCGACAGGATCGGCGCAGTCCCCCTGCGGAAAAGCTGGTATGACCAGGTGTTCGAGCAGGGAATCCAGATGGGGCAGTGCAGCTATTATATCCCTCACACCATGAAGGATCTCCTCAACCAGGACGCGGTGGTCTACGGAAGCGGTCAATTGCCTGCCGATGCTATGTCCTGGCATCCCGAGGACAATCTCTTCGTCCGGATGAATGATGAGAAGGGGGAATTCATCGGGGTCATTTCGGTGGATGATGCGAAATCCGGCCTCAGGCCGACGCTGGAGGTCATCCGCCCGCTGGAGGTTTATTCGAGTCTGATCTCCCAGATCGTCGTGCTCAAGCGGGAACAGAAGAGGAGACAGCGGCTGGAGGACCAGCTCAGGCAGGCCCAGAAAATGGAGTCGGTGGGCCGCCTGGCTGGTGGCGTGGCGCATGATTTCAACAACATGCTCAGCGTGATACTCGGGCATGTCGAAATGCTGCTGGACGAGATCGATCCGTCGCAGCCCATCCATGCGGACCTGCAGGAGGTGCGCCAGGCTGCCGAGAGGTCTGCTGATATCACCCGGCAGCTCCTGGCCTTCGCCCGTAAGCAGACGGTCGCCCCCAGGGTGATCGATCTCAACGGGACCATCGAGGGAATGCTGAAAATGCTGCGGCGGCTGATCGGCGAGGATATCGATCTCGCCTGGTTTCCCGGCGAAGACCTGTGGCCGGTGAAGATTGACCCCTCGCAGATCGATCAGATACTGGCAAATCTCTGCGTCAACGCCAGGGACGCCATCGCCGGTGTCGGGAACCTCGGTGTGGAGACCCGGAACGCCATTCTGGGCCAGGAATTCTGCGCCAGCCATCAGGGCTTTGTCCCCGGCGAATATGTGCGGATCGCCGTGCGGGACAGCGGCAGCGGCATGGACGGCGAAACCCTGTCCCATGTCTTCGAGCCGTTCTACACCACCAAGGGGGTTGGCGAAGGGACGGGCCTCGGACTGGCGACGGTATACGGCATCGTCAAGCAGAACAACGGCTTTATCGATGTCGACAGCACGCCGGGGCACGGATCCGAATTCGCGATCTATCTGCCCAGGCACGGCGAACCGGCGGAGCCGGCCCGGGAGTCGGCGCTGCCGGTTGCCGATCTGCACGGGCGGGAGGTTGTGCTGGTGGTGGAGGATGAACCGACGATCCTGCAGATGACCGCAACGATGCTCAGCCGTCTGGGGTACACGGTCCTGGAGGCCGATTCGGCCTCTGCGGCATTGGGCGTTGCCGGCGGGCATGATGGCGGGATCGACCTGCTTCTGACGGACGTGGTCATGCCGGGAATGACCGGCCGGGACCTGGCGGGACAGCTGGCCGAAGCGTATCCGCGGATGAAATGCCTGTTCATGTCGGGCTACCCGGCCAATGTGATTGCCGAGCAAGGATCGCTGAAGGAAGGCGTGCATTTCATCCAGAAGCCGTTTGCCAAGCGGGCTCTGGCCGAAGCAGTGCGGCGGGCGCTGGAGGGCGGGACAGCCCTCTGACGGAGTCATTGCGGGCGGGAATCGGGGCTGTCCTGAAGGAAAGCGGCTGCGTGCGGCGGCGGGACGAGAGGCCGGCGGCCATCGACAGGGGAGGCCGGCTCTCCCGGTCGATGGCCGTTCAGGAAAGAATCCTAGAAGAGATGGGAGATGGCGTCGCGCTCGGAGATCAGTTCCTTCTCCGTCGCCTGCATCATGCCCCTGGCGAAGTCGTTGACCGTCAGGCCGGGAATCTCCTTCCACTCACCGTTCTCGCAGGTGATCGGGAAGGAATACATGATATCCTGGTCGATGCCGTAGGAGTTGCCGGCGCTGTACACACCCATGCTGACCCACTGGCCGTTGCTGCCCAGGGCCCAGCTGCGCATGTGGTCGATGGCGGCGGAGGCGGCGGAGGCGGCGCTCGAGGCGCCGCGGGCCTTGATGATGGCGGCGCCTCGCTGCTGGACGACAGGGATGAAGGTATTGACATACCAGTCGTTGTCCACCTGCTCGATGACCGGCCTGCCGTCGACGGTGGCGTAGCTGAGATCGGGAAACTGGGTGGCGGAGTGATTGCCCCAGACGACCATCTTCTCGACCCGGGTGGAGTGGCTGCCGACCTTCTCGGCGATCTGCGACAGCGAGCGGTTGTGGTCGAGGCGCATCATCGAGGTGATGTTGCGGGGGTTGAGGTCAGGGGCGTTCTTCAGGGTGATCAGGGCGTTGGTGTTGGCCGGGTTGCCGACCACCAGCACCTTGACGTCGCGGCTGGCATGGGCGTTGAGGGCCTTGCCCTGGACGGAAAAGATCGCGGCGTTGGCCTGGAGGAGGTCGCTGCGTTCCATGCCCGGACCGCGGGGACGGGCCCCGACCAGGATGGCATAGTCGGTACCCTTGAAGGCGACGTTCGGGTCATCGGTGGCGACGATACCGGCAAGCAGCGGGAAGGCGCAGTCGTTGAGCTCCATCACCACCCCGTTGAGGGCGCCGAGGGCCGGGGTGATCTCCAGCAGCTGCAGGATGACCGGCTGGTCGGGGCCGAGCATGTCGCCGGCGGCGATGCGGAAGATGAGGGAATAGCTGATCTGGCCGGCGGCACCGGTAATGGTCACACGTACTGGGGATTTCATTGCGTCCTCCATAATCATTTGGGAAGGGTTGAATAATGATGTTACAGCGATTTTCCGCTCAGATCTCTGAATCCTGTAGATCGAAATCTGTCAGCTGGCGGGCAGTAGGGGCAGCATACCATAGAGATGGAAATGAATAAAGAGACAAGCGTGCGAACAATGGTTATCCTGGCTGAGGCATGTCGACCGCCGCAGGAAACTGCTTGTTGCGGGATGACTTGTGGGATAGGATAGCGGCAATGGAGAGGGAGTCGGGCACCCGGTCAGGGGTCGCCCGGCTGTTGTTCTGATTCTGCCGGAAGGATGGAATGTTCATGAAATATATCGTCGCTGCAATGGCCTTGCTCGGTTGTCTCTCCTGCACCCAGGAGACCCAGAACAAATTCGGGCGGGCTGTCCAGAACTGGACCGGTACCGACGGGGTGCTCGAGGTGTATGCCGGTGACAAGTTGATCAAGCGTTTCATGAAGATCGACAAGCTGTCGACGGCAACGGCGACCGATGGCAAGGGCGAGCGGCCCTACCGGTTCGGTTACGGGGTGATGGATGTCAACCTCAACGGCGCCGTCGACCCCGGCGAGAAAAAGGTCTATTTCGAGTTCAGCGACTATTCGACCTCCTACATTTTCTTCGAGAAACCGTAGCGGTCCGGGTTCGTCCTGCCGCCGGTTCCATTTTTGATTCAGATCATGTCACGTCATCCCCTGATACGCGGAGCGGTCATCGCTGTGACCTGCATTCTGCTGGTTGCAGCAATTTTCTGGGCCAACCGCAAAGATCGTCTGTTCCGGGAAAGCCGGACCTCGCTCTATACCCTCGTCACCATCACGGTCGTTTCACGCTCCGAATCACGGGCGAAGGAGGCGATGGATGCCGCCTACCGCGAACTTGACCGGGTGGGCCGGCTGCTCAACTTCTATGCCGAAGACAGCGAACTGAGCCGGATCAACAGCAACGCCGGTGTCGCCCCGGTCAAGGTGTCGACGGAAACCCTGGATGTCATCTCTGCCGCGGTTCGTGCCGGCGAAGAGACCGAGGGCGGCTTCGACGTGACGGTCGGGCCCCTCGTCAGGCTGTGGGATTTTACCAAAAAGACCATCCCAGCCCAGGAACGGATCGAAGAGGCCAAATCCTTGGTCGGCTTCAGGCATGTCATCGTTGACCGGCAGGCCGGGACGGTCTTTCTCGACCGCAAGGGAATGCAGATCGACCTCGGCGGCATCATCAAAGGCTATGCGGCCGACCGGGCGGTCGCCGTCCTGCGGCAGCAGGGGATGGCAAGCGGGATTGTCGCCGTTGCCGGTGACATCAGACTCTTCGGGCGACAGCCTGACGGCCGGCCCTGGCATGTCGGCATCCAGCACCCGCGACCGCAAGGCGACGAGGCGGCCCTGCTCGCGACCATCGACATCGCCGACGGGGCCATCTCGACCTCGGGCGATTACCAGCGCTTTTTCATCGAAAACGGTATCCGCTACCACCATCTGCTCAACCCGGCCACCGGTTTTCCCCAGGATCTCTGCCGCAGCGTGACGGTCATTGCCCCGGCGGCGGCGGATACCGACGCCTTTGCCACCGGCATCTTCGTCATGGGGCCGGAAAAGGGCCTCGCCACCCTCGAGCGGCTCGGCATGGACGGCGTGATCGTCGATGCCACCGGGCAGGTGCTGATGACAAAGGGGATCAGGGAGAGAGTGAAGTTGGTCGGCACCACGCCTTAAACACATTGCGTTCACCAGGCAGACAACCATGGATGTCTTCATCGCCCGGCAACCGATCCTCAATGAGCACAGGCGTCTGTTTGCCTATGAACTGCTGTACCGCGGCATGGACAACGAAGGCGAGTGGTCCGGCGAGAGAGCCACTGCCAGCCTGCTGTCGGCGACGTTCCTGACCGAGGGAATCGAGGTCATCGGCGGGTCGAAGCCCTGTTTCATCAACTTCACCGAAGCACTGCTGCTGCAGAACGTCCCCGCCACATTCCCGAGCAACAAGGTGATCGTCGAGGTGCTTGAGAACACCGCCCCGACTCCTGAAATCCTCAAGGCATGCCAGGGCCTGCGGGCGGCAGGCTACACCATCGCCCTCGACGACTTCGTCTATGACCTGGCGCTGGAGCCGCTGGTGGCCCTCGCCGATATCATCAAGATCGATTTCCGTATCCTGTCGGAGGCCGAAATTTTGAAGACCCAGCGGCGACTCGCCCGTTTTCCGGTCAAGCTGCTGGCGGAAAAGGTTGAGACCTACGAAGAATTCCACCTGGCCGCCAGGCTGGGTTTCAAATATTTCCAGGGATATTTTTTCAGCCGGCCGGAAACCTTCCGCATCCAGGAACTGGAGGCGCTGAAGACCAGCCTGATTGCCCTGCTCGCCGAGGTGAGCAAGAAGAGCACGACATTGGACCGCCTTGAGCACATTATCGGCAGGGATGTCTCTCTCAGCTACAAGTTGCTGAAATATATCAATTCATCGTATTTCTACCGGATCACGACCATCGAGTCCGTGCGTCATGCCATTGTCTATCTCGGGGAAAAGGAAATCAGGCGATTCCTGCTGCTGGTCATCATTTCGGAGATCGCCACCGACAAACCGGGGGAACTGATCCGGCTGGCGGTGAGCAGGGGCCGCTTCTGTGAGCTGCTGGCGCAGGAGGGCGGCTACGCGACGATGACAGAGGAAATCTTTCTCCTCGGTCTGTTTTCCCTGCTCGACGCCATGCTCGACGTGCCGATGCAGACCGTCATCAACCAGCTGCCGCTCAGCACCATGATGAAGGCGGCCCTTCTCGACCTCACAGGCCCCCTGGCCCCGTTTCTTCAGGCCATTGTCGCTATCGAGCAGGGCAATGTCGAGGCCTGCATCGTCGCCCTGGACGAACTGGGCGTCGACGGTGGCCGCGTGCGGCGGCTGTACCTGGACGCCATCGCCTTTACCGAGGCGCTGATGCAGTTCTAGGCCAGCCGTTTTCCGCGCAGCCTGCTGTCCCCCTGCTCCCGGTCATCCCGTCGCCTCCGGCGCCAGCAATGTTTCCAGGATTGTCCCGGCTGTCTCCGTTATCCCGGCACAGACGCGGGTTTCCAGGTCGGAGGAGGCAAACTCCCTCGCCCCCTCGCCGGTGCTGATGTCGCAACCGAGCAGGCCGCTGCAGGAAGTCGCTCCGAGGCGCTGTTCGAACTCACCGATAAAGCGGGCGACCTTGCCGTAGAGCGGCTTGTGGTCATCCGCCGCCGACTCCCGCCCACCGACCAGGCCGAGGGCCATGATGCCGCCGGTCAAGGCGCCGCACAGGCCGCCGGTGCGGGAGATGCCGCCGCAGAAGCCGGTGGCCATCCTCATCGCCATGTCCGTCGGCAGACCCTGCCGTTCGGCGACGGCGATCACGACCGATTCGGCGCAGTAGCAGCCTGATTCGAAGAGTTCGCGGCACCGCCGCCCCAGGTTATCCATCATGTTTTCTCCTTGTCGGGTAATCTCGGTCATTGACAGTTCCGGCCGCGGCCAGGCCCGCCTCCTGCCGGGGGCCTGACGCCTTCCAGCAGGCAGGCCTGACAGGCGGGAGTTTGCTGCTGCCCATTTGCCTCCCCCCTTCTTCGCCCTGGTCCTGTCGTGTCGTTGGTGACCTTTCCTTTTGCCGGAGACATGGTAAAGTGATCGGCAGTGAAAAGCCAATCGCAGTATCGGATCAACCCCTTCACCTTTACTGATCGGAATGGAACTCTATCAACTGCGGACGTTTGTGGCAGTGGCTCAGGAGAGACACCTGACCCGGGCCGCCGAACGTCTCCATATCAGCCAGCCGGCAGTCAGCGCCCATATCAGGGCCCTGGAAGATGAGCTGGCGGTGGCGCTCTTTTTCCGCACGCCCAGAGGGATGAGCCTGACCGCCGCGGGTGAGGCCTTGCGGGCCAGAGCCCTGCATGTCCTGGCGGCAGCCGACGACCTGCAGCTGCATGCCAGGGCCCTCTCCGGTTCGGTTGCCGGCAAGGTCCGTCTGGCCGTCCATGTCGAGCCGCGTTTTGTCCGGTTGCCCGAGCTGACTGCAGCGCTGCGGAAAAGGTTTGCCGAGATGCGCTGCGAATTCCGCCAGGCCATGAGCTGGGAAATCGTGAGGGAGATCAGGGAGGGGGAAATCGACGGCGGTTTCATCTACGGCGCCTCGGAACTGCCAGAGGTAAGGACGGAGCATCTGCGGGATTTCCGGCTGCGAGTCGTCGGCCCCGCATCGTGGCAGCAGCGGATCGACCGGGCCGGCTGGCCGGAGATCGCCGATCTGCCCTGGATCTGGACGCCGGACCATTGTCTGTTCAGCCGGATCGCCGGTGCCTGCTTCTCCGAGAGGGGATTGTCCCCGCGGCAGGCCGTTGTTGCCGATCATGAGGCTGTCCTCTGCTCTCTGGTGGCCTCGGGCGTCGGGCTGACGGTGATGATCGAAGACGAGGCGGTCGAGGCATTCAGGAACGGAGCCGTGTCCCTGTGGCCGGAATCCATTGGCACCGTTCCGCTGAGTTTTGCCTATCCCGCCCGGAGAGCGGACGATCCCCTTGTGCAGGCGGTCCTTCACTGCCTCGGCACGGTCTGGGATCTGCCGGCCGAGTGACCGCGTCGACAGGGTCGCCCATCGCCGCCCGAACCGCATCGCCCCCGATTGGTGAGCATCGACAATATGGCTGAAATCCGGAGATTTTTTTCTGCCAGGGATTTGATATCACCTGGCAAAAGCGATATACTTCAACAATCATGCGGTTGCGGACGGGGTTCTCCGGTTGCCGGTGGCACAGGAGGCGGAAGGACGATGATATCGGTTGATCGAAGGCATCAGGATGGCTGAAGGTGAGAGAAAGGAGACTGGCGTGAGGCGAGGTGTCCGCCTGGGTATCCGTGGCAAGCTGATCGTCATTTTCGTCCTGATCAAGGTCATTCCGCTGGTGGTCCTCGCCCTGTTCGCCGTGCGCCAGATCCACGATCTCGGTCAGACCGTGCAGCAGAAATACGAGGAAATGGTTACGTCCACCCGTGGTATTGTCGGCACGGTCGGCAGTCTTGCCTCGGACAGTTCGATATCCGCCCTTGATATCAAATCCCGGGAGAATATCGAGAGGCTGACCACGGATACCGCCCGCGCCGTTGCCGCTTTCCTGTACGAGAGGGACCGCGACATCCTGCTGGCCGCGGAACTGCCGATGACCGCGGAGTCCTTCGCCACCTTTCTTGGCGGCAGGACCGGCAAGGTGGTCCTGCATCAGCCGTGGCACCTGAACGAGCAGGGTGATGGCTGGGAGGCGCCCCCCGAGAAGGGTGTCCGGTATACCGAGGTCGTCTCCGACAATCCTGACAACAGCAAGGATTTTCATTATCGCGGGCCGGAGCGGGAGGGCGTGACCGATACGCGGCCATTGTACCATGAGATGACCTTCGTCAGCCTCCAGGGTCAGGAGATGGTCAAGGTCTCGGCAACCGGCCTGCTGCCAAAAGGCCTGCGCGATGTCTCCAGAAAGGAAAACACGTGGTGCCGGGCCGAAAACTATTTCGCGGAACTGCAGCGACTGGGCAAGGGAGAAATCTATGTCTCGGAGGTGATCGGCCCCTATGTGTCGTCACCGCTGATCGGGCCCTATACAAAGAAAAGCGCCGCTGCCGGGGGTATCGCCTTCGAGCCCGAAAAGGCGGCCTATGCCGGCAAGGAGAACCCGCTGGGCCGCCGGTTCGAGGGGGTCATCCGCTGGGCCACTCCGGTTTTCAAGGGTGAACGCAGGATCGGCTATCTGACCCTGGCCCTCGACCATACCCATGTGATGGAGTTCACGGACCACCTGGTCCCGACGGAGGAGCGATACTCGCCGATCTCCGACGCCGGTTCCGGGAACTATGCCTTCATGTGGGATTATCAGAGTCGCAACATCTCGCACCCCAGGGATTACTTCATCACCGGTTATGACCCGGCGACCGGCGACCCGGCTGTGCCCTGGCTGAGCGAGGAGATGTACGCGATGTGGCGGAAGAGCGGCCTTTCCTACCGTCAGTTCGCCGAGACCGCGCCCCGTTTCCTCGAGCAGTCCCTGCAGAAGAAGGCGGCGAAGGAGTTGACCGCAGAAGGCAAGCTGGGGCTCGACTGCCGCTTCCTCAATTTTGCCCCGCAATGTGCCGGCTGGAACGATCTCACCCAGTACGGCGGTTCCGGCTCCTTCGTCATCTTCTGGAGCAGGCTGTGGAAGCTCAACACCGCCGCCGCCATCCCCTACTACACCGGTCTCTACGGCAAGAGCCTGCGCGGTTTCGGCTATGTCACGATCGGTGCCAATGTCGACGAATTCCACAGTTCGGCCACGGCGACGGCGAGAAAGATCGACGCGCTGTCGGAGGAGTATGTCGACCAGCTCAATGCCAAGCACGACGAGACACACAACAGGATGGTCGGCCTGATCACCGATACCACCTGGAACCTGACCCTCTCCACCCTGGTGATGATCCTGCTGGTCCTCTGTATCGCCGTGTGGATGGCATCGACCCTGACCAGCCGGATCAAGGAAATAATCCGGGGAATCGGGCTCTTTCAGCGGGGCGACATGCGCCACCGTCTTGCGGTCGGCAGCCGCGACGAGATGGGGGAACTGAACGAGGCGTTCAACGATATGGCCGATACCGTCGAGTCGGCGATGCGGGAAATCGGTGAGGCCCGTGACCGGGCCGAAGGGTCGGATCGGGCCAAGAGCGCCTTTCTGGCCAACATGTCGCATGAGATCAGGACACCGATGAACGCGATCATCGGCATGAGCCGCCTGGCGCTCGAGGCCAGTGAAAACGAGCAGCAGCGCCATCTTTTGCGATCAGTCAGCACTTCGGCCGATGCCCTGCTCTCCGTCGTCAACGACATCCTTGACTTCTCGAAGATCGAGGCCGGGCAGCTGGCGCTCGATCTGCAGCCGTTCCACCTGCGGGAGCTGGTCCGGTCGACGGCGGAAACGATGCGGGTCCTGGCCGATGACAAACAGATCGGTCTGCAGGTCGAAATCGGTCAGGATGTGCCGCCTCTTGTCCGCGGCGATGCGATGCGGCTGCGCCAGATCCTCCTCAACCTGCTGGGCAATGCCATCAAGTTCACGGAGCAGGGCTATGTCCGGGTCACCGTTGAAGTCGCCGGAATCAAAGATGAAAAGGTGGATGTATTCTTCACTGTCAAGGATACCGGCGTGGGTATCGAGCGGGAGCACCAGAAGCGGATTTTTGACAGCTTCACCCAGGCCGACAGCAGTCTCAGCCGACGGTACCAGGGGACCGGCCTTGGTCTGGCGATCAGCCGCAGGCTCTGCCAGCTGATGGGCGGGGATATCCGGGTGGAGAGTGAGCCGGGGCTGGGCAGCACCTTCCGGTTTTCCGTCGTCTTCGCCACCATCGATGCCGCCAAGGCGGCCGATGGCGGCCAGGAACTCCTGCCGGCCGGCAATTTCTGCCGTCCCCTGCGGATCCTGCTGGTGGAGGATAACGACACCAACCGCGATCTCGGTCTGCTGGTGCTGACCAATATGGGCCATAGGGTCGTGACGGCGGCAGACGGCATGAAGGCCCTGGAACGGCTGGCCGAGGAGGATGTCGAGGTCGTGCTGATGGATGTCCAGATGCCGGTGCTGGACGGCTGTGCCGCCTCCAGGCTGATCCGCTCGTTCGAGGAGGGAGGCGGCGAGCAGAACAACCTCTCCCCGGATCTGACAAGGCGTCTGCAGCAGAGGCTTGCCGGCCGGCATCTGCCGATCATCGCTCTGACGGCCCATGCGATGAGCGGCGATCGGGAGAAATGTCTCGATGCCGGCATGGATGACTACCTGACCAAGCCCTTTGTCCCCGACAGGGTCGCGGCAGCCCTGTCCAGGGCGATTGACGGCAGAGCGCGGAAACGGGACGGCGGGCAGACCGGCGATGTCGATGCGGGAGCGGGCGGCATGACCGGACGGGAGCTGCGGCGGCAGCTGATCGACCATCTGCACCGCCACTTCGGCCTGGCCGGGCAGAGCGCAAGCCTCCTGCTGGCAACGTCGGTCTCGACGATCGAACAGGAACTTTCCAGGCTGGAACAGTGCCAGGCGGCGGCCGACCTGCAGGGCGTCGCGAAGGCGGCCCATTCGATCAAGGGCGTTCTGCTCAACCTGGGACTGGAGGATCTGGCGAAACAGGCCCGGAAGGTTGAGCGGGATGGCCGCGATGGCCGTGGAGATGCCATGGACCAGGAAATCGGGAGCCTGCGCAGTGAACTTGGCCGGTTGATTGACAGTCTGCCGGACATGGCGGAGAATGCAGGTCGGAGGAACTGAGGGGAATCATGACGGGGGGGGATGAGGCAATGCCAGGAGAATGTGCACAGCAGATGAGGGATGAAGCGACTGGGCCGGTTTGACGGGCGCTTTCGCCGGAGAAATTCCGCATACAGGAGAAGAGAATGGGATCCCCCGCAATTCGAGTTCTGATCATCGACGACGAGCCGCTGGTCCGCGGCACCTTCGTGGCCTTCATGCAGCATTGGGGCTATGTCACCCGGGAGGCGGAAAACGGCAAGGTCGGACTGGAAATCTTCAACAGCGAACCCTTCGATATCGTCCTCACCGATCTCGACATGCCGGTGATGGGTGGTCTTGCGGTGCTGGCCTGGCTCCATGAGCATTCCCCGGACACCCCGGTGGTCATCATCTCCGGGGCCGGTCAGCTCGATGATGCGGTGCAGACGGTGAAGCTCGGGGCGTGGGATTATCTGACCAAGCCCGTCGGCAGCATGGCGATTCTCGAAAGCACGATCCAGCGCTGTCTGGAGAAGGCGCGTCTGATCAAGGAGAACAAGCGCTATCAGAATTTCCTTGAAGAGGAGGTGGAGAAGAAGACCGAAGCCCTGCGCCAGAACAACATGGCCCTGCGGGCGGAGGTGGCCGACCGCAAGCGCAAGGAGGAGGAGGTACTGCGCCTCAACCGCCACCTCGAGGAAATTGTCGATGCCTCCGGCGAGCTGTTCTCCTACCAGTCGGTGCACGAACTGCTGACCGGTGCCCTGGAAAGCTTCCAGTATATCCTGCTTGGCGGCATGCAGGGCAATCATGGCGGCGGTGCGGATGCCTTCTTCGTGGACGCCTTCGCCGTGACCCGGTCAGGCGACGATATCACCATGATCTGCGGCACCGGCGTCTATTCCGGCAAGGCCGGCTGGCGGGCCTGCGAGGCGATGCCGGATGATATCTACCGGAAGGTGAACGAGGCCTTTGCCGAGGGAAAAGGCGGGCTTGACGGGCAGGACATGCTGATCCACATGCGGACGGTCAACAGGGCGGAGTGCCTCTTCTATCTTAACTGCATCCGACCGATCAGCGACGCCAACCAGCGGATGCTGCAGATCTACCTCACCAATGTGGCCAGTGCCTACGACAGCATCGTCATCAACGAGGAGATATCCAACGCCCAGAAGGAGGTGGTCTTCACCCTCGGCGAGGTTATCGAGACGCGGTCGAAGGAATCCGCCAACCATGTGCGGCGGGTGGCCGAATACTCCTTTCTTCTGGCCGGCAAGTACGGATTGAGCGAGACCGAGGCCGATCTGCTGCGCTATGCCTCGCCGATGCACGATGCCGGCAAGATCGGCATCCCAGACTCGATCCTCAACAAGCCCGGCAAGCTGACGGACGAGGAATTCCGGCTGATGCAGAACCATACCGTCATCGGCTACGAAATCCTGAAGAGTTCGCAGCGGCCGATCCTCAAGGCCGCGGCCATCGTCGCCCACGAGCACCATGAGAAATGGAACGGTCGCGGATACCCCCGGGCACTCGCCGGCGAGGACATCCATATTTATGGGCGGATCGTCGCCCTGGCCGATGTCTTCGATGCCCTCGGCTCGGACCGCTGCTACAAGGCGGCCTGGCCGATGGAGCGGATACTGGCGTTGCTGAAGGAGGAACGGGGACAGCATTTCGACCCGGTCCTGATCGACATCTTCTTCGACAATCTGGATGATTTCCTCCGCATCCGGCGGGAATTGCCGGATGCGTGACCGATGGCCCGGCCGGCTGCCAGGGGCCAGGCAGACGGCCCGGCCGTGCCCGCCTATTTCTTGCTGTCTTCCTTCATCAGCTTGTAGTTGATGCTGTCCACCAGGGCCTGCCAGCTGGCCTCGAGGATGTTGACCGAGACCCCGACCGTGCCCCAGCTGCAGACCTGGTCCTGGCTTTCGATCAGGACCCGGACCTTGGCCTCGGTGCCATGTTCGCCGGACAGGACCCGGACCTTGTAGTCGGCCAGTTCCATTTCCTCGAGACAGGGGTAGAAGCGGGTCAGGGCCTTGCGCATCGCGCAGTCAAGCGCGTTGACCGGACCGTCGCCCATCGAGGCGGTGTGGACCTCGTTGCCGCCGACATAGAGGCGGATGGTGGCCTCGGTCAGCGGTGGCTGGTCCATGTGGTACTTGTGGATCGTCACCCGGAAGCTCTCGAACTTGAAATAGTTGCGCTGCAGCCCCAGCGCCCGGCGCATCAGCAGCTCGAAACTGGCCTCGGCCCCCTCGTACTGGTATCCCTGGTTCTCCAGCTCCTTCAGTTCGCTGATGATCGATGACAGCAGCGGATCGGATGCGCTCAGCTTCAGGCCCCATTGCTTGGCCTTGTGCAGGACGTTGGCGCGGCCGGCCTGGTCGGAGATCAGGATGCGACGGATGTTGCCGACCTTGTCCGGTTCGATGTGCTCGTAGGTCAGCGGGTTGCGCTTGACGGCGCTGACGTGGATGCCGCCCTTGTGGGCGAAGGCCGACTCGCCGACATAGGGCTGGTAGCGGTTGTTGGGCAGGTTGGCCAGCTCGTTGATCAGGCGGGAGGTGGTGTACAGCCGGTCGATATGCTTGCGGACCTCGCAGGCGAGCCCCATCTTGAAGACCAGGGCGGGGATGATCGAGGTCAGGTTGGCGTTGCCGCAGCGTTCGCCGAAACCGTTGATCGTGCCCTGAACCTGGTCGGCGCCGCAGGAGACGGCCAGCAGCGAGTTGGCGACGGCGCTCTCCGAGTCGTTGTGGGAGTGGATGCCGAGCTTGACCTTGCGGCCGCAGCCGTCGAGGTACTGCTTGACCCGCTCGATGATCGGCGGCAGTTCCTGGGGCAGGGTGCCGCCGTTGGTGTCGCAGAGGATGATGGTCTCGGCACCCCCTGCCACCGCCCGTCCGAGGGTCGCCAGGGCGTAGTCCGGATTGTCCTTGAAACCGTCGAAAAAATGTTCGGCGTCATAGAGCAGATGGACCACCTTCGGGCGCAGGAAGGCGAGTGAATCCTCGATGATCAGCAGGTTGTCGTCGAGCTCGATGTGGAGGGCGTCACGGACGTGGATGTCCCAGCTCTTGCCGAAAATGGTCACGGCCGGGGTATTGGCGGCGAGCAGGGCCAGGAGGTTGGGGTCCTTCTCGGCCCTGTTGCGGAAGTGACGGGTGGAGCCGAAGGCCGAGATCTTCGCGTGTTTGAGGCTGATCCTCTGGATTTTCTGGAAATATTCGGCGGATACCGGGTTGGATCCGGGCCAGCCGCCCTCGATGAAATCGATGCCGAGCTTGTCCAGGGCCTGGGTGATCCGGATCTTGTCTTCGACGGAGAGGTTGAAGTTTTCGGCCTGGGTGCCGTCCCGCAGTGTGGTGTCGTAGATTTCTATTGTTCTCCCCATGACATCCTCGTCTTCTTCGTGCTCGTCAGAATGGAGAGGCGCAGGTGCCTTGCCGGAGGTCCGCGCCCTCGAGTGGAACCGACAATAGTAAGAGGGATTTCCGGAAAAGCAAACGGATAAATGCTGCCGGCGGCAATTCGCCGCAGCAGTCGGGCGATGAAAAACGGGGATGCCGCACCCCGTGGTGTCGGGATGCGGCATCCGTCCGTCAGAAGTCGATGACGAAGCTGTAGACCCCTTCCACCAGCCGGGTCTGGACCTTGTGGCCGCTGTGGTTGAAGATCGTCTGCATGCGGATGTTGTCGCGCAGGACCTCGGCGGTGAAGCCGGCGATACCGTTGCGCTTGGCCAGATCGGTGAGGTGCTTGAAGAGGAAGGAGCCGATCCGCTTGCCCTGCCAGTCGTCACGGACCACGAAGGCCACTTCCGCCCGGTTGGTCTTCTCGTCGAGATAGTAGCGGCCGACGGCGATGATATCCTCGCCGTGGGCTTCCGGGATGGTGCCGACAATGGCCACGTCCTTGCGGTGGTCGACGTAGACGAAGTCCTGGATCTGCCGGTGGGAGAAGCTGACCTGGCTGCTCATGAAGCGGTAGTAGATGGTCTCCCGCGACAGGGCGTAGACCAGGTCGCGCATGCTGGGCTCGTCGGTGGGCTGGATCGAGCGGATGGTCAGCTGGGCGCCGTCCTCGAGCAGCAGCACGGTGCGCATCGTCTCGTCGGTGGGCAGGACGATCTTGTCGCCGACCCGGGCCATGTCCGGCGGGAGGAAGCGGGCCTCGATGGCGTCATGGAACAGCTGCTCGCGGAAGTTGGGATGGGCGATGGCGATCAGTGCCATGACCCGGTCCTGCAGGCTCTTGCCGTAGAGGTAGGCCACACCGTACTCGGTGACGACGTAGGAGACGGCGCCGCGGGTGATCGAGACGCCCGAGCCGGGGCTGAGCTGGGCCATGATGTTGGAGCGGGTGCCGTCGAGGTTGGTCGAAGGCAGGGCGACGATGCTCTTGCCGTCCTTGCAGGTGGTGGCGCCGCGGTTGAAGTCGACCAGCCCGCCGATGCCGGAATAGAGCATGCCGGCCTGGGAGTCGGAGCAGATCTGGCCGGTGAGGTCGATCTCCTGGGCCATGTTGATCGCCACCATCCTGGTCTGCTGGCTGATCACCCGGGCGTCGTTGACGTATTCGGTGGGGCGGAAGCAGAACAGCGGGTTGTCGTTGACCGTGTCGTACAGTTCCCGGGTGCCCATGCAGAAGCTGGTGACGATGCGGCCGCGGTCGCTCGACTTGCGCGAGCCGTTGACGACGCCGGCGCGGATCAGGCCGAGGATCGAATCGGTGATCATCTCGCTGTGGATGCCGAGGTCTTTCTTGTCCTGGAGGAATTCCATCGTCGCATGGGGGATGCGGCCGAGTCCCTGCATCCGGCCGAGGCCGAACTGGACGGTGGCCCCGTCGGGGACCAGGGTGGCGATGTGGCGGCCGATCATCCGGCTGATCTCGTGCACCGGCTCGTCCTCCCGCTCGATCAGCGGCACGTCGGCGGGCACCAGGATGTCGATATCGTAGATGTCGATGACGCTGTCGCCCAGCGTCCAGGGCATCTGCGGGTTGACCTGGGCGATGATCAGCGAGGCGTTCTCCACCGCGCTCTTGACGATGTCGACCGAAATGCCGAGGCTGACCTTGCCGTGGGCGTTCGGCGGGGTGATCTGGATGAGGGCCACGTCGAGCGGCAGCAGGCCGGAGTTGAAGAGGTGGGGGATGTTCGACAGCAGGATCGGGGTGTAGCTGCCGAGCCCCTGCCGGATCATGTCGCGGACGTTCTGGCCGATGAAAAACGAATTGATCCGGAAACAGTCGGCGTATTTCCTCTGGGCGTAGGAGGCATCGCCCTTGGTGAAGAGCTGGACGATCTCGACGTCCGAGAGCTCGCCGCCCCGTGCGGTCAGCGCCTTGACCAGTTCGGTCGGTTCCCCGCAGCCGGTGCCGATGAAGACCCTCTGGCCCGAACGGACCTCCTTTAAGGCCTGCTGCGGGCTGCGTACCATCCGTGCGTATTTTTCCTGCCAGTTGCTGTCAAACTCCATATCGGTGCACCTTCGTGGAAGAGGTTGTGGTCGGGTCGTGTTGTCCGCGGTTCAGCCGCGCCTGCCTTCGATCGGTTGGGCCAGGGTGATCCTGGCGTCGGCGACCACCGGGTCGGTGCCGATGTCGCCGACGATGAAGGGGTTGATGTCGAGTTCGGTGATCTGCGGGAAATCGGTGGTCAGCTGGCTGATCCGCTGCAGACCGGTGGCGATCGCCGGGATGTCGACCCCCTTCTGTCCCCGCTTGCCTTCGAGGATGCCGTAGGAGCGGGTCGACTTGAGCATCTGGATGGCCTCCTCCTGGGTGATCGGGGCGAGGTGGAAGGTGACGTCCTTCATCACCTCGACGAAGATGCCGCCGAGGCCGAACATCAGCATCGGCCCGAACTGCGGATCGCGGCTCATGCCGAGGATGATCTCCAGGCCGGGGTCGGCCATCTTTTCCAGGTAGACCCCCTCGATCCGGGCGTTTGGCACCAGCTGGAGGATCCGCATCATCATCAGGTCGAAGGCGTCCCTGACCTGGTTGACGGTGGAGAGGTTGAGCTTGACCCCGCCCATGTCGCTCTTGTGGACGATGTCCTGGGACACGATCTTCATCGCCACCGGGAAGCCGATGCCGCGGGCATACTCCATCGCCTCCTCGGCCGAGGTGATCAGCCGGCCCGGCAGGACGTTGAAGCCGTAGGCGTCGAGGATCTTCTTGGCCTTGGCCTCGTTGAGCTGGAAGATGCCGTTGCTGATATTGCGGCCGATGATGCGGGAGGCCCTGCGCCGGTTGACCCGGAAGCGGGTGACGACGCGGGGCGGGCGATTTTTCCAGTTGGCATACTGGTACATGACCTTCAGCGCCGCCACCGCCCGCTCCGGCGACTCGTAGTCGGGAAGGCCGGCCGCGGTCAGCTCCTGGCGGCCGGGCAGCACCTCCTTGCCGCCCATGAACGAGGCGAGCACCGGCTTGCTGCCGTCGATGGAGCGGGCGATGATCCTGGCCGTCTCCTTGGCGTCGGTCATCGCCTGGGGGGTGAGGATGACGATGATCGCATCGACCGAGACGTCGCTCTGGGCAGCCAGCAGCGCATCGGCATAGCGTTCCGGCGGGGCGTCGCCGAGGACGTCGACCGGGTTGCCGACGGAGGCCGCCGCCGGCAGCTTGTCGCGCAGCGAGGTGGCGGTGTTGGTCTCCAGTTCGGCAACCGTCATCCCGGCATGCTCGACCGCATCCGCTGCCATGGTGCCGGGGCCGCCGGCGTTGGTGATGATCAGCACCCGGTCGCCCTTGGGCAGCGGCTGCATCGACAGGGCGGTGGCATAGTCGAACAGCGCTTCGAAGGTGTCGGCGCGGATGATGCCGGAACGCTTGAAGGCGGCGCCGTAGGCGGTGTCGGCCCCGGCCAGGACGCCGGTGTGGCTGGCGGCTGCCTTCTGTCCTGCCTGGCTGGTACCGGATTTGAGGATGATCACCGGCTTGTGCGAGCAGGTATCGGTGGCGGTCTTGATGAAGGAGTCGCCGGCGACGATGTTCTCGAGGTAGCCGACGATGACGTCGGTGTCGGGGTCACCGGCAAAATATTCCAGCAGGTGGTCCTCGTTGATGTCGGCCTTGTTGCCGATGCTGATCAGTTTGGAGAGGCCGAGGTTGCGGCCCTCGGCCAGGTCGAGGATCGAGGTGCAGAGGGCGCCGGACTGGGAGAAGATGCCGATTTTTCCCTCCTTCGGCAGGTTGCCGGCAAACGAGCTGTTGAGCCGGTTTCTGGTGTTGAGCAGGCCGAGGCAGTTCGGGCCGACCAGCCGGGCGCCGCTGCGGTGGCAGAGTTCGGCCAGCTCGCGTTCGAGGGTGGCGCCTTCGTCGCCGGTCTCCTTGAAACCGGCGGTGATCATGACGATGCTCTTGGCGCCTTTGGCCAGCGCATCCTTGACCGATGGCAGCACATGGGGCTTCGGTACCGCGACCACGGCCTGGTCGACGGTGCCGGGATATTCCCTGAGGCTCGGGTAGACTTTCAGATCGAAGAGGGTGCCGCCCGATGGATTGACGGGGATGATATCTCCGGTAAAACCGCCCTTGACCAGGTTGGCGAGGATGTCGTGGCCAACCTTGCCCGGTTGTCGGGATGCGCCGATGACGGCGACTTTTTCCGGGAAAAAGAGATGCTCAAGCATGATGGTGTCGGTCCTCTGGTGGCATGCGGATGGAGGGGGGAAGGGCTTTATGGCCCGGGGTTGCTGAGAAGGATATCATCAGTCAATTTATAGCATGTCCGCCGGCCTTGCAAGGACAGGTCCGGAGAAATGGCGGCTGCGGGCGGCAGGTGTCCGCAAGGCTGGAACGGCTCTTTCGCCGGCCGTTGGTCGACCATGGTACGATGATGAGAAATCGTCTTGAATATTGATGGTTTTTTATTGCACCTTTTTGGATTTTTCCGTAACCTGAGTCAAGCTTAAATGATATTTATAGTATCCATAAGAATAAATCCCCTGTATCCTCCGGAGCCCCGAATGCATTCCTGCCCCGGCGGGAGGAACGACCATCCAACGTCATGGTGCCATGATACTCAAGCCGATCAAGCCGAAACGGATATCCGACCAGGTATTTGAGCAAATACGAGAGCTTATTTATAAAGGTGAATTCAAGCCGGGCCAGCAGATCCCGCCGGAGAGGGAACTGGCCGACTCCATGTCTGTCAGCCGGACCTCGGTCCGGAATGCGATCGAGAAGATGGTGGGACTTGGGCTGCTGGAGCACCGGCAGGGCCAGGGGACCTTCGTCAGCATGCCCGACGGCCAGCGTACCGGGTCCCTGGGAATTTCGATGGCCATCGAGGAGGCGTCCATCGACGACCTGCTCGAGGTCCGCATGGGACTCGAATGCAATGCCGCCTTCCTGGCGGCGAAACGGGCGGGGCAGAACGACCTGCTGGCGATGGACAAGTGCCTGGCCGAGATGGAGACCGACCTGAAGGAGACCGAGACCATCGGCTTCGCCTCGGACACCGCCTTCCACATGGCGGTGACCTTTGCCACCAAGAACCCGGTGCTCATTCACCTGATGCGGAACTTCTATGACTTCCTGTTTATTGGTATCAAGAAAAACCTCACCCACATGTACGATGATCCCGGCACGCTGAACGACATCCTCAGTCATCACCGGGCGGTCTTCGAATGCATCCGGAACCGCCAGCCGGAAAAGGCCTTCGAGGCCATGCGCGAACACATCATCTACGTGAAGGAGTATTTCCAGAGCCGCTGAACCGGCTCGTTCCGCCCCTCCCCGAAAATGCGGCATCCATCCGGTTTGCCGTGTCTTTCTCGTCATTCCCTGTTGCCATCTCGTTCCCATCGTATTAGATATCAGAGCGGTTGCACGCCGGCCTGCGGGCATGCCTGCGTAAAGAGTTGTGAAAACATCAGCAGAGGAGGAGAACAATGAACATGAAGGGAAGGATGGCTTTGATCCTGGTGTGCTGCCTGATGGCGGCGGCACCGGCGTTTGCCAAGACCGTGAAATGGAACCTGGCGATGACCTGGAACAGCACGCTGACGCCGCTGGCGACGCCGCCGGTGAAGCTGGCCAAGTTGGTCAGCGACATGACCGGCGGGCAGTTCGTCATCCGGGTCGAAGGGGCGGAGAAGCACAAGGCGCCGCTGGAGATCCTCGACATGACCAAGGGCGGCCAGTACGAGATGGGCCACACCGCCTCCTACTACTGGAAGGGCAAGGACGCCACCACCGCCATCTTCACCACCGTTCCTTTCGGGATGAACATGGCCGAGCAGGAGGCCTGGCTGTTCTACGGCGGCGGCATGGAACTGATGCAGAAGTGCTATGACAAGTTCGGCGTCTATGCCTTCCCGGGCGGTAACACCGGCGTGCAGATGGGCGGCTGGTTCCGCAAGGAGATCAAATCGGTTGACGACCTCAAGGGCCTGAAGATGCGGATTCCCAGTGTGGCTGGCGAGGTTTTCGCCAAGCTGGGCGTCAATGTCACCAATATCGCGCCGGGCGAGCTCTACACCTCGCTCGACCGCGGCACCATCGATGCCCTGGAGTGGGTCGGGCCGGGCATGGACATCAAGATGGGTTTCCACAAGATCGCACCGTATTACTATGCTGGCTGGCACGAGCCCGCCTCCGACATGCAGTTTTTGATCAACAAGAAGGCCTTCGACAGCCTGCCGCCGGAATTCCAGGCCATACTGAAGACCGCCATCCAGGCAGTGTCGGCCGACATGTTCTACGATAACTTCGCCCAGAGTGCCGAAGCCTGGAGCAAGATGAAGACCGAGTTCCCGAACATCAAGGTCATGACCTTCCCGGAGCCGGTCCTGCAGGCGATGAAGAAGGCCACCGACGAGGTGCTGAACGATTACGCCGCCAAGGACCCGTTGTTCAAGGAAGTGCTCGAGTCGCAGAAGGCCTTCATGGCCAAGGGGCGGGAGTGGACGAAGATGTCGGAACTGTATTACCTGCAGCAATCCGAGAAGGTGAACAAGTAAGCCTGCCTGATTGTCACGAAGAAGCCGTCCGTCGCCCTGCGGGGGAGCGGGCGGCTTTGCTCTTCCGGTTTTAACAGCTTGACGGGTCCTTTCCGGAATGCATACGCCGGCGGCAGGCCGGGCCAGTATGGCCGGATCGCCGGGGTGATGTCCGGGAAGGCGGGAGCGGGAAACATGCTACTCAGGATCGAACAGTTTTTCATGCAGGCCAGCCGCCTGCTCGGCAGGATGCTGGCCATCGTCTTCCTGCTGATGACGATTAATATCTTCTACGATGTCGTCATGCGCTATTTCTTCCACAACAGTTCCGTCGCCATGCAGGAGATGGAATGGCACCTGTTCTCGATCATCATCCTGTTCGGGGTGTCGGTCGGCCTGCTGGAGGAAGGCCATGTCCGGGTCGACTTCCTCTACGACCGCTTCACGGTCCGCCGCAAGGCGATGATCAATATCATCGGCACGATCTTCTTCCTGCTGCCGCTCGCCTGCCTGATCTTTTTCGGATCGTTCGGTTTTGTCATGGACTCCTACGCGATGAACGAGATTTCCGAGAATCCCGGCGGGCTTCCCTATCGCTGGCTGATCAAGGCCATGATCCCGGTCGGTTTCGGCCTGCTCATCATCAGTTCCATCGGCTACGCCGTGAAGAACATCAATCTCTACCGGCAGGCCGGCGCGGGTGCCCGGAGTGAGAGCCACCCAGGAACGGAGGAAGGCAGATGACCGGAATCGTCATGTTCTTCGCCGCCCTGCTGATGCTCGGGATCGGTTATCCGGTGGCGTTCACCTTCGGCTCGATCTCGATCTTCTTCGGGATCATCGCCGCCATCGTCGAAGTGGCGCCGGACGTCAGTTTTGTCGCGGTTGCCGACGAATTCATGCAGATGTTCTCGATGATGCCGTTCAGGGTCTACTCGATTATGAACAACACCATCCTCGAGGCCATTCCGCTGTTCATCTTCATGGGGATCGTCCTGCAGCGCTCGCAGCTGGCGGAGCGGCTGCTGGAGTCGATGGGCACCCTGTTCGGCCGGGTCCGCGGCGGCATCGCCGTCAGCACCATCCTGGTCGGCACCCTGCTGGCCGCTTCCACCGGCGTGGTCGGGGCCAGCGTCGTGGCCATGGGCGTCATCTCGCTGCCGGTGATGCTGAAATACGGCTACTCGAAACGACTCGCCACCGGCACCATCTGCGCCGCCGGCACCCTCGGCCAGATCATCCCGCCGTCGGTCATCCTGGTCGTTCTTGGCGATATCTTCCAGCTGCCGGTCGGCGATCTGTTCAAGGCGGCGGTGTTCCCCGGTCTCGGGCTGGTGGCAGCCTATATCGTCTATATCCTGATCTGGTCCCTGCTGAACAGGGATGTCGCCCCGGCGATGCCGGCCCAGGAGGGGACCCGCATGCAGAATATGGGCCATGCGATCACCTCGATCATCCCGCCGCTGACCCTGATCGTCCTGGTCCTCGGCTCGATCTTCATCGGCATCGCCACCCCCACCGAATCGGCGGCGGTCGGTTGTATCGGCGCCATGGTGCTGGCGGCAATGTACCGTAAGCTGAGCTGGAAGGTGGTGGAAGAGTCGGCGATCGAGACGGTCAAGGTCTCGGCGATGGTCTTCGCCATCCTGATCGGCGCTACCGCTTTTTCGATGGTCTTTCTCTACAGCGGCGCCGACATGATCGTCGAAGAGGTTCTGACAGGCCTGCCCGGCCAGAAATGGACCTTCCTCTTCCTGGTCATGCTGGTCATCTTCATTCTCGGTTTCTTTATCGATTTTTTTGAAATCTGCTATATCGTCGTGCCGATCATCCTGCCGATTGCGGGGATCATCGGCCTCGATCCGCTCTGGTTCGCCATCCTCATCGCGATGAACCTGCAGACCTCCTTCCTCACCCCGCCCTTCGGTTTCTCGCTCTTTTACCTGAAGGGCTGCTGTCCGCCGGAAGTCCGCACGGTCGACATCTACCGGGGAGTGATCCCCTTTATCGTGCTGCAGGCGATTGTCCTGTTCTCGCTGGTGGTTTTTCCGGAGTATTTCGGTTTCACGATCTGATCGCGACGCCTTGGGGCCGTTGAATCCCCCCAAGGCAGTGATGATCATTGCCGGTCAGAGGATCTTCTTGCCGAACAGCGAGGCGGCCAGATCGACCGCCACCTGGGCGGTGCGGTTCTGGATGTCGAGGATCGGGTTGATCTCGACGATATCGACGGAATGCAGCTTGCCGGTGTCGGCGATCAGCTCCATGATCAGCTGGCCTTCCCGGTAGGTGAGGCCGCCGGTCGACGGGGTGCCGACACCGGGAGCCTCGAGCGGGTCCATGACGTCGAGGTCGAGGCTGACATGGATGTGGTCGAGGTGGTCGAGCCGGTCCAGGGCCAGCCGCAGCACGGCGTTGATGCCGACCTCGTCGATCTCGCGCATCGTGAAGATCATGCAGCCGGATTCCTTCAGCATCTCCCGCTCCTGCGGATCGAGATTGCGCGCTCCGATCAGCACGACATGATCCGGGTGGACCTTCCTGCCCGGCCTGCCGACATCGATCAGTTCCTGGACGCCGCGGCCGAGCAGCGTCGCCAGGGCCATGCCGTGCACATTCTGGCTCGGCGATGTCTCCGGGGTGTTGAAGTCGCCATGGGCGTCGATCCACAGCAGGCCGACGTCATGTCTATGGGTGACGCCGCCGATCGTGCCGATGGCGATAGAGTGGTCGCCGCCGAGGAAGACCGGGATCTCGCCGCGGCCGATCGCTTTCCGGGCCAGTTCATAGGCCTTGCGGACAGCCCCGGCGATCGGCACCAGCCGCTCAGCCAGGCTGGTGCCCGGCAGGGTGGCGTGGCCGGGGATGGTGATGTTGCCGCTGTCCAGCGTCTGGTAGCCCAGCTGCTGCAGCCTTCTGGCCAGGCCGGCATAGCGGACGGCGCTCGGGCCCATGTCGACGCCTCGCTGGTTCTGCCCGAGGTCCATCGGCACGCCGATGATCCGCACCTTCTTTGTTTTGCCGCTCATAGCTTCGACAGGTTGTTCCAGAGGTTGACGATGAAGTCCTGGACGTTGGTGAGAATCGCCCGGGCCTGGGCCGAGCCGCGGTTGGCCAGCTTGTCGGCGCTGAACTCGGACATGTCGACGATATAGAAGAAGACCGGCCGGACGGTGCCGTCGTCCATGAT
>WBUQ01000031.1 GCA_008933635.1 Desulfobulbaceae bacterium | reverse complement strand
ACATCAAAGGAGGTATTATTTGACCAGATCTTTGCAAAGTCCTTGACAGCCCCCCATTTGGATGGCGATCCCGGTGGGAGATATAAGGTCGCATCACTATTCTTCAGACGAATAAGCAGGTGATCAAGCGTACCAAAGAACCATTTCATTGTATGCCCGAGACGATACTCGCCAATCTGATGGGTCAGTTCCTTGCCTTGCAGGTAATCAAGCAACAGGTCGGGAAAATCAACCCCACAGGTAATAGAAAGCTGCAATGTCCCCCAGAAACGACCATTTATTTCCATCAATTTTGCCCTGCCGTCCCGTTCGTCCCGCTTAAACTCCACCATGGCCACCCCCCGCCACCCCACGGCCGACAACAACCGATCCGCAGCCTTCACCATTTCATCATCCAAGGGCACACTCTCCGAGACGACACTCACTCCACCGGAGGGCGGTTTCTCCCTCAGGCGACGGTGGGCAAAAAGCGCAAGGTGATGATCATTATCATAGAGCGTAAACAATCCGGTTCCCGGCCCAATAATTTTTTCCTGAATCATTGAAGGGAATCGCAGTGCGGGACTTGTTGCATATTGCGCCTCAAGATCTGCTCTGTCTACGGCATATGTCACACTGGCAGATATAAACCCATCCTTGACGGCGATGCGGGACAGAGCGGGTTTAATGACCACAGGATAGTCGGCAATGTCATGGATGAGTGAGGGCAGCTCACTATTATCATTTAGGAAAAAAGTATTCGGTATGGCAATGCCAAGACGCTTGGCCAGGCGAAAGAGATTCAGCTTATCGCCAAGTGCCTGCATCTGCTCCGTCTTAGGACAAGCAAGTATTGTCCTCTTAGGGAAATTGCCCCTGACAGGATTCAACAGGTAGATCGACTGCTCAGTCATGGGAAAGATTACATCAATTCCTTCACGAGACACAAGATCACAAATTGCCGCAGAATAGGCACCACTGTTTTCCAGCGGATCAGGTACAGCAATGCCCTGCTGACAGAATCGGGAAGATGACGCGAGAGAATGAGCAGAAGTACCACACACCAGAACAGTATATCCTCGTTTCCCGAGAGAACGGACGGCAGCAAGAGATGATCTGGCGTCCCCATCTGTTACAAGTATTTTCATAACCTTATCAAAACTTCTGCAAAATCAGTCGAGCGTAAAAGCGTGCCCGGGTGTTGCATACATCTTCATGCAGACCAATACGCGGCAAAGAAAATAAATTCTTATTTCGAGATATCCATCCGGACTTCGTGGTGACGGCCCCGATATAACCGGAATCCGTTACAATTTTCCGCAACGACGCGTTATAATTGCCATTTGGATAGGCAAATAATGTAACAGGAACGCCAAGATGCGCTTCGATCTCGTCACGAGAATGAACTATCTCTTCTCGGGCCATATCAAGCGGTACCTGGTCAAGAATGATATGGTTGGCTGTATGGGAGCCAAAATCCACCAAACCACTCTGGTGCATTGTCAGCACCTCATCCCAATTCATAAGCAAGCGCGGAGGAGCAGGACTTTTGGCAGAAGCATGAAAACTGGCAAGCAATTCATCTCGCTCTTTCGGCGACCAGTTCTTTAATGCCATGATTGCATTATCCAGGTAGACTGCTTCATCTGCAGTCGGAGGCACTTCATTTGAAAGTTTTTCGTATATTCCTCCTTGCATCCCCTCCTTATTTATTCCGGACTGACGCAGATGGAAGGAAAGCTGTTCTGGCCAAAAGCAATTATTACTGCCAATGAATCCCGAAGCCAGGAACACTGTCGCGGGCAGATTCGATTCCTCAAGCACCCCAAAGGCATGGCTGAAGTTATCAAGCCAGCCATCATCAAAAGTGATGGCGCAACAGCCTGCAACACTCTTTCCTGTATGCAATCGAGAGAAAATTTCTGCCAACGAGACTACTTCAAACCGTTTTTTCAACAGATTCGCGTGTCGGCGAAAGGTTTCTACTGTCACAAACATTCCAGGCTGAACGTAATCCAACCCTGTCGGTAAAGAAGGGAGCACACGATGATACATCAGGATTACAGCGCGCTGTCTATATAGCAGACGATGGACTAAAAACAGAACACCTGTTTTGAACAGCACTGTGGCAATACAATTTTTCAGAATGTCACGCACGTCAGACAGACCGCTTTTCTTGGACCACACCGGTTAATATCTTCGCCATACTTCGCCCTATCACATCAGCGGAGAAATTCCGTTCCACATTATGCCGACCTTTTTCCTGGTAGCACGCCCACTCGTCCGGGCGATACAGCAGATAACACACTGCGTCAGCGATTGCCCTCGAGGATCTATCTTTCACGAGAATGGCATCTTCCTTATCATGCAGACATTCAGGAATACCACCAACCTTCGTCGCAATAGGGATACAACCGCTTGCTTGGGCTTCTTGTAACACAACTCCTTGAGTTTCAACATGTCGGTTATCGATACGACTGCTCAGGCTCGGTAAAATAAAGAGATCACATCTTTGATACAAGTTCAAAATTTCCACTAAATTCAAACTACTATGAAAAATTGAGTGTTGCCCCACGCCATATCTCTCAGCAAACGCCACCAAATTGCCCATATCAGGCCCCACACCAACAAAATGCCAATACGCATCAACACCTCGATCCCGGAGCCTACGCAAGGCAAGCAGGGCATAACGCTGGCCTTTATCAGCATGATAGCGGCCAACAGTCAGAAGGGATACTGATTCATTTTTTCCTGGCGCAGGGCGCGGGACAAAGGGGAAGTCCTCAAGAGGCAGCCCCTGAGGTAACACATGAGCCTTTCCAGGAGGACAGCCAATATGCTGGACCTGTTGTTTCGAAAATTCGGTATTGACCAGAACAGTGCTCACTTCACCGTAGAGCGCTCTGCGCTTTGCATCTGCAAGAGGTGGAACTCCTTTAGGCTGGAGACCATGAAACGTATAGACCAATGGCTTCCCTAGCATAAGGCCGCACAAGAGAAATTCAAAGGCCAATACCTCGTCATGAGAGTGAATGATGTCAACCTGCTCAAATTCTGGACAAGAAAAACCAAATCTGAGTGTTTTCAAAAAGGTAGGTAAAAACGATACGCTATATTTCCCTGCAAGCAAACGGGTAACACGAAAGGACTTGGCAATGGACTCGATACACTTCCAGGGACACGTAACAATGGATTTTACGAATGCTCTAACGAATGCAGGTCCGCGAAGATCAATGTCCACTATATGCTGACGCAAATTCAATCTATCGACTTTTTCCGAATATTTTCCTGGTGATGAATTGCAGGTAAATATCAATGGCTCGAACCCCTGCCTGAGCAACTGTTCCAGATATGTATCTATCCACGGCTGGTTGATCGCAGGAAAACTTGGCGCCAACACCAACACTTTTATTGCCCGATACCCCAATTCAACTGCCTCCCGTCCATAGTGTCGAGTGGTATTCATCGACGCTCTTCTATATTGGTATACAAGCCATCACAAAGGGCCAGTCATTTTTTTTGGCTTAAAGCTCCTGCTCACCACCAATTTTCTTGATAAATTTTGCCGGAACACCACCAATTAGAGTTGCAGATGCCACATGATGTGTGACTACCGAGCCTGCCGCTACGACAGCACCTTCACCGATAATCACGCCGGGCAGTATAATCGCTCCAGCACCTATCCAAACGCCACGTTCAACAGTGATTGGACGTGGCATCGCTTTCCTCGTGTTCCCTGGGCTATATTCCAAAGCATGATTAACGGTTTCAAACATCACGCGTGGCCCAACAAGGACATCATCACCAATTGTCACTTTACCGGCAGCCCCAAAACGCACGTCGGTGTTAATAAAGACATTGCTACCAATCGTTATATTCTTTGCTCCACCATGAGGTCGTACTCTAAGGCCTCCCCAGACTATACAGTCGCCGCCAACTCCAACCCCTGCCATTTTCAACAAAAAACAACGGTAGTTATCAAGGGTCCGCGAATAGGGAAACAAGTTGGCAAGAGTTAGAAAAAAGGATTCTTTCATGAGGCAATCTCCCGAAACCAGCTGCGATCTCTCTCATATCCATAGAATTCCAAGATCTCGAAGAGTCTGGGACATTCTTCGAACTGCCGACGAACCCTTTGGACTTGCCGTGCATCCTTTTTCCATCTGGCAATACGTGCAGACGAAACCTTTTTTCCCTCCATCACAAGCCCCTGCTCTTTGGCGGCAAATTGTCCTTCATAACGATAGGCGTGTTTTTCGCGTTTTTGATGGTATTCATGAAATTTTCCCTTGAATTCAAGAGAAAATCTATCCTTGATTCCCTCCTGGACACTATCAGGCTGCTGCACCAGATGCTCGTAGCGGATCAACATGACATCGGCTCGCCTAAGGGCCTCCGACATTGCCTCATGCACATCCACGACGCCTGGAGCATCATAGCCCCAAATCCGAAACTCGTTATCCTGGGGCCACCAGCTATGATCATAGCCTATAAAATACTCTTCAGGGTGAATGGGATGACGAGAGGTGAGAATATCCCTGATGTCTCTGACAACAAGCAACACGACCAATTTTTTATGATTGGTATTGAGGGCGTCAAAGTGCTTGACATGTAGAACATCCATGGGAGCTTTAGTAATATAATTGCCGATTTTATGAAGGTAGTGGATGGCATACTTTTCAAATTCGGTCGCTTTATAATTACAGACAGTCGCGCTGACCATATTATACAAGAGGGAGGTCCCACTCCGCGGGAAGCCGCAGATGACAATATGGCTCTGCTCCATTCCAATTGTTTTTTTGGCAACTGCTGATATCTTTGCATTCACAAAGACATGAGCTTTCTGCAACAAACCATCTTTATTGTCTAACAGCATTATTTTTCACTCTTTGCGACATAATGGCGCTTGATTCTTATTGACCTTTTCCCTTGCCCAGCCAAGGAATTCTGACCACCCAACCCCGTGCATGCCTGCACTCAATACGACCTCTTGCGGCGCAGAATCAGAGCGATGTCATGGATCACCGCACGCGTGCTCGGATTCAACCATATTGGATATATAATGAAGATGACCGCCAAAGCATACACAACTGTTCTCGTGAACACATCTCCCCAAAAATCAAATTCTGCCAGCAGCAGTGCACTTGTGCAGCCACAAGCCACGCCTGCGATCAACAAAATGTGCCCTAATGATTTTAACGAGATTTCCATGTCATAAAATCGGCTGCTCAAACGATAGACAACCACAAACTGCACGGCCTGGGCAATTGCTACAGCTAAAGCAGCACCGACAAATCCCCACAAGGGAATGAAAATAAAATAGAAAAAGGTAATTACAATGGCGACCAGATAATTTATTCTGCTCATCCATTTTGTGTTTTCTGTAACAAAAAAACTAAAATTAAAATATGTCGACAGGCAAGAGAAAAAAGTCCCAGCCGTAAGGAATGGCACCGCATAGGATGCCTTATAGAAATCAGCCGATGCCATAATATCAATAACAGGGCCGGAGAAAATTATTACACCAAGAGAAACAATGGCCAATATGTTACTGACGGCATAGAAAACATTCTGAAAAATCTCTTTTGCATTTTCCTCTTTATGATTTCTGAACCGCTCAATCTGCCAATATTGCTGGAACGGCTCCCAAATAAGCATAGAGATTATTGCACTGAATTTCACTGCCAGCTCAAACAGACCAATATCACCAAGCGATGAGAAGATTTTGAGAAAATATCGATTTGATGAACCAATATAGAGCCCTACCAGGCCCGCAAGCCATAATGGCCAGCAAAATATGATCATCTTCTGCGCTACTATTTTATCAAAATGGAAACCCACATGATAAAACGTATAACAAATCAATATAACTGCAAAAAAAACAGAAGACGACATTGCGCTGATCGCTATTCCATAAACCCCTAACTGTTTAAAGACTACAAGCCAGATATTCAGCGAGAGCTGGACTATCAGTTTTACTAAATTCACACCAACAAATAGCCATGGACGCTGCTGCAACCGAATGAAAATCAGCGTATCGTACTCGAGGGCCTGGGTGGTAATCAGAACGGCGAACAAGCCAACTATGGTTGCATACTCTGCCGAACCAAAGAGGCTTTCCGCTGCAGGCTGACGACAGTAAATCAAAACCAGCGTCGTCAAAACGCTCACCGAACCAGTTGTCAAAAGGGCTGTCGATACAACCAGGGCCTTTTTGCACTGGGCTTCCGCGTCGGCGTAATATTTCGGGATAGCCATCCCGAGACGAGCCCCAAACAATGGTTCGATCAGACTGATTGCAAATGTCATCAAGCCGATTACGCCATAGTCGGCAGGAGTGAGATAGCGGGTATAGATTGGCAACATCAAGAAGCCGACAAGCTGGCGCATGATATTACCCGCTGCATAAATACTGGCATGCCCCACCATCTGGCGGAGACCTGAAGTTTTAGCTGGAGTTGTCATTTAGGCCTAATTCCACATCCCCGGACTCATTTTCCCCTCAATCTCTGAAAAAGCCTGGATCAGCTTGCGATGCGTTTCTTCCAAAGAATACCGCAGCGATTCCAACCGCGCCGCCTTGCCCATCTGCCAACGCAATTGCTCATTGCTCAACAAGGTAAGTAGCGCTTCACAGGCAACAGGCACGTCACCTTCCGGGTATATAATACCAGTAACACCATCAATGGTTGCCCCGCATACTGAGGGATTGTCCGGCACGATAACAGGCAAACCGGCGCGCATATACTCCAAAATCGAGAGGGAATAGCCAACTTCACCACGGGATGGGTGAACAGCAATATCAGCACCTGCAAGAAGAGATACGATGTTGCTCCGATAGCCGGCAAACGTGCAAATATTTTGCAATTGAAGAGAGCGGGCCATATCCTGAAAATATTCCAGATCCGGCCCAGAACCGATAAACACAAAGTGCATCTTTTCCTTATAGACCACGGGTAACAAGTTGATCACCTCCAGCATAAAACCAATGCCTTTGTAGCGATGTGCCCTCCCGGTCATCACGATAACTTTTTTCCCCTCTGGGATCTCGAGTAATTGACGCAATTGAACTTTCCTCGGTGGGATTTCATTGTTAGGCAAACCATTTGGCGCAGCATAGCAGCGGTCTGCGGGGACGCAAGACACCTGGACAAGACGTTGTCGGATATATTCGGTTGCACCGATAGCTCCATCTACTGTAAACATCGGCATCTTATGTAAAATTCGTTTTACAAACGCCTTCCAATTTCTCGCCGGTGTCCGGACACCTGGCGTATGATCATGAACAACAATAAGCCTCACCCCAAACAGGCGATAGAGAACGAAACGCCAGTGCCAGGTAGACATATCCGAGAAATAGATGAGTCGTATCCGGTGGCGCCGCAGGAAACCAAGTTGAGCGGCAATATTTCCTATGACAGTTTTGCTGAAATCAATTTCTACAACGTTTATGGAAGACGATTGTATGCTCTCTGAAACCCTACTGATTTGGGGAAATGCCAGGAAAACATTGCGTTCGGCATAGTGCTCCGCCAACTTCACCCAGAAACTTTCCATCAGCCACCAAGCAAAGCCTACATTTGAATCATAATTTGCCACCAGCAAGACACCGCCGCGCGAAGAATCTGGAGCTGCTTTCATATACAAGTGATTCTGAGAGAAAAGATAATTAAGAGGCTTGAATTGTCGAATTGCTTGAAGCCCACACTCGGGTTGCTTCACGCAGGGACGCTGTCATGGCGAGATTGATCCAGAAATAGGGATAATACAAAACGGTCACAAAAAAGCCGCTTACCATATAGCCGACCAAGGCACCATCCAGAGCATGTGACATGAAAAACAGAAAGTCATTATCCCTCCGGGAATCGCGTATTATTCTTCTCACATTATAATTATTCCTGAATGTAAAAAAGATTAATAGCAGTAACACTGAAAAGCCAGTATAGCCAAGATCAGCTGCACACTGGATGAATATATTGTGACTTATCTCTGAATTTTCTATGCCAAAAACCTTTTCCTGGGCAACCAGCCAATTTTCATGCCCAACTCCTAAAACCGGATAACGCTCTATCAATTCAAGCCCTCTTTTCCAATATTCTATCCGGCTGGTGGAGGTGTCGTCATTGCCCATTGCTTCAAAGCGAGCTTTCTGCTCCGGGGGAATTATAGCAAATACAATAATTGCTAGTACACCTGCCAAAAGGATACCTCTGATCTTGTACCTGCTTTTCAGCATCCAAAACGCTATGACTCCGGCAACTCCCAGCACAGCGCCTCGTGATGAAGAAGAGACAGTGCCGGTCAGGGCGGTCAGGGGGAACAGAAAAAAGACCGCCTGTTTCCAACGAGGCCAGTGCTTCTTAAGAGCCCAGAAAAAACACGCCCCAAAAGAAAAGAAGATGACCATCTGAATACCGAATTCCCCGGAATTGTGAAACCAGCCCGGGCCTCCACCGGTACCAATTCCCACGAATCCGAACCCTGAGGCAATCCAATTTCTGAAAGAAAATTGAGACATTTTGAAACTGTAGATCATAAACGCCAGGATGAAGATGAGAAAACGACTCTCAGTATTTATAATATTGACAATGAGGAAATAAATAATCATCCATGATATAAATTCAGAAAGCTTGGAATAGGATGTTTCAGGGGAAAGTGCCTGGACGGAAGAGGCGAGTATAACTAGGAAATAGAGCACTATCAGCTTATTTAGAGGATTGCTCACCTTGCCGAGAGTTCCACGTATTGTGGCCAGCGCCAGCGTCAACAATATGATGATCTGCGCGTAGGGTAGGATATCCAGCGCTCGGTAGAGCGTTTGAGGCCGCACATATTCGAAGAATAGATACAGGTTGATCAGCCAGAACAATAAATCCTGCTTTTCTACATAGTTCCATATCTCACTTATCCTCATTGCGTACAGCTTGTTCATCTCGACTCTGTCTCCCTAACTTGCTGCAGATTCAAGCGATAAAACACAATTTTGCCCTCGATCAGTTGATGAATATTCACAGCATAATCTGCAATTCTGCGTCTCCCAGCCACACAGGTCAAGTTATTTTCAGCAAAGTTGAAGCGTCTTGGACAAAGCGTTTCAACAAGAGGAATATCTCATAGGTCGGAAAAAAGAAGGTAAGAATATTGAGAATACTCCTTCGGGATATTCAAATCAGCTTCCACAAAATCACATTCTGGTGCTCAAGGTTTTGTGCATTATCCCAACAGATTAAAAATTGAGTAACGATAATTATTTACTTTCTTGCCGCCGCCTACTTTGCACTATTTTCAGGCAAACTATCAGGGTTCACTTTTCTTCAGGCCAATAAGCAGGCAACAGATTTAGAATCTCCTCGGCAAAATGCACCATCGTGTCTCTTGTCTTGTCAACATCGTTATCTGATGAAACACCTGTAATCTGAACATAAGCTCCATCATTGCGATTGTGCAGAATCCTTCCTGAGAATCTTTGAATATTCTGTTGAAATCCTGAAGAAACAACCGTATCCCCTGCTGTTTGATACCAGTGGAGGAGAATTATGTTTTCCCCACCTTTCTTGGCTAGTACATAATTTATGGGAACACTCTTTCCAGTTGCTGATTGCCTGAGATTAACCACCTTTGTATCAACAATTACTGAACCACCGCCAGGCAGACAAGCATAAGGATTATGTCCAGTCCTTCCCCCCTTTGCAGTTCCATAATAGCCGATATACAAATCCACACGACTTCCGGTTGGTGGCTTATAATGGCGATAAAGGTGTTTATCGGCATTTAATTCCTTGTATACAGCCTCTGAGAAAGAATCGTCGACAGCAGAATAGCCAGAAATTACCATCGGCAGATTTTCAAGGTTTGTTTTAACCACAACAGGTATGTGTCTGGAAAAAATCCCAGCAACGGCTCCTGCAACAAGGATCATTGCGACAAGACATATTATATAGAATTTATTTGACATTTAGATTTTTCTTTTTGTTCATCATTGAAAATACTCCAAAAAGAACCAGAAACCCGAGGAGAAATATGGCTAATCCTGAGAATTCATGAAGAAATCCTCTTGCGACCTTATCACCGAAAAAATGAGCCAATATCCCAGTACCGGTAACGCGAACAATGTTGGCAGCCAAGGCAATCGGTATTGCTGAAATCACAAGTATTACCTTGCCTTTCCATCCCGTTCTTGAAAGATTGGCAAAAGCAAAAGCCAGCATCGACAATGCCATTATTGACCTGATACCGCTGCAGGCCTCTGCAACTTCGAGCTGCGTACCAACAAAATAGAGCATGTTCCCTTCTCGAAAAACCGGTATTGAACAAAATCCTATGAGGTTGGCTGAGATTATCGTGGCCATTAACTGCAGCGGGCCAGATACATAATTAATGAGCGAATATGGCAGTGGAATCATAAACAGGAGAAACAGAATAGGAAAAGCCATAATTCTGATCGCCTCATTACCCAACACACACCAAACCAAGCCAAACAGTGACAGCACCATCGCAATTCTTGCCGGAAAAGCCAGCCCCCCTGCAAAGCTGACCACATACATGGCAAGAGCCAGCAAGAATGTGGCACATCCCAACCAGGAACCACTGATGTTAACGGAACCAAGGCGCTTCATTCTCTCCCAGGCGAAATATCCAGCAACCAGGGGAACAATAAAACCATGGGAGTTGTCTGAATGAGATAGCCATTCTCGAACCATTTCCGGATAAATTGGTGCAAATATCGCAAACCAGAGCAGAGTAATCACAAACAACTTGAGCTTTTCTCTACTCGACATGTCCCTATACTTAATCAATTAGCCCTCACGCTTCTTTTGATTTTTCCAGATTCCTGCCAACCACAAAGTCTCCTGCCTTTCGAACAAGAGGTATTATTCTTTCCATATCTGATTCTGTAACATAGGGGTGTATGGGCAATGTAATCATCCTCTCGATAATTGATCGAGCTTTTGTGGCATCTCCAATGATATCCCTCCCCCTCAGACCTTCTATACAATCAACAGTATCAGGGTAGACATCCGCCAACCCTAAGCCAAAACAATTACTTTCAAGCAAGATTGACTGTTTTTCACCTTTGCTGGAAACCATTATTGGGTATCGGATTAAATCATTCGTATGTGGTAGGCCCCCCCCGGCCGAGATAATCCCAGATCTATAGAAGCGATCAGCATTCCTCCTCCTGGCCTGAATGAATTGATTGAGCCGGTCTTTCCAACCTCTCGCTAGCCCGGCCTGAAAGGCTGACATACGTTTTATCGAGAAATTTGGGGCATAATGTGTTTCGCCAAGCCCCAGGAATGGCAGAGATCGTGGAAACCAAAAGAGTTCCGGATGGGAAAAGACAGATATCACGATTGCATATGATGCCAATAGCAGCTGTTCAAAGAAAGTATATGATGGAAGCTCATCGATATGGCTTTTTATAACAACCGCCAACTCGTCAGAATTGGTTATAATTACCCCACCTTCAACGGTTGAAAAAGGCTTACCACGCTCCAGGCTGAAAAATCCGACATCGCCGAGAGTTCCAACTCTGTGTCCTAGATATTCTCCTCCCATCGCCTGCGCAGCGTCCTCGACGAGAGTAATATCGCGATTGCCTAAAATTTCACGGACTCTAGGAACATCCGCTGTAACGCCAAACAAGTGAGTTGGAATAACACATAACAAATTGGGAGCAGACAAATGCTTTGTAAGCTCATCATAATCAAAGTCCAATGTTTCGGGTTCGATGTCACAGATTCTAATTTTCAAACCTGCTCGAATAATGGCGGCGGGGACTGAGTAGCAGGTAAAGGCCGGGATCAGGACTTCATCCTTTTCCGGATGCTGTTCTTTGATTGACTGCAGAATAAGAGCGAGTGAAGCCTTGCCGGAGGAAAGTAAAAAGCAGTGCTTCACCTTGAAATACTCTTTCAGTTGATCAGAAAAACTCTGCTGAGCCTTATTCCCTTGTAATATTGCAAAGAGACCATGTACGACGTTACCAAGGCCGATAGGGGCAACTGCCGGCGGAAGGGTCCTGCCAATGCGAATGCTCATGGGATATTCTTCACAATATGAGGCCCAAAAAACCTGGATACAGATAGTGGCAATTTCTGCCACGCCTTGATCGCCAAATTGAACTTGGGATTCTTCGTGTTCAATTCCGGCAATAATGCTCCCTTTGGTAAAATATATTGCCAATTGAGTTGGATCGGTTGCGCCCCCCACTGCTCTTTGAATTTGTATGTACCTTCACCGGGTGTTGAACGACCGAAGTCAAATTTTTTAAAGCCGTTTGACAGGGCATATTGCAGGGCCGTCCAATAGAGAAGATTGTTCGGACAAAACCGGTTGTAGTCACGAATTGAGGACGCCCATGGAATTTCCACAGTATCACGGAACCAGACAATCAAACCGGCGGCAATCGGTTTTCCTTCAAGATGTACCACGATTATGCGAGAATAATCCGAAAAAGCCCGCAGCACTTCCTTAAAGAACTTCCGACCATAAACAGGAGTTCCGAGATCTCTCATATTGCGAACGAAAACAGCATAAAAAGAATCAAGGAATTCTTTACCGCCCACTTCTGCCGTCAAGCCACTTTTCTCTGCTTTACGGACCTGATTGCGGAGTTTGGCATTAAATCCCTGCCACTGTGCCTCTGCATTGTCTGCCAGATCAAGCACCATGACGACTTTATGCTGTTTTGTCGGCATATCTCCAACCCATTGTTTAACGTGTCGTAATTCGCAGGATTGAGAATGCAGATCTTTTTGTAAGTTTGCCGCTCCGCTCAGGAGCGCTTCACCGATTTCTTGCCGATCACACAGCAGGCCTCCATAGTTGAAAAAAGGAAGCGACACCAGAAATCGACCGAAGATCCGGCTTTGCATGAAAACGAGCGGTAATACTCCCACTATTTTTCCGGTTGCATCTTGAGCAGCTAAATAAAAACAGCGGTGTCCAAAACTGCGCTCGATAACATCACGCCAGCCAAAGAGATGGTAATTGCTTGAGCAATGATGGGAGTGCACATATGAATCCCACAATTCTCGATCTGAAAAATTTTGTTCTATGGTAATTGCAGTATCAGCAATGTGTTGCGAATCATCCAAGGACATAACCATGTTGTAACACCACTTCTTTCATTGGGCAGAATTTGAAGGTATTAAACAAATATTTAAGCTTTGTTTCCGTCCGACTCAGATTCAGGTAATGTCGAAATCGTGATTTCATACTGGCTTTTATCCGAGGTTGGCCCGGATCTATCTCCCAGGGATGAAAATAGAGCACAGCTGGCTGTTGTTCTCGATTATTGATCGAAGAAATGCCTCTCTGGATAATGCTCGCCGGCAAGAGTCTCAAGTACCCCCCCCCGGCAATCGGCAGATGGAATTTTCTCGAAAATAGACTCATGGAAAGCGTTGTCAACGGAAACTCTGTCAACGGGCCGGCATCAGTCTTAATTATATGCGGAAAGCGCTGGGCATCTGGAATGCCATAGGTGTCGTGCAGGATCGGAAAGATGCTGGAATCATATTCAAATCCTTCCTCGACAAGGATATTCAATGCCCATATTGAGTTGTTGGTTATGGAATAACTCGGCGCTCTGTAACCGTTGACTCGCTCGCCAATCTGGCTTTCAAGGAGTTTCTTTGATCTGCGGATATCACTCCGAAATCGATCTGGGCCGATTTTGTAAACAAGTTCATGGGAATATCCATGGCAGGCGATTTCATGCCCGCGCTGGCGAATTTCCGGAACCAGTGATGGCACCCGCTCGGCAACCCAACCGAGCACAAAGAATGTTGCCTTGATATTGTAACTATCCAGAATATCCAAAATTCGTTGAGTATTCTTCTCGACCCTGAGCGGAAAGGATCCCCACTGGTCGCGATGCACATGACCTGAGAAGGCGTTAACCTGAAAATAGTCTTCCACATCTATGGTGAGACAATTAGTGATTATTTGTGTCATTTTCCAACTCAGCCTCTACATAATCGGCATGTATCAGTGCTAATAATATGCTCATCCAGATTTGTGACAGCGTGTCTCAATTTTTTAATTGAACTTGGCATCGCTAAATTCAACCCTGAATCAAAGGGTTTGGAAGATATTAATAGGACTTTCTTTCGTTGTTTGGATTCGCTGAAAGCATAGATGAAAGACCGACCGAGGTCAAGTTTTAAGCAGAGACACTAGCACCCAACGTTTAGCTGAACAATAACAACTGCTTAGAGTCGCCAACTTGCTCGGATATGCAATCAACACTCGTAAGTGCTAGTAATATTGGCAGACGTTCAAATATTGTCACGCTTAAAACCTGTAGAATTGTGTAGAGACTGGCTTCAATCTTGAGCCGTTTCTTCATGATGGCAACGAGCAGATAGACCGAAACAGCGATCCAGATTTGCGATTTAACGGCATTCTCTTTCAACCTACCTTACTGCTCATCAACGAAATATCATGTAGTTCATTAGAGTTGCTGGAGAGCATCAACACAGAATATCAGCCGCCTCCCAGTTTGCCTGGCTCTCATTTTAATTCCCCTGATTTTCAAACATTTCCTCTTCGAAAAATCCTCATCTGATGTATTGAGCTGATATTGTTGAATCATATATTGAACTTTTCAATCCTTATAAGATGACATATAATGTATATATATACACAATCAAAACTCCTATGAGGGTGATGACATGGCTGCCAAAATGCTTCTCGGCGAACTATTGATACAGCAAAATCTTGTAAATCAGGAAACCCTCAACGAAGCCCTAAGAGTACAAGTCACCGGTTACCGCCGACTTGGCAACATACTGGTGCGGATGGGGGCCTTGAGTGAGGATCAACTCGCTGAAATCCTGGCCAAACAATTAGAAATCGAAATTACTGATGTCAAAAAGAGCTTTTCACCGGAAGTGCGCAAGAAACTGCCCCGGCACCTCTGCCGGAAATATGATGCCATTCCGCTTAGACTGAAAAACAACAACATCCTCGAGGTCGCCATGTCAGATCCCTCTGATCACGGTGCAATCAGCGACCTCGAGCAATTCACCGGGAATGTTGTGGAGCCTCGTTTGGCCCGACACTCGGATATCGCATCAACCATCAGGCAATGCATCCCCTTCTCCCTGGGTGACATATTCTCCCCGCAAACCAGCACGCGACTGGCTATCACCTTCTGCCTCATCCTCATCGCGATCATCGGCTCCTTTTCGTACCGCTATATCAACAACGCCAGATATGGGACAATTTCGACAACCGAAGGTTCAACAATATTCAAAAACCATGACCTGATGGTCGGAATAGACACTCAGGGCGCTGTCAACCTGCTTGGGCGCGGGGCCTTCGCCCAGGGCTATTACTCCATATCCTTCAAGGATACAGATGCCCTGGAAGGATTCCTCTCAAAGAAAAATTCCGACTTCTCCCAAAAGCAACAGGAGTGGTTGATCTGGGTAATCAGCAAGGCCTCTGGCGGGAAAACGTCGAATACGGTCGCCACGAAGTAGTTTTGCAGCTACAATGTAGTTCAGCATGCAATAATGACCCCTTGAGCAAAGGAATCAGCGTCGAAAATTGACCCCCATGGTATTCCTCTATGGCCAAGAATTGGCCATGGAGGAATGGAGGATGCTGATAGTGGAGACGATAGCGAAGATACGCCGCCGAAGTATCTCCTATAATAACGAAACCAAATTGCCGGACATGAAAGAAAACAACAATTGTTGACAACAGTCGACTTGGGGAATCATTTCAAATTCAGCTTGCGAAATGACCTTCTAAAAACGGCTTTTTCTACAGACTCGTTGGGACACTAGTGATATGATGCAGCAAAAAATGACCACAATGCCGCAATAGTGTAGTGACTGATAGTAGGGGGTACTCTATTGCTTACTCTACCCAAGCTATTCAAATGTTTGAATTTAGCTACAGAGTTTTATCTCTACTCATAAATATTCCATTGACAAGTTCTGAGAAATATGATCTCAAAACAATAATTGATCATATATAAAATGTGAAAAAGCCAAACCTGCCGCAAGGCAGGGACGGAAAGCCACGGAGCTTATAAGCTAGCCGGGTTACCAATTTAAATTGGTAGCCCGGCTTTTTCATTTCTAGGATAAAAGTGTTAATTAATCGACAAATTATTATGTATGAATGCTAACATTTTTTATAGCAAAGAAAAGCAGAATTAAATTTTTGTATCGTACAATATTCCTTAAGTAACTTAAATTTTTGATAGCGTAACATGAAGAAATTATATAATGCTGTTTTCATTTAAGAGTTCCTTGAATAATCCAGTAGAAAAATTCACTGAATTATCAATTTATTCATTTTAATAACAGCACTCTAAGTGTAAATTATCGAGGAATAACTGAGTATTCATGCTGCAGGCTACTTTGAATAATTGCATTTTTACCGATTTCAGGTTGAGTCGAGTTTTGTGATATCAAGGCGATAGAGAACTATCGATTCGATGAAAACAGTGATATTCAAAGTAGCTTGCATAGCCGGAGAAAACATGAAACAGCTTGGAATTCTCGATTTTGATATGCGTCTTCAGCGCATTGACATTGCTGGCGACCCACTGGCAACTCTCGACGAAAAGATTGATTGGGAGATCTTTCGACCAACCATCGAAAAGGCCAGGAAGAAAGCGAAGAAGTCGAATGCCGGTCCCATCGGTTTTGACGCTATCTTGATGTTCAAGATTCTCGTTCTGCAATCGCTGTACAATCTGTCTGGCGAGGGGCTGGAATACCAGATTCTCGACCGCTACTCGTTTTCGCGGTTTCTTGGTCTGCACGCCGCCAGCAAGATTCCCGACTGTACAACCATCTGGCGATTCCGCAACGATCTCGCCAATGCCGGAGTTGTGGGAACGCTGTTCTCCCAGTTCAACGCCTTTTTGTTGGAAAAAGGTTTCAAGGCGCAAAAGGGACAAATAGTTGATGCCAACATTGTCAGGATACCTATCCAACGCAACAGCCGTGAAGAGAATCAGCAGACCAAGGCTGGGGACAAACCAGAAAACTGGAGCAATCACAAGCGCAGCCAGAAAGACACCGATGCCCGCTGGACCAAAAAGAATGGAAGGAATTTCTTTGGCTACAAGAACCATATCTCGCCTGATGTGAAGCACAAACTGATCCGTAGTTACTCGGTGAGCAGTGCGGAAGTGCACGACAGCAATGTCTTTGAAGAACTGCTTGATCCTGAGAACACCAGTGGAGATGTTTGGGCTGATTCTGCCTATCGCTCTGAAGAGAAGATCGACTGGTTGGAGAAGATGGGCTATCGAGAGCACATTCAACGGAAAGGGTCTCCTTACAAGAAGCTCAACGATTGGGAAAAGAGAGGAAATCGGATTGGCGCAAAGATTCGTTCCAGAATTGAGTATATCTTTGGTTTCCAGGCTCAGCGAGCAGGCAATACGATTTTGCGATGCATCGGCTTCGTGAGGGCAACGGCAGCAGTTGGCCTGCGAAACATGGCCTACAACCTGAGTCGATATTCTCTTCTTGTCACATTGCAAGGATGAAGTGCACCCTATGGCCAAATATCGTTTCTTACCAGGTGAAAAGACCTGATATGAACGAAAGATATGAGTATGGATATGTTTCAAAACAGCTTATTTGAGATGCATTTCAGGATTTTTCATCCTTGCAGGTTAAATGGATGAATATTCAAGGATCCCTTTGGTGATGCGAAGATGACGACTGCCTTGCTGGATCGGATGACCCATCATTGCGACATCATTAAAACAGGAAACGAGTCTTATCGACTCAAGAAGAGAGGATGATTTGTTCTTAAATAGAGGGGGCATTTTTCGACGCTGATTGACACTACAAGGTCAAAACCAAGGCCGGGCAAAAGAAACATTGATTACCATTCAGTAATTCATCGCAGCGTATTAACGTCAGCTCCTTCTATTCATGCACCGCATGTATCTATAATTATAACGATATTTATTCTGGAATGAAAATTGCTAAGTAAGTGGCATGAAAACTTCAAATAACACACGACCTCATTGGCCCGCTCATTCTCTCCAGGCGATCATCTTTGTGTGCGTCGGAGTCATCTCCTTTCTCACGACGACCGTTGCCTTTGCAAAGGACTATTCGTTTTCCTGGTCCGCCAATCCCGAACCCGTTGAGGGATATAAATTATACTACAAAATCGGTGGGGACCCGACCCCCCCCTTTGACGGTACTGGGGCAACGCAGGGTTCATCGCCAATCGATGTCGGCAAGGTGACAACTTTCACCATCACTGGTCTTAACGAAAACACAACCTACCATTTTGCCCTGACAGCCTACAATGGCTCGGAGGAAAGCGGTTATTCCGATATCGTTTCTGTGCCTGAGCCGACCACATCCACACCTCTGAACGCAGTCATCGTCACAGCCAGTCAGACCGGAGAAGCTCCTTTCAATCTGACATTTGACGGTTCTCAATCCACTGGTTCCATCAGCAGCTATGCATGGTCTTTCGGCGACGGTCAAACTTCAACTGGGGCCACCGTTACACATGTTTACCAATCCGAGGGAAGTTACACAGCAACACTCACGATCGCAGATACAGACGGGCTGACACAGCAAAGCAGCGTTGTGATCACCGTAATCGCTCCTGCCACGACTCCGCCTCCAACTCAATCAGCACCGATCCCTGTCATCTCGTCATCAGCCACCATCGGTGAAGCTCCGCTCAGCGTCAACTTCGACGGCAGTGGATCAAGCAGCGCACAGCCCCCAATCATGTCCTATATTTGGGCCTTTGGCGACGGCGCAACTGCAGAGGGCGCTTTAGTCTCCCACACATTTGCCACGGCTGGAACTTACCATACAACCCTGACGGTCACCGACAGCGCTGGCCTGTCCGCACAGACCAGCACTCCGGTGCTTGTATCCGCCCCAACTGTCATCGAGAACGAACTGCCGGTCGCCTCTTTAACTGCCTCGCCGATATCTGGCAACGCACCTCTCAACGTAACGTTCAGCGGCAGTGGCTCGACCGATGCCGACGGCACGATCTCCAGCTATATCTGGAGCTTTGGAGACGGCTCGACCGCCAACGGCGTGACCGCCCAGCACATCTTCACCGAGGCGGGTGACTACACAGTCGCTCTTGAGGTTGTCGACGACAAGGGAGACTCATCAGTGAAAACGCAAGTGGTCAGCGTTCAAGCTCCCGAAGCGATAAAACTTGAGGTACAGGAGATTCAGGCCGACACCACCTGGAAGAAAGTAGTCTTCAGCCAGCCGTTCACCGACCCGGTCATAGTTGCCGGTCCGATGGGATATGTCGACAGTGCAGCCGCCGCGGTGCGCGTCCGAAACGTCACCCCCACCGACTGCGAAGTACGCGTCGAGGAATGGTATGATATCAGGAGCCCTCATTCTCTCGAAACCTTCAGCATCCTTATTGTGGAAAAAGGCGTATACAGTCTTGAGAACGGCCTGAAACTCGAAGCAGGAACATTCAGCGGCACGGCTACATTCCAGAACCTGGCATTCCAACAGGCGTACAATAAAAAGCCTGTTGTCGTCACCCAGATAATGACTACCAACGAAGCAACCGTAGTCAGCGGTCGACTCAAGAATGCCACAACAACTTCGGTCGAATACAAGATGCAGGAACGGGAAAAAAACAGGGCGAACCACAAGCCTGAAACTGTAGGTTATATCGCATGGGAGCCCGGCATTGGAGAGTACTCCGGAATGAAATTCGAGGCACAGCACACCCCGCAGAATAATACTAATTACTGGTCTGACCTGGCTTTCCAGACCCAGTTCGATTCAAAGCCGTACTTCTTTGCCGAAATGCAAACATATGCAGAAGCTGATACCGCCACGGTCCGTACGCTGAATCTTTCTTTATCGACCGTCAGGATGAAGATTGAAGAAGAACAATCGAAAGACGTAGAAACCAATCACGCGGCTGAGGCAGTTGGGTATATTGCCATCACACCATTATAGGAACGATCTTCCGTAACAGAATAAGGTGTGTAACCAATAAGAATAACACTCTACAGATTGTTCAGGACAACTTTTGGTGTTTCCCAATGTTCGAGCACCCTCTGCAAGGCAAACACAACCACGAGAGCGATGACAAAAAGCAACAGCAACAGTGGGATGACCATCTCAATTACGACACTGGCTCCCGACATATATAGGATGGCACCAAAGACTGTTAACCCCATCGACAATGCAATAAAGGACGGGATCTGCAACTGTAACGAAAGAATGTAGAAAACAGTCGCAAGGGTCAGCACGATCAGTCCGGTTATCGGCCAGCCCCTCCCATCAATGAAACTCTGTCTCCGACTCCAGCCTATGTAGAGGATGATTGGCACAGTAAAGAATGCATGGGTGTAATCCTCGGATTCTGACCATTTCTTTACAAGAATATCGAAAACCGGGTATTAGGCGGCAATGAAGAGGCACCCGACCAGGATTCCAAGGATACGTTTTTTTTACTATATTCATACTGACTTAGATAAAAATCTCATAAAAGCAGCTTTATTCAACCCTCAGACCTGAATTAAACAGGCGTCCGGACTCTCAGAGTGCTAACGCAATCTGAGAGAATGAGAGCATCTTCCAGGAATCCATGAACGGATATCCGCCAGGTTCAATTCTAATGCTGGAGTGGAGCAGGATGGCCACGATATCGGGTTCTTCTTGAAGAGAACATCCACGATCTCTCTAAAAATAACGTATCACCTTCAAAATTCAGCCAATCGACGATTCGGACCCAAATCAGCTTGAACCGCCAAATGTTTTCAAGTCATGCAGGCAATTCGCACATACTGCCGTTATGCCCGCGCAGGCGGGTATCCAGGACAGCCCGGCTGTGGACTCCCGCCTGCGCTGGAGTGACGGATCAATTGACTGATCGTCTTATGTAATCATTTCATCTTTCTACCAGCGCCAGAAATCCTTCATGAAGGAGAGCCTGAGCATCACGGTATGTTCGTCGTATTCGTCTTCGGGGTTGTCGGAGGTCTGGTCGCCGTAGCGGTAGCTGAGTTCGACGGTGTACCACTTCCAGAAGGAATACTGCAGACCGCAGCCGGCGTAGAGGTTCTGCGTGTTGATTGTCTCGAACTGATCGCCCAGATTCGATGTGCCGCGGGATGTCTCGGTCAGTTCATCCTGATCTTCATACCGGTATCCGGCAAACAGCGAGAAGGTTGTTGACTCCAGCAATTGCCGGGAATAATTTGCTCGAGCATCCCAGTAATCGATCAGACCGTTGTCGTCGGTTTCGCCTGTGAAATTCTGTCGCTCGAGGCCCTTTGCCAGGGTGAAGTTGAAGTGCGCCTTCTCCATGACATAGTCGATACCGGCCTCGCCATTCCCGCCCCAGGTATCGTCCTGGCCGTCTGTCTCGGCATAGGAGGGGCCAGCAGCCAAGCTGAAAGTTAAATGCGGCGAATGCAACCATGTCCAGCCGAAGGTCAGGCCGTGGACCTGGGTGTCACCCTCAGTTTCATCCTCATAGTCGTAGAGGCTGTAGCGATAGTCCATACTGAGCGGGTGGCGGACGATGCCGTTGTATTCGGCGCCGGCTGCGGTATGGTACTCGCTGACATCGTCTGAAATGTTTTCTGCCGATCCGGTCTCTCCGTCCGCATCGGTTGCCTGATCATTTGCTTCGGGTTCATCGTACAGACCGCGGACATACTGGCCGGACAGATTCATCTTCCATTTCTGCGACAACCGGTGGCCGAGTTGGGCGCTGATATCGTGCCTGTCGTAATCCTCATCCTGCTGCCTGGCTTCGTCCTCATCGTTTCTCAGGATGCCATAGCCATAACCGAGCGAAAACAGGCTGTCCTGGCGGTACGTCCAGTCAGAGAGCAGCCGCAGGGTGTTGGTGGTGTATTTCCTCCGCCCCTGGTCGTCGGAATTGCCGGTGCTTTCTGCCTGGGCAGCCGTTTCGCTGCCGGCCAGTTGCTGCGATGCGGCCCTTCCGGTTGCCGGATCAGCCACCTGTATGCTGTTGGCATCATCTGCCTGCAGGAATCTATCGTTTAGCGACAGCTTCCAGTTTTTAGACATCCCCCTACTATAGTCAAGGGTCGCCTGCTGCTGGATATCGTCATCCTCGCTCTCGAAATCGTAGTAGAAACCGGGCTGGTAGGAGAGGCTGAAGGCGCTTCGTTCCGTGACCCTGTCCACGGCGATGAGGGGCTGGACGATGACCCGCTGGTAGTCGTCCTGGTCGTCATCCGGAAGTATGCTGACGAATTCTGGGCTTACCCCGGTGTTGTCTGTTTCACTTGTGTAATTGCGATCGTAGAGATCAACTCCCGTCGTCAGACCACCTCTGACGGTGACTTCGGCGGCATCAGCCGGAATGGAATGATTGACAATTAAAAGCGCCAGAAGAGCCGGCAGGCAGTAGCGTTTCATTCGTCCTCCTCTTCTTACAGGAACTTTGAATATTCTCGTCATGCCCGCGAAGGCGGGCAGCCAGGGAAGCCCTTTTTTGTGGACTCCCGCCTGCGCGGGAGTGACGGAGTTGAAGCGGGAGTGACGGCATCCCAATGTTCCCTGTTGCCTGCACTGTTGATACGCACCACCGCCATCAGTGGACGATCAGGATATCACCGGCCTCGAGAAGGATGTTGCGCTCCAGTTCTTTCCCCTTCAGAAAGTCGTCGTAGTCGAATTCGAGGGTGTTTTCCTCGAAAAGGCTGTCATTTTTGCCATCCTTGCGGACCAGGGTGATCGAGGAGTTGGCCCACTCGTTGAACCCGCCGCTGCGGGCCACGGCCTGGACGATGTTGATCGGGTAGTCGAGGTGGAAGACGCCGGGCTGCGCCACCTTGCCCATGACCGTATAGCGTCGGCTGTTGCTCTGCACCAGCACGGTGGTCACCACCGGGTCGTCAAACACCGAGGCATAGATGACCTTCAGGTAGTCGGCGAGTTGGGTCAGGGTGAGACCTGCGACCTCGATATCGCCTATATGCTTGAGGGATATCTTGCCGTCGATCCGCACCACGACACCGCTGCCGGGGGGCTGGGTCGCCTGTTCCCCCTCACCTCTGGGGGTTCCCTGCACCGGCGCGACGGCCATGTCTCCTTCGCCGTAGACGCTGATGCCGAGGATGTCGCCGATCCCGATCATGTAATCGGCCCCGGCATCGCCGGTCTTTCCGGCCTTGGCCAGGATATCCTTTCTGACCTTCTGCTTCAGTTCCTCGGTGGCCGGAACATCCTGCGTCGACTGCGCACCAAGGACAAAAGAAGGCAGTAGAACGAAAAACAGGCAGGTCAGCACGAGCGCCGCGGGCATCTTCTTCATATGTCTCCCCCTATTTGAGATGTGCGCAATGGCAATAACGTATCGACGAATCCAGCCTTGCAGGTGGCAAAGGGTGTTTTCCGTCTTCCCGGAATTGATTCCGGTTGCTTTGGCCCCAAACCCGGAAAGAATAATCTTTTTTCTGTCAAACCGTGAGCTTTTTTTATACACTGCATGCATAATGTCGGGCGAGAAACTGAAAAGCATTCGAGGGAACTTTGAAAATAACGTCATGACCACCAAAGTAAGCTTCCAATGCGTTCATTTTACTGGACTCCCGCCTGCGCGGGAGTGACGCCGGTGGCGGACGGCCACGGTCGTACTGTCAACTGGACTCCCGTTTACGCGGGAGTGATGGGACCCGGGTTATTCAAGATTTCCCCAAACTCCAACAACAGCATATCCAAAAACCACGCCAGCCAAGAGGCCTGAACATGAAATTCAACCGGATACTCGTCTTCCTTCTGATTCCCCTGCTGCTGCTGTCCGTTGCCGCCTGCTCCAACCCTGAAAAGAAGAAGGAAAAACACTATCAGAAGGCGCTCGAATACATCAAGCAGAAGGAAAACAGCGCGGCGGTGATCGAACTGCGCAACGCCATCCAGATCGACCCGAAATTCGCCAACGCCCGCTATCAGCTCGGCCTGCTCTATTTGGAGCAGAATGACCCGAAGAACGCCTTTGCCGAACTGCAGCGGACCGCCAGCCTCGATCCGGCCAACCTCGACGCCGGGGTGAAGGTGGCCGAATTCCTGCTGCTGGCTAACAAGAAGGACGAGAGCCGGAAATACGTCGACCAGGTGCTGGGACAGAAGCCGGACCATACCGACGCCCTGGCCCTGCTGGCCAATATCGAGCTTATCGCCGGCAATTTCAAAGAGGCCGAGGATGCCGTGGCCAAGGTCGGCAAAAAGGAGCAGGAAACCGACCGCTTCTACAACATCAGGGGCCGCATCTACGCTGCCCAGGAGAAATGGCCGGAAGCACGGTCCATGTTCGAGAAGGCGATCGAGGCCGGACCGGACAATTTTGCCAACTACCGCACCCTGCTGGCCCTCTTCGAGCAGCAGAAGATGACCGCGGATGCCGAGAAACTCCTCGCCACGATGCAGCAGAAATTCCCCGACAACGCCCAGCTGCACCTGATGATGGCCTCCATGCACCAGATGAAGAAGGAGTCGGACAAGGCGGAAGCGGAACTGAAGAAGGCCATCGCCCTCGAGTCCGACAATGCCAGGTACAAGCTGCTGCTGGTCGATTTCTACAAATCCCAGAACAAGCCCGAGGCCGCGATTGAGATTCTCCGCGCCGCCCTGAAGGACAAGCCGGATGCCATCGAATTTCAGGCCGCGTTGGCCAAGCTGCTGTTCGACATGCGGCAGTACGACGAGGCGAAGACCCTGATGGACGGCATGCTGGCTAAGAACCCGGACCATGGCGAGGCCAAGCTGCTCAAGGCCAGGTTCCAGCTGAAAGACGGCAAGAAGCGTGAGGCCGTCGACACCCTCACCCCGCTGACCACCAACTATCCGAAGTGGGCCGAGCCCTATTTCTTCCTGGCCGTCGCCCATCTCGAGCTCGGCGAGGGCGAACTGGCCCAGAAGGCCATCGACTCGGCCCTGCAGTACGGCCCCGGCATCAGCCAGTACCACACCCTCGCCTCACAGCTGGCCCTGATCAAGGGCGACAGTCAGACCGCCGGCAGGGAGGCCTCGATCGCCCTGAAGCTCGAACCCCGCAACTTCAATGCGGCAAAATTACTGGTGAAAGCACTGATCCAGGACAAGAAATTCACCGAGGCCGTCTCGCTGATCGAGACCATCCAGAAACAGGTGCCCAACGATGTCGACCTGATGGGCAACCTCGGGATCGCCTATCTTGGCCTGAAGGACAGGCAGAAAGCCGAGGAGGCATTTGCCCGCCTGCTCGAGGCGGCTCCGGATAATTCCAAGGCCCTGGCCCTGCTGACGGCCCTGACCACCGACAAGGACCTGACAAAGGCAGTGCAGCGCGTCGAGGAACAGATCAAGAAAGCGCCCAAGGCCGCCGGCCACTACATGCTCCTCGGCGACCTGCAGGCCAGGCAGAAAAAGTATGCCGAGGCCCAGGCCGCCTTCGAGAAGGCGCAGGAGCTGGCACCCGACAATCCCCAGCCCTATATCGTCATCGCCCGGCTGATGGCGGCACAGGGCAAATCGGACCAGGCCATCGCCGAACTGTCCGAGCTCCTGGCCAAGCAGCCCGACTCCCTGCCGGCCAACATGGGCCTGGCCACCCTCTACGAGACCCAGGGCAAATACCAGGAGGCCAGGGAGAAATATCAGAAGGTGCTCAGCATCCAGCCCAATTCCCCGGCTGCGGCCAACAACCTCGCCTGGCTCATCGCCTCGGACAAGGATGGCGACCTGGGCGAGGCATTGCGCCTGGCGATGCTCGCCAAGCAGGCCATGCCTGATGAACCGCATATCGCCGACACCCTCGGCTTCGTCCACCTCAAGCGCGGGTCCTTTCCCCTTGCCCTGTCCCAGTTCCAGCAGGCCCTCGACAACCGGCCGGACGACCCAATCATCACCTTCCATCTCGCCCAGGCCCAGTGGGGCAAGGGCGACAAGGCCGAGGCCGTCGCCACCCTGCAGAAGGCGCTGGAATCGAAACAGGAGTTCAAGGAACGGGCCGAGGCGGAGGCCATGCTCAAAAGCTGGCAGAGCCAGTAATACCAGACCGGACTGCCGGCATACCAGGAATCTTGCACAGGGAGGAACACCATGGGAAAAACACCATCGATCGCCGTGATCCTTGCCGGATGCGGCAACAAGGACGGCGCCGAGATCCACGAATCGACCCTGACCCTCTGGGCCATCCATCGTCATGGCGCCAACTACCAGTGCTATGCCCCAGACAGGAAGCAGCATCATGTCCTGAACCACATCACCGGCGAGGAGATGGCGGAAGAGCGGAACGTGCTGATCGAGGCGGCGAGGATCGCCCGCGGCAATATCAGGAGTCTCGCCCGGTTCGACGAGAAGGAGCATGACATCCTGATCATCCCGGGGGGCTTCGGGGCGGCGAAGAACCTCTGCACCTACGCCTTCGACGGCCCGGACTGCACGGTCGACGAGACCGTCGCCAGGGCGGTGAAGGCGATGTACCAGGCGAAGAAGCCGATCGGCGCGCTCTGCATCGCCCCGGTCATCCTCGCCCGCCTCATCCCGGACATCGTCGTCACTACCGGCCAGGATCCCCAGACGGCAGGCAATATCCAGCAGATGGGGGGCCGGCACCAGCAGACGACCCATGGCGAGATCGCGGTCGATACCGCCAACAGGATCGTCACCACCCCCTGCTACATGCTGGACGCCCGGGTCGACCAGATCGGCGAGGGGGCCGACAGGCTGGTCGACGCCCTGCTGAAGATGCTGAAGTAAGAGGGGAAGGGCAGACTACTTGCCGAGACAGAACTGGGTGAAGATGAGGTCGAGGACGTCGTCGGCGGTGGTGAGGCCGACGATTTCCGCCAGCTGATCGAGGCACTCCTGGATGTCGACGGCGATCAGGTCGCAGCTGCTGCCTTCGGCCATCGAGGCGGCAATGCGGCAACTGGCCTCATGCGCCCGCAACAGGGCCTGGCGGTGCCGCAGGTTCGGGGCGCAGGCATCTTCCTGCCACTGTTCGCGGCCACCGACCACGGTGGCAAAGATGGCCTTCTTCAATTCGTCGATGCCAGTCTGGTGCCGGGCTGAAATCTGCACCACCGGCCCGGCGATGCCATGGCCGGCGAAATCCCGCACCGCCTCCCGGCACAGATCGATCTTGTTCATCACCACGATCATGGGCTTTGCCGCCAGCATCCGGTAGAGCCGGAGATCGGCCTCGCCGGGATCCCGGCTGCCGTCGAGCAGGAAGAGCACCAGGTCGGCCTGCTGCATCAGCTGCTTCGCCCGCTGGATGCCCAGTTCCTCGACTTCTTCGGCATGTTCGCGAATGCCGGCGGTATCGACGATCCTGACCGGCATGCCCTCGATATCGAGATATTCCTCGATGCTGTCCCGGGTGGTGCCGGGGATGGCGGTGACCAGGGCCCGCTCCTCCTGCAGCAGCGCGTTGAGCAGGCTCGACTTGCCGACATTGGGCACCCCGGCGATGACCACCGAAATCCCTTCGCGGACGATGCGGCCCTGTTCGGCCGAGTCGAGCAGGCGCTGCAGCGGCCCCGCCACCTGTTCTTCCAGGATCCGGCCGAGATGGGCATGATCGGCGATTTCCACATCCTCGTCAGGGAAGTCGATGGCGACCTCGATGTAGGCCTTCATCTGCAGCAGACCCTGCCGGATGCCTTCGATGCGCTGGTAGAGGGCGCCGGCCAGCTGAGCCTGGGCCTGGTCGATGCCCCTGCGGGTCTTCGCCGACAGGATGTCGATCACCGCCTCGGCCCGGGTCAGGTCGATGCGGCCGTTGAGAAAGGCGCGCTTGGTGAACTCGCCGGGCTCGGCCAGGCGGACACCTTCTGCGAGGATCACCTCGAGGATGCGGCTGAGGAGGAGATAGCTGCCGTGACAGTGGATCTCGACGACATCCTCGCGGGTGTAGGTGCGGGGCGCCCGCATGAAGACGGCCAGGACCTCGTCGAGGATGCGATCGCTGCCCGGATCGACGATCCGGCCGTAGTAGAGCTGGTGACTGCGGAACTGGCAGGCGGGATCGTGAGGCCGGAAGACCCTCTGCAGAGCGGGCAGCGCCTGTCCACCGCTGATCCTGATGATGCCGATGCCGCCGGATCCCGGCGGGGTGGATATCGCGGCAATGGTTTGTTCGGAAGTGTCTGCAGGCATCACATTCCCATCCCGGCAGGGAGCGACCCTGCCTCAATCAGCCTTCGTTCTCTTCCGATGACGATCCGCCCGTTCGGGGTTTTCTGCCCCGCGGCGCCGGCTTTTTGCGGGGTCCGGCCGGCTTCCCGCCCTTGCCCGGCTTGTAGATGAGGATCTTCTTGAACAGGCCGTCGCCGACCGAACGGCTGCGGATTTCCTTGTCCTCCTGCAGGACCATGTGCACCTCGCGGCGCTCGGAGGGGTTCAAGGCCGGGATGGTCTGGGTCTTGCCGTCCGCCTTGACCAGCGCGGCCAGCTCCAGCGCCTTCTCCCGGAGCTCCTCGATCCGCTTCTGCCTATATTCGCCGACATCGATCGATATCCTCAGGCGCTCTGCGGTCTTGCGGGCGATGATCTTGCGCAGGATGTACTGCAGGCTGTCGAGGATCTTCCCTTCCTGGCCGGTCAGCTCCTCCTCGTGCTCGCCATGGATGGTGCAGACAACGGACAGTCCGTGGGCCTCCGTCTCCAGGCGGGACGGCATTTTCATCAGCTCGAGCAGGGTTGCCAGCTCGGCCTGGACGATGGCCAGTGCTTCAGGGCTGGCCTCTCCCGCCTCTTCCTCCTCGGGTGCCGCTTCATCGGCGAGGTCTTCCGCAATGCCCTCGTCAACGAGCGGCGCCGGGAGATCCGGTTTTTCCCTGGCCACGTCCTCCGACCGGCGGCCAGCCGCTTTCTTCTCCTCTTTCTTTCTGGGTGCCGGCGGCGGCTGCGGGGTTTCAGCCGGCTCGGCGGCTTCCACGGCCTTTGCCGCCACTTCGACCTTCACCGCGGCACGGATATGGGCCTTCTTGCGCCTGAGGCCGAATATGCCGGTCGAACCGGTCTCGACAACCTCGATATCAAGCTGTTCCTGGGGGACGTTCAGTTCGGCGCAGGCCTGCCTGATCGCATCGGTGACTTCCTTGCCATAATAGTCTTTCTTCTTCACAGACATCGAATATGCTCCAGATTGTTCTCAGTTCAGCGTCATGGCCTTCCGGCGGGCGGCATCGGCATGTTTCAGGCGGTCTTGCTGCTCCGGTTGATCATATACTGCTGCAAAATCGCCAGCAGGTTGTTGACGAACCAGTACAGCACGAGGCCGGAGGCGAAATTGAGAAACATGAAGGTGAAAATGACGGGGAGAAACATCATGATCTTGGCCTGGGTCGGGTCGGCCGTCGTCGGCGTCAGTTTCTGCTGGAAAAACATCGAGGCGCCCATCAGCAGGGTGAGGACGGGCAATCCGCCCAGGTACGGGATGTCGAAACCGATCCACAGGCGGTCGGGGGCCGCCAGGTCGTTGATCCACAGCATGAACGGCGCGTGGCGCAGCTCGATGCACTGCAGCAGGACCTTGTACAGCGCGAAGAAGACCGGGATCTGCAGCAGCATCGGCATGCATCCGCCCAGGGGGTTGACCTTGTAGGTCCGGTAGAGGTTCATCACCTCCTGGTTCATCTTGGCCGGATCGTCCTTGTACTTCTCCTTTATCTTCAGCATCTTCGGCTGCAGCTTCTGCATGTTCTTCATCGACTTCATACCCTTCTGGGTAATCGGCCAGAAGACGGCCTTGAACAGGACGGTCACCAGGATGATGGCGATACCGTAGTTCCGGCAGAAACTGTAAAAGAAGTTGAGCATCCACAGCGTCGGCTTGGCGATCACGTCGAACCAACCGAAATTGACCGCCTTGTCCAGGTTGAAACCAGTCTCCTGCAGCAGCTTGAGTTTCTTCGGGCCGTAGAAGATGCGGTACGCGTACTCCTTCGCACTGCCCGCCGGCAGGGTGTCGAGATTGCCGGCCAGTAGCGTCGAAGTCAGGGTCTCGGTCCCCTGCATGGTGAAATTGACGCCATGCTCACCCTGCGGGATGATGCCGCAGAGGAAGTAGTTGCCCATGTAGCCGGCCCACTCGACCTTGCCGGGGATGGTCTTCGGGCCTTCGGCGAACTCCTTGGCCTTGATCTCATGCAGCTGGCCGCTGATATAGGCGGCCGGCCCGGTGAAGAGGAACTGGCTGGAGGCGTTCGCCCCTTCGAAGGGACCGTTGACCTGGTGGAGTTGGGGGATGCCCTGCAGCGGCTGACCTGCGGTATTGGTGACCTTGACGCTGAGGTCGATCAGGTAGTGCGTGGTGTCGAAGGTGAAAGTGCGCTCGATCTCCAGACCGTTGCCGGCCTGCGCCTTCATCGTCAGCTTCGCCTTGCCGTCCTTGCCGAAAACCACTTCCTGGCCGGCACTGTCGTAGAGAAGGTCGGCGGGCACGACATCCCCCCAGGAAAATTTCAGCGGCAGGCCCTGCAGGGCATCAGTCTTGATCAGCTCCTTGCCGGGCGAATCCTTGGCGATCGTCTCTGTGTGCTCCTTCAGGACGAAGCTCTTGATCGCTCCCCCCGCCTCGGTGATCACGGCGGTATAGAGGTCGGTGTCGACGGTGATCTCGCGGGCCGGCCGATCGTACTCGACAGGTGCGGCGCTTCTCTGACCGGGCTGGGGAGCGGTTATCTCAGCCGGGGCACTGGCGGTTTTTTCCGGTACGGCGGCAACCTGCTGCTCCGCCGGCTGTTCGACCGGGGCCTGCGGCTTGTCGAATCCGACAAAAAAATATTGGTAACCGAGGAGGATAACGAAAGAGATGATGATTGCCAGAAAGGCTCTGTAGGTGTCCATGCATGTACCGTTTGATGTTGATCCGTCCGCAAACCGGCACGCCGGCCACCCAGAACGCCGGAAAGAGCAGCGACTTACCTGACAGGGTCGTAGCCGCCCGCGGAAAACGGATGGCAGCGAAGAATGCGGCGGAAAGAGAGGAATAATCCCCGAAAAACTCCATACTTTTCAATTGCCTGGATGGTGTAGGCGGAACAGGTCGGGGTAAAGCGGCAGCAGGGCGGGAACAGCGGAGAGATGAGGTACTGGTACCCTCGAACGAGGACCAGGAGAAATCGTTTGGGTATCTGAGAAATGAACACTCAGACCTCCTGAACAGTGGGTCTGTGGGTAAGACGCGCCACAGACCGACCGATATCTGCCGGTGAAGCGAGGGTAAAATCGGGCCGGACGGCAAAGACGATGTCCGCCGCCTGCGGATACAGATCGCTCTGGAGGCGGAAAGACTCCCGAATGATGCGCTTTATCCGGTTTCTCTTCACCGCCCCTCTGATTTTCCCATGTACGCTGATTCCGATTCTGCTGCGCCCTTCGCCATTTGCACGACAGATGAGGGTAAACCCCTTGCCGTGCAGTCGTTTGCCCTGACTGTACACCCTTTCAAACTCCCATCCCTTGCGGACCAGGGACTGTTTTGAAAGTCCAAGCCGTTTCAAGGGATCAGGCGGAAAGACGTTTTCGTCCCTTCGCCCGGCGGGCGTTCAGAATGGCGCGGCCGGAGCGGGTTTTCATCCTCTCGCGGAAGCCATGGGTGTGTTTGCGTTTCAAGTTGCTGGGCTGAAAAGTGCGTTTGCTCATTGTTCAATTCCTTTTTACTTCCATGCTATTCATGGGCTTTGAAGTCATCCGGACCTCGGCCAGTCTTTCCGGCAGGTATTCTGCTGACCGCAGGGTCTCTTGCCGCTGCCATACCCATCCAGACCAATGGGACAGGAAATCCAAAAATTACAAAAGAACTATACTAACCATAGAAGCCGGGGACTGTCAAATAATTTCACCGGCCGCTGCGCCCTCACCTTGCGCAAGCCTCTGCGGTATGCTACTGTTGACCGGAGATTGCCACCGAAAGACGACAAATCCGCATCCTGCCCTGCCACCTGCCTCCGTCCCGGATGCCCACCATCGACAATATGACCGACCACCGCCCCGCCACCTTTGCCGATCTCGACTGGGACGAACTCTGGCGGAACGCCCGGGCCAGCAAGACATGGACCAGCAGCGGCGTCAAGGACTGGGATGAAAAAGCACCCTCGTTTTCTTCCCGGAACCAGTCCTCGCCCTTCGTTTCGCAGGTTCTCGACCTGGTCCCCCTGACAGCCGGGTCAACCGTTCTCGACATCGGCTGCGGCCCGGGCACCCTGGCCATGCCGATCGCCAGCCGGGTGAGGTCGGTCACCGCCGTCGATTACTCCGCCGGCATGCTCTCGACCCTGACGGAGCTGGCCAACCAGGCCGATATCCGGAACATCAGGACCGTGCAGGCCAGCTGGGAGGATGACTGGCAATCACATGGCATCGGGCAGCACGACATCACGCTCGCCTCCCGCTCTCTTGCGGTGTCCGACCTCAGGGCCGCCCTGCAGCGACTCGACCGCTATGCGTCGTCCTTCGTCTTCATCGTCGACCGGATATCCCCCACACCGTTCGACCCCGAGGCCTTCGCCGCCGTCGGCCGCGCCTTCGACGGCGGCCCCGACTACATCTATGTCCTCAATACCCTCTACGCCATGGGCATCCATGCCAACGTCAGGATCATCAGCCTCGAGCGGGAAACACGGTTTGCCGACCTCGATGACGCCATGCGCTCCTACCGCTGGATGATCAAAAACATGTCGGCCGGCGAGGAATCATCCCTCAGGCGGTATCTCGAGACAAAATGCCGCCCCGCAGACGATGGCCGGATTGTCGTCGAGCGGGGCTTTACCCCGCGATGGGCCTGTATCTGGTGGAGCAAGGCGGACCAGGCCCCATCCCGTCCGGCGACGCCCCCGGAAACTGCGAGGCGAGGTTGACCCCATGCGCATTATAATTGTCGGGGCAGGACAGGTCGGTTTCCATATCTGCGAACGCTTCTCGATGGAGGGCCAGGATGTCGTCCTGATCGACACCGACGACAAGAAGCTCAAGCGGATCGAACGCGACCTCAACATCATGACCATCCACGGCAGCGGCGCCTCCGCCCGCATCCTGGCCGAGGCCGGGATCGCCAAGACCGACCTCTTCATCGCCGTAACCGACAGCGACGAGGTCAACCTGATCTCCTGCATCATGTCGAGCCAGTACGACGTCAAGACCAGGATCGCCAGGGTCCGCAACCAGGACTTCCTCGAAGAGGGAATGCTCCCTGACTCCAAAGCGTTGGACATCGATCTGATCATCAGCCCGGACCAGGCGATGACCGACGAGATCGTCAGCCTCTGCCACATATCCGCCGCCTTCGACATGGCCAAGTTCGCCGATGGCCGCCTGATGCTGCTCGGCTACCTGATCAGGGAAGGCAATCCCCGCGTCGGCATGACCCTCGACAAGCTGCAGCAGGCCCACGGCTCCCACCACTTCATCATGACCGCCATCATCCGCGGCCGGGAGACCATCATCCCCCGCGGCAACGACGCCATCCAGGCCGGCGACAAGATCTATATCATGGTCCGGCGCGAGGACATCTTCCGGGTCGAGAAATTTTTCCACCTCAGCAGCAGGACGCCGCACAAGGTCTTCATCATCGGCGGCGGCAGGATCGGCTATGCCGTCGCCCGCGCCCTGGAGGATCTCAACATCGAAGTCTTCCTGGTCGAGAGCAACCGCCAGCGCTGCGAGTTCCTCTCGGAAAATCTGGGCCGGACGGTCGTCCTCAATATCGACGGCCTCGATGCCCACGACATGCTCGACGAGGGCATCGACCAGGCCGACCTGGTCATCTCGCTGACCAGCAACGACTCGAACAACATCCTGTCGAGCCTGCTGGCCAAGCATCATGGTGCGAAGCGCTGCATCACCAAGATCACCCGCCACGATTTCGTGCCGCTGCTCGGCCCCCTGGGCATCGACATCGCCCTCTCGTCCCGCCAGGTCGCGGCCAGCATGATCCTGCGCTTCATCCGCCGGGGAGCGGTGGGCACCGTCGCCACCATCATGAACAGTGACGCCGAGGCCATGGAAATCAAGGTGCCGATCAACCGGCAGTTCGACAATGTCGCCCTCAAGGATCTCAACTTTCCCAAGGGAGCGATCATCGGCGCCATCGTCAAGGGGCGGAAAGTCCTCATCCCCTCGGGAAACACCCGGGTCCAGGCGGGCGACAATCTCGTCGTCTTCTTCACCCGCAACGCCACCGAAATGCTTGAACAATACTTCGGCCAGGACGACTGACCCATGCGGACGAGCGGTGTTCTGAACCTGCTGGGCAAGCTGCTGATGCTGCTGTCCCTGCCCCTTCTGCTGCCGATACCCTTCTCGCTGTTCTATCACGACGGGATGACCTGGCCCTTCCTGCTCTCGTCGCTGATCGGGGCTGGCTGCGGCGGCCTGCTGCTCGCCCTCTTTCCGCCGGAGGAAGACCTCGGCTACCGCGAAGGTTTTGCCATCGTCACCCTGAGCTGGCTGACCATGGCCTTCCTGGGCGCCCTGCCCTTCTACATCTCAGGGAAGATACCATCGTTCATCGACTGCTACTTCGAGGCGATGTCCGGCTTCACCACCACCGGCTCGACCATCCTGGTCACCGTCGAGATCCTGCCAAGGAGCCTGCTGTTCTGGCGATCGCTCACCCACTGGCTGGGCGGCATGGGAATCATCGTCCTGACCATCGCCATCATGCCGATTTTGAAAATCGGCGGCACCCAGCTCTTCCACGCCGAGATGCCAGGCCCGACCAAGGACCGGCTGGCGCCGCGCATCCAGGGAACGGCCAGGATCCTCTGGACCGTCTACGTCACGCTGACCCTGATCGAGACCCTGCTGCTGATGGCCGGCGGCATGGACTTCTTTGACGCCGTCTGCCACTCCTTCGCCACCCTGGCCACCGGCGGCTTCTCGACCCACACGGCAAGCATCGCCTACTTCGACTCGGCCTATATCGAAGGGGTGATCGTGGTCTTCATGCTGCTCGCCGGCATGAATTTCACCCTGCACTTTCACGCGATGAACGGCCATTTCCGGACGGTCTTCCACAACGAGGAGCTGCGCTTCTATCTCTGTGTCGTTTTCTGTGCAACCCTGATCATCACCGTCGCCACCACCCTCGCCGACCCGGCCGACAACCTTGCCAGAAATTTCCGGGACACCATATTCATCGTCTCCTCGATCATCACCACCACCGGTTTCGGTACCGCGGACTACGAACTGTGGCCGCCGGTCTGCACCATCGTCATCATCATCCTGATGTTCATCGGCGGCTGCGCCGGTTCCACCTCCGGCGGCATCAAGGATGTCCGGATACTCCTGCTCTTCAAATACGCCGTACTCCAACTCCGCCGCCTGGTCCACCCCCATCAGGTGCAGACCATCAAACTCGGATCGACCCGGGTTCCCCAGGACGTGCTGATCTCCGTCCTCGGTTTTTTCATGCTCTACCTGATCATCTTCTTCCTCGCCAGCATGGTCGTCACCGCCACCGGTGTTGACATCGTCACCGGCACCAGCGCGGTCATCACCACCCTCAGCAATGTCGGACCGGGCTTCAACCTGGTCGGACCGACTCAGAATTTTAGTTCCCTGTCGCCGCTGGCCAAGGTCGTGCTGACCATCTGCATGGTCGCCGGCCGGCTCGAACTCTACACCATCGTCGTGCTGCTGACCCCGGTGTTCTGGCGCACCGCGAGAAAACCCGTTTTCCGCTCCTTCGTCCGTCCAAAAAAGCAATCGGGATCCATTCCCGCTCAACACCATTGAACCGCAATACCAATGAACGAATATGATATCGCCGTGATCGGCGCCGGACACGCCGGCTGCGAGGCAGCGCTGGCAGCGGCCAGGATGGGCTGCCGGACCTTTGTCGCCATCATCAACGCCGACACCATCGGCGCCATGTCCTGCAATCCCGCCATCGGCGGCCTTGCCAAGGGCCATCTGGTCCGGGAAATAGACGCCCTGGGCGGCGAGATGGCGAAAAACATCGACGCCACCTCCATCCAGTTCCGCCGGCTCAACACCAGCAAAGGCCCGGCCGTCCGCTCTTCGCGGGCCCAGGCCGATCGCCTGCTCTATCGCCTGCGGATGAAATCGGTGCTGGAGAACCAGCACAACCTGACCATCTGCCAGGCCATGGTCGACAGCCTGATCGTCGAGAACGGCCGGATCGTCGGCCTGAGGACCTCGATCGACCAGGAAATCCGTGTTAAGGCGGTGGTGGTCGCCACCGGCACCTTCCTCAACGGGCTGGTCCATATCGGCCTGAAGAACTTCCCCGCCGGCCGGATGGGCGACGCCCCGTCGACCCGGCTGGCCCAGTGGTTCAAGGAACAGGCTTTCAACGTCGGCCGGATGAAGACCGGCACCGTGCCGCGCCTGGCCGCCCATTCCATCGACTATTCACAGCTCGAGGCCCAGTACAGCGACGACCCGCCGGCCCACTTCTCGTTTGCCTCCAGGGGCCGCTATACCCTGCCGCAGCTGCCCTGTCATATCACCTACACCAACGAGCAGACCCATGCGATCATCCGCAGGGCATCGGCCAGTCGCCGATGTACGCCGGCATCATCGAGGGCATCGGCGCCCGCTACTGCCCGTCGATCGAGGACAAGGT
>WBUQ01000030.1 GCA_008933635.1 Desulfobulbaceae bacterium | reverse complement strand
CGAGTAACACACCAGTGCGAGGAAGCGGTATCTCGTTTTTCCCACGTCGAGGGGAAATTATTACATCATCCTTGCCAAGAGAATCAACAGGTGGAATCAACATGAGGGAAACCTGATCTTATAGAAAACGCAAAAAGGGCCGCAGATTACTCTGCGGCCCTTCGTTTTCCTTTACGTCTTGTCCAGATTTGGCAGGCGACTTATCCCAACAAAGGATTAGCATACAGCAGAATCAGAGAGATAACCAACCCGTAGATCGCGATTGACTCAGCAAGTGCCATACCGAGGATCATGAAAACCATCAATTTCGGCTGAACTTCCGGGTTACGTGCAAGGCCCATGGTTGCGCCCTGTCCTACCGAGCCGATACCGATACCTGCGCCAAGACCAGCAAGTCCGATAGAGAGCGCTGCGCCAACACAGATCAATGCCAACTGAATATTACCTTCCATTTTTTTCTCCTTTAAAATTATATGTTTGGCCTTCTTCCAAAAAAACTATCAACCTTTGATATTCATAGACTCAATGGGCATGTTCCTGGGCCTGCCCGAAGTAGACTACGGTGAGCAGGACAAAAACCATTGCCTGTACAAGCGAGACAAGGACGCCGAGGATCATGATCGGCAGCGGAGCGAAGAAGGCTCCGGCCAGCATGAACAGGATGCCCAGCAGGGTCTCCTTGGCCATGATATTGCCGAAAAGACGTATGGAAAGAGAAAGCAGACGGGCAAAGTTGCTGATCAACTCGATTGGCAGCATCAGTGGAATGAGCCACCACATCGGTCCGATGAAATGCTTATAGTAGCCGACTCCATGGGCCCTGAAGCCAATCACGTGATGAGTGATCCAGACGATGATGGTCAAGGCGAGGGTCGTATTGATGCTGGCTGTTGGCGACATGAAACCAGGAATAAGACCAATAAGATTGGCGACTGCGATATACAGGCCGAACGTCGCAATCATCGGAAAAAATTTGTCTGTCATCTCCCGGCCCATATTGTCGGCAAAGAATTCATCCATGCCGCCGATGACTATCTCCCAGAAATTCTGCCCCTTCCCAGGTATCATCTCGAGATTCCCAAGAGTCAGTTTTGAAACGATGACCAGAAAGGCCATGACCAACCAGGTGTAGGTCATGTATGGGGCGCACAGCTGCTCAAGAATACCATGGCCGACAGGCCCATGCGGGACCGGAAGCCCAAGCTTTTCAAGGATAATCGAAATAAATAGTATCGGATGTTCCATAATCCCTTCTTACCTCCTCCCACTGTAGAAATAGCGCCTGGTTACATTCAAAGCTGTGAACGTAATCGTTAACACTACCGTTGACAACCCCAATATCAGCCCAAAGATATTAACCTTTTTGTACTTGATCAGAACAAGAAGGACAATACCAATAATTACAATCCTTACCCAGAATTTTATAATATACCCGGCCCTGCTCTTTTTAACCTTTTCTTTCTCGGGCGCTCCTCCGGCAACAGTCAGCATGCCGAAGAACCTGCTTATATCCTTATGCGAGATCCAGAAACTCAATATCGAAATCAGACCGCCGGCAAATACTGACCATGCGAAAAACGCTGAGTGGAATCCCCATGCACCTAATGTCAATATCGCCAGATACAACCAACTCATGACCTGCATCTTGCGCAGGGACATCACGTCGTCTGTCACTCTTGCCTTCTGAACACGTGCTATTTTTTGTCCTGATGACGCTTGACAATATCCAACAGGTTTTTGAAACCAGCAGCTATACCAAAGGCCAAGCCAACAAAAGTGAACCATGGCGAGGTTCGACCGTCGAACACTTTCTGGTCAAGGAGTATCCCTCCGCCCAAACCGATAAATATCGCTGCAACGAAGGTAAAACCAATATGACCGTAATTCGCCAGCAGGTGGATCCATTCATTCTTCAAATCAGACATTCGATCCCCCCTTTCAGGCGCGCCCTTTCGGCCCTGATATAAACGGTTTTGGTATCACGCCTCCATGCCAAAGTCAATTGATTTTTTCACTAATCGGTCAATTTCTTGAATGACGATTCAGTCATTTTCAGTGCTTTATCGATATGTTCCTCGGAATGAGCAAGCGACAGGAAGGCAACCTCGAACTGGGAGGGCGCCAGATAAATCCCGTCCTCCAGCATCTGTCTATAATGTTGTGCATATTTCACGGTATCTGCTCTCATCGCCGTATCGAAATCATACACAGGGCCTGCAGCAAAGAAGAGTGTCATCAGCGATCCCACTCTGTTCAACTGGGCTGAAATCCCTGTCGATCTGATAAGTTGCTCCAACCCCTCAGCGAACATCATGCCCTTTTGTTCCAGCCTTTCATAAACATTCGCCACCTGCAATTCTTTCAACGTTGCTATCCCGGCGGCCATTGCCAGAGGATTACCGGACAGTGTACCCGCCTGGTACACCGGTCCATCCGGAGCTATGCAATCCATGATTTCCCTTTTCCCTCCATATGCACCAACAGGCAGGCCACCACCTATTATTTTGCCGAGACAGGTCAGATCCGGGATGATTCCGTAACGCTGCTGAGCTCCTCCGTATGCCAGACGGAAGCCGGTAATAACTTCATCAAAGATGAGAATAATGCCTAATTCTCTCGTAATTCTACGGATACCTTCAAGAAAACCTGGGGCTGGCGCCACACATCCCATATTTCCTGCAACCGGTTCGACAATGACACACGCTATCTCATCCGCTTTCTCCCTCAAAATGCTCTCAAAAGCCACAAGATCATTGTAGGGAAGAGACAACGTGTTTCTCACTATATCTTCCGGCACCCCGGGGCTCCCAGGTATACCGAGCGTCAGCAACCCTGATCCGGCCTTAACCAGAAACGAATCCGCATGTCCATGATAGCAACCATCGAATTTAACCACTATATTGCGTTTGGTGTATCCCCTTGCCAGTCGTACCGCACTCATGGTCGCTTCGGTCCCTGAATTGACAAACCGGACCTTTTCTATCGATGGGACAGCGTCGACCACCATTGCTGCGAGTTCAATTTCAGCAGGTGTGGGAGCGCCGAAACTGGTGCCTTCCTGTCCTGTCATCTGGATTGCGCTGGTGACCGAAGGGTGGGCATGTCCCAAAATCATCGGTCCCCATGAGCACACGAAATCGATGAACTCGTTTCCATCGACATCATAAATACACGCCCCCTGCCCTTTCCTTATGAACAGAGGATCACATCCGACCGATCGACAGGCCCTGACCGGACTATTCACACCACCCGGAATTACCTGCTTGGCCCTGCCGAACATCTCATCAGAAGTAGTTCTTTTCATGCGTCCTCTCTGGTTCTGCGTATTTTTTGTCCATTTACAACACTGCTCATCAGGTCGCCACCAGCCCTTCTCTATGCGAACTGATGGTTCCTTGTAGGTCCCATTTCAAACGGCTCGAAATATAGCACGTCCCCTCAAACACTGTCAAATATCAAGCCCCCTTGATCCCCGATCAAGGAATGCACATTATACATGGAATTTCCCGCAGCGAAGCTCGTTTTTCCTGCAGACATTTTCGCTTGTCAGCAAAATCGGCAGCAGGTAAACTAAACAGCGCGATCTTCAGTTGCTCGCCAATCCAGCATATTCAAGCTGAATCATTCAATTCCGATTGAAAGGAGAAACTCGCAATGGCAAACGATAAGGTCCAGCAGGTAAGTGACACCGAATTCAATACACTGATCAGTTCCGAACAACCATCGCTTGTGGATTTCTGGGCGCCCTGGTGCGGTCCCTGCAAAGCCATTGGGCCGGTAATTGAAGATCTCGCTGAAGAATATTCCGGCAAAGTCACGATCGCCAAGATGAATGTTGACGAAAATCCTGTCACTCCGGGAAAATATGGTATTCGCGCTATCCCAACTCTCATTCTCTTCAAAAAGGGAGAAGTTGTTGATCAAATTACCGGCGCTGTCGGCAAAAGCCAACTCGTCGACCTGATCAAGAAAGCCCTGTGATATTTCAGGCGCTGCTTGATTCTTGGGCGCAACTTCTGCGATCCCCAATAAAGACCAGCGCCTTCTTTCACCTCGCCGATAATTATCCTTCATGCAGAAAAATCACTACGAGCTCGTCATTCTCGGCGGAGGGCCGGCTGGGCTCTCCGCCGGGCTTTATGCCGCCAGGGCAAGACTCGATCACGTGATGATCGAAAAAGGAGCTCCGGGTGGCCAGGTTCTTCTTACTGATTGGGTCGATAATTACCCAGGATTTCCTGACGGGATTTCAGGCTTTGATCTGGTTGAGAAAATGGCTTCCCATGCAAGACGATTCAACCTCAATACGTTGACTGCAGAAGTGGAACGTGTCGACCTCAGCGATCATCGTCAGAAACGTCTTTTTCTGGATGACGGATCTGAGATCATCTGCGAGACGCTCATCATCTGCACCGGCGCCCGAGCGAACACTCTTGATATTCCTGGCGAACACGAATTTCGTGGAAAAGGGGTTTCCTATTGTGGGACCTGTGATGCTCCGTTCTATCGGAATATGCACGTAGCTGTCATCGGAGGCGGCAATACCGCCATCCAGGAAGCCGAATACCTGACCAAGTTCGCCAGCAAGGTTACAGTCATTCATCGGCGAAATGAACTGCGGGCAACGAAAATCGTTCAGGAAATCGCCTTTGCCAACGATAAAATCGATTTCATCTGGAATACCCAGGTCACCTCCATCGAAGGATCACAAGGGGTGGAGCGACTGAACCTCGTCGATAAAAATGGAAAAACATCCGCACTTGATGTCGAGGGTGTCTTTGTACTTATAGGAGTAACACCTAACAACTCCGCCCTGCCTCTTGACCTCCTGGAGGCCGATCGATGGGGCTTCATCCCAACTGACACCGAATACTGTACAGTCATCCCGGGCGTCATGGCTGCAGGTGATATTCGCAGCAAGACAGTCCGACAGATCATCAATGCTGCCGGTGAAGGTGCGGTCGCCGTCCTTGCAGCGGAAGCCTATCTGCAAAGCCTCAAAGGGTGAAAACATGGCCAGCTTCGAACCGCTCTCGAAACATTCAGCAGCAATTCAGATTGTCGCAAGGATCTGTGTTGTCGCCCTCCTGCTCAATTTATCCGGTTGCGCCAAGGTCAAGGATTTTCTCGATTTCAGGAAAACAACCGAAGAACCGAAAGATCTTACAGTTAAAACCCTGGTGGCAAAAGGAATGGATGACTATGCCATAGGCAAGTATTTTACATCTCTTGAATATTTCCAAGAAATCCTCGACAGGTTCCCGTTTGCCCCTGAAGCGACGCTCGCGGAACTCAAGGCGGCGGATTGCAACTACTTCCTTGAACATTACGCGGAAGCCCTGGTCCTGTATGAGGCTTTCGAAGAGAGGCATCCAACCAATGAGGCGATGCCGTATGTGATGTTCCAGAAGGCAATGTGCAACTACAAGCAGATTGATCGGGTCGACAGAGATGCTTCAGGTGCGGAAAAGGCTATTCAGCTTTTCAGTCAATTGATCAGGGCCTATCCCGACTCTCCATACGTCGGTGAAGCAAAGGCACGGATCAAGGCCGCCAGGGAATTTATCGCCAATCATGAATTCTTCGTTGTCGACTTCTATCTCAGAAGAGACAAAATATCCGAAGCAGAGACACGGTTGAAATATTTGCTTGCCAACTATCCTGATACCGAGATCGCTCCTCGCGCTCAGAAGCTGCTTAATCAGATTCAATCCGGAAACCCTCCCAAACAGTCGCTTTCCTCCTGGCTTCCAAAGATCTCCCTGCCAGATTGGGCCAGATTCTCTTCTTCCGACCAAGAGAAAACCGTTGAAGAGGCACCGAGTAAAGAATAGCGGAGGGCATCTCAACCTTTTTAAATTCAAAATTTCCTGAGCGCCGGTCACAATCCTGCTACCGGCGCTCATCTTTTTTCATTAGACGCTAATCACACAATCAATTCCTCCGGCAGGACCCATTCCTCCGCCAGAGAAACAGCCATCGCCCGCACCGGACACACCGTCACGCAAAGACTGCAACCGGTGCATTTCTGTGGATCAAAGAGGACCTCCATCAGCGGTCGCTTGACAAACAGGGCGCCGACCGGGCAAATACCGGTACAGGCTCCGCATTGAAAGCATTTCTCGTCATCACGATGTATCCGCGCTGCAAGGCGCTCAACTTGAACACCAAAGCCCCTGAGAAAATCGAGAGCAGCATTGACATTTTGTTTACTAGCCCCCTTCAACTCAAGGATCATGACGCCTTCCCTCTGCAGCAGGATGTCGGCCTTGAGGATATTGAACTCAATATCATATTCCTTAACCAGCTGATAGATGAATGGCCGATCGCTTGTCTCCTTAGGGAAGCGTAACACATAAATCTGAGTAAACAATTGTTTTTCCTCGCTTAAATATTTTCATGACAAGACGAAGTCTCGACTCACCTCTCAAACAAATCAATTTGTCTCGTCAGCTTTGATTCTGTTTCGCCTCCACTTCCAGCATCTTAATCTTTAAAATCGGAAGCAATTCCTCTAACGGTCTTTCAGTATTCATCCATATCAGTTGCCCTTCTGGCAACTCGTTCGGCGAGTTGAATCGCTGTTTCTGGCGGAGATAGATTTCCCATCTGCCATCTGAAACGGCATTTTGGTCAAGCGCCCTGAGCGCCAGGCGCTCTTTTACCGTTTCATCTGAACAGGTACAGTAAATGAAAAGCAATCGGCATCTCCCATCAAAAAACCGGTTAAGTCGCAACCGCTCTTCTACGAACTGGTAGGACGCATCAAGGACAATACAACAGCCGGCGTCATTGGCAAGGGCCATTTCTGAACGACGCAGCAACTCGTCATAGGTCCGCCGGGTAAATTCAGGGGCATAGATCCCGTCATCAGGATCAGCCGGAACCCTTCTTTCTTTCTTCACTCCAGCCAACTCCTTACGAACGACATCGGAATTGAGGTAATGACACCCTTGCTGGCTGGCCCAGATTCTAGCCAGAGTACTCTTGCCTGTGGCAATCATGCCGAAAAATATATAGATTCTGCCCCCCATTTTTCGTCAGTCCTTTTGATCGGCGTACAACTCAGCCAGGGCAAAACAATCCCACGCCTTCCCTCGACATTTTTCAGCGACAGACCGATCGACATGAGGATCAGCAGCAGTCAGCAGATTGATCTTTCCTCGGACATATGCCCGATAGCACTTGTAAAAGTTGAGGATCGCGCGAAGCCCGGTATCTCCGGAAGCGAGCATGAATCGTTCCACAAAATACTGAGAAAGATTGTGCAGGCCATGGAAATCAAGATCCATCGATAGGAAGGCGACGTCAGCGGCGACATCGGTGTATCGTAATCGGGGACTGAACTCAATGCAATCGAAGATGGCTACTTCATCTGTAAGACAAATATTTGCTGTATGCAGATCGCCATGGCAATCTCGAATCCGACCATCCATCATCCTTTGTCGGAAAACCCGATCCTTGGCGAGAAACTGCGTGGAGTATGCTACTATCCTCTTGAATCGGTCGGCCCCAAGCCCTCTCTCGCCAACGAAGGATTGAGTCTGTATGAAGTTTTCGATAACGCTCCGCCCGACCTGCCGGGCACTGCCATATCGGGTAATCCTCCGAGAGTTTTCGCTTTGATTGTAAAACGGCACCAATCGATCCACTATTCTATCTATATCTGCCCTGCTCACAGAACCTTGCTCAATCAGCCGATTCATCATCCGTTCTTCGGGCAGACGAATCATTTTCACTCCGTACTCTACAATCCTGCCCCGCCCCTCAATGAGAAAATTGTCATCATCCTGGACCAATTTGATCATCGCCAAGTAGACTTCCGGACAAAGTCGGCGATTGAGAATCAATTCCTGACCGCAGTAGTAGCGCCTGCGTGCTAGAGTGGAAAAATTCAGGAAGCCGAGGTCAACCGGCTTCTTCCACTTATAGACAAACCCTCCGGCAACTACGACAAACGATATATGTGTCTGGATCAGCCTGACCTCATCAACCGGAGGGGAATACACATCCCCTTTCATCAGAAACTGGATATAATCCGGCAATATTTGCGAATTCATCAATCTCCCCACTCAAAAACACTCTCTACCATCGGTTCTTGAATCATACCACGAAATGACAGGTGAGGAAAATCTCCCTCCCGGCTTCACCAATGGAAGAGAGAAATGCCCCGGACCTGGCAACTGACAACATCAAAAGTAGCTCCGAATCCGCAGGTATCGATAACGCGATAGGCTTTGACAGAGATCATCCCACTGTATCGCCTGGAGAAGCTCGAACGATACCTCACCTTTTCCAGTTGACGATTTGCAGAACCTTGCAAGATTCATGCATTGGGGTATAATCCCGAGGTCCTAGGACTGGTCTCCGGCAGCATCTCATATCCAAAACCGCAACACGCTGCTCAACGATTAACAACTCTTCGAGATATCAATGAACACATCACTCAAACTCAAACTGGGCCTGCTTCTTTTCCTCTTTGCCCTCGCCGTAATTACAGTTGTGCCGTCGTTTTACTCCTCCACTCCGGATTGGTGGAAAAAATACATGGCACCTGAAGGTCTGCGATTGGGTCTTGACCTTCAGGGAGGCATGCACCTGGTTCTGAAAGTGGATCTGCAGAAAGCCGAGGAGAACTCTCTCGAACTCGCCGCCAATGATCTCAAGGATACTCTCTCTGAACAGTCGATCAGTGCGATCCGCACCCCATCCCCAACTCCCGATACTGTCATCTTCACCCTTCCCAATACGGGAAGCGTTGAAGAAGTGACAAACCTGATCAAGGATGATTTCCCTGATATCAGCATCAAAGTCGAAAGTTCAGCAGAAAATTTTCCCAAAATTTTTCTCTCCCTAAGTGACGAAAAAAGAGAGTACATCAAAACCCATTCGGTTGAACAATCTCTGGAAATAATCCGCAACAGGATAGACCAGTTCGGTGTCGCAGAGCCAGTTATCATACGTCAGGGAGACGACGAAATAGTTATCCAGCTCCCCGGCGTCAGAGATCCAAAGCGTGCGATAAAGTTGCTTGGCGACACGGCTCAGCTCGAATTCAAGCTGGTTGCCGAACCCGCCGGGATCAATCTTCCAGAACTCATCGAGCAGGTCAAACAGACCGGACAATGGAAGGAAGGAGAAGACCGGAAGAAACTGAGTCGAGCCTTGCAGAACAAGTTGCCTGAAGACACATCGATATACTTCGAGAAAAATATCGAGCCACAAACCAAGCGGGAGATCGTCACCCCTATCCTCCTGGAAAACAAGGTGCTGATGACCGGCGACATGGTCAAGGACGCACAGGTCCGGATTGGCGGCAGTTTCAATGAACCGTATGTCAGTCTGGATCTGACCGGCAGAGGCGGGAAGCTTTTCGGCCAGATCACCGAAAAGAACGTCGGACGGCGAATGGCCATTGTCCTTGACGAAAATGTCCGTTCCGCCCCGGTCATTCGTGAGAAAATACTCGGCGGATCTGCCCAGATTTCAGGCAGTTTCACCCATGAGGAGGCATCTGATCTGGCCATCGTCCTCCGGGTCGGCGCTTTGCCCGCTCCGGTCAACATCATCCAAAACATGACCGTTGGCGCAAGTCTCGGTCAGGATTCAATCAATAAGGGTCTCGTTTCCGGCGTCTTCGGCACCATCCTGGTCGTCGGTTTTATGCTGATCTATTACCGAACGTCTGGATTGATCGCTAATGGCGCGCTCTTCCTTAACATCTTGTTTCTCTTTTCTGGTCTTGCCATCCTCAATGCCACCCTCACCCTGCCAGGTATTGCCGGCATCGTCCTCTCGATCGGGATGGCGGTTGACTCGAACGTGCTCATTTTCGAGCGAATACGAGAAGAACTGGCAATAGGGAAATCCATACGATCGAGTATTGATGGTGGCTTTGACAAGGCCTTTTATTCAATTCTAGACTCACAAGTCACCACCCTGATCACAGCAGTTGTCCTGTTCATGTTCGGAACAGGTCCGATCAAGGGCTTTGCTATCACTCTCTCGCTCGGTATTCTTTTTAACCTTTACACAGCACTTACCTGTTCCCAGATGATGTTTGAGGTTATCAATCGTTTTCGCCCGATTAAAAAAATTCGCTATCTAAATTTCATAGAAAAGCCGAAATTCGACTATCTGCGGATCAAGAATATCTCGTTTGGAATTTCAGGCGCAACTGCGCTGATCGGTGTCTTTGCGATGATCCAGATCGTGTTAGGCCACGCAAATCTCGGTGTTGATTTTGCCGGCGGCTCCCTGCTCAACTACCAGGCAGCCAAGCCTTTTCAACTTGCTGAGGTGCGCGAGGTTTTTGCCAATAACAATCTCGAGGGAATCGATCTTCAAGAAGTGGAGAATGAATCTCGCCTGATTGTCAAAGTCAAGAAAAGTGAAGAAGTTCTCTCCGGGATCAGTGACACGATAACCCGTGTCCTGAACAATGACCTTCCGGATAAAAATTTCACGTTGGAGAGTCAATCCGAGATAGGCTCTTCGGTCAGTTCCACACTGAGAGACAAAGCCCTGCTTGCCATCTTTCTCTCATTGTGTGGAATAGTTCTTTACCTCGCAGTACGTTTTGATCTCAGATTTGGCCTTGCAGGAATGCTTGCCACATTGCACGATGTCTTTTGCGTCATCGGTATCTGCTGGCTGCTCAATATCGAGATGAACTTGTTGATTGTAACCGCTCTGTTGACCCTTGCCGGTTATTCTATCAACGACTCTGTCGTTATGTTCGATCGTATTCGGGAAAACATCCACAAGAATCAGAGCAATCCACTTTACGACACGATCAACCTCAGCATCAATGAAGTGCTTAGCCGTACAGTCGTTACCGGCACAACAACCATACTGGTCCTGTTATCCCTCTATTTCCTGGGAGGATCGGTTATTCATGATTTTTCGCTGGTGCTGATCATCGGTATACTTATAGGCACGTACTCTTCTATCTTCGTCGCCAGTCCGATACTGACCCTGTTCCCGGAAAAGAAAATTTAATATGGGCCTGACCGATGATGACATCAGGCTCATGCCAGAATGCGTCCAGCCAATCGAGAAGGAAACTGTTTTCAGATTTTCCTGCCATAAGGATCTGGATTGTTTCACCGAATGCTGCCGTCTTCTGGAGCTGACTCTCTCCCCATATGACATCCTGCGATTACGCCGGGCAACAGGGCTCAGTTCGACAGCATTCCTTCATCAATATGTGATCGTTGAGGACTCGGCGGAAGAATTTTTCCCCCAACTCTTTCTCACCATGCTTGATGACGGCAGGGCAAGCTGTCCCTTTGTCTCCCCGAATGGTTGCACCATCTATCCCAACCGCCCCGGTGCCTGCCGTGCCTATCCACTCGGTCGGGCCTGCAAACAGCTGGCATCTGGATATTCCGAGGAGGCTTTCATTCTTGTCAGGGAGCCACACTGCCATGGTTTTTCTGGAGAGGTGCACCAGACAGCGGAGCAGTACTGCTCTGACCAGGGGCTGGTAATTTACAACCAGTTCAATGACACAATCGCCTCACTCCTCAAACACCCCAGAATCCATGCCCGTGGCCCGCTTGAACCTGAGGAAAAGGATCTTCTCATGCTCTTGCTGTATGATATTGATCGGTTAAGGATAGAATTGGCAGGAAATCGGTTGACCGGCCTCACACCGATAACAACGCAATACCTTTTGTCGCAAAGCGATGAAGACCTGCTCCTTTGGGCTGTCGACTGGCTCAAGCAGCGATTATTTTCCTGACCCTCCCGACTTTTTTTATTTACTCGTATGCTCAAACTCATCGTCTTCGACTGCGACGGGGTCCTGTTCGACTCGAGAGAATCGAATCGCCATTTTTACAATTACCTGCTGCAGCAATTCGGCAGGCAACAGATGACCGAAGAGGAATGCGATTTTGTCCATATCCACAACACCCACGACGCCATAGCCCATATTTTCAGGCACTATCCCGATCAGGACCTGGAAGAGGTCAATCGCTTCAGGCTCACCAGCGATTACACACCTTTTTTACGCCTCCTGAAAATGGAGGAGGATTTGCTGCCTTTTCTTGACGCCGTTTTTCCTCGCTTCCACCTGGCGATTTCAACCAACCGCACCAACACGATGGAGCCTCTGCTTGAACGATTCCAATTGCGGCATTATTTCGGCAAGGTTATGACCGCTCAGAACGCCAAACGTCCGAAACCTGCACCTGATGCCCTCGAAGAAATCCTTTCCTACTATCACTGTGGACCAGATGAGAGTCTCTATATCGGGGATTCGATCATAGACCAGGAACATGCCAATTCGTGTTCCGTACCCTTTATTGCCTTCAAGAATCCAACCCTGGCTGCCGATTACCATGTCAATGGTTTCCTTGAAATACTTGCACTTCCACCGTTGGCGGCTTCATCCTGTTAAGAAGAAAACCTAGTCATCGGAGATTTCCTCATCGATACGCTTCACCCCTTCCATTAGCAGCATCATGAAATCACCGATTTCCGCCGCTTTCATCTCCTGAGGAGTCAAGCCGACTGTAAATCGATACTGGCCTTTTTTCTCCGCCAGGATGGAGAAGATGGCGTCCTGATTGCCAAGCGCTCCATAGCTCGCATTTATAATGCATCCTTCGCGAAACGAGACGCGAGCCTCGCCTTTATGGAGTTGGAACAGGAGGACACCTGTCTTCTGATGCATGTGGAAAATCTGAAATAATTCAGCCGGACCAATTTCGCCAAGTTGCCCGCTCATTGTGGAAGCAAAGTCCTGAGACCTCGCAATATTTGCCCTTTGCAAGCGTGAGGCGAGCAATTTAGCCATATAACTCTGAACAGCGGCATTCTCGCCAAACAGGTTATCGAATTCTTCTCCGCTGATCGCCAGCACTTTTACTTTCGTCATCGCCCGGACAGTTGAGGTCGCAATGCCAGTGCCGAGATAGCTCATTTCACCACAGAGATCTCCTCTCCCACATTCGGCGACAATTACATTGTCATTTTCAACCGTCAGAATTCCTTCGAGAATAAGATATAAGTTTTGATTATACTCACCTTTGTGTATGAGGACACCCTTTGGATCAAGATCCAATTCCTTACAGGAAGCAATGAAAATTTCCGCACTCTCTTTCGGCAGTGCACGGAAAAATTCACTGTTTTCAATCAAGCTCCTCATGCGCTTGTCAACCACCTCTCCCCTGATTAAACCCGATTTCTTCTTGGCGTCAGGAATCTGAGTCCGCTGGCGGAATTTGATCAAACCGGAACATCCACTGCATGTGTAAATACTGACTGTAATATCAGATGGATCTGTTGATTTCCGCTGCAGGAACTCAAACAGAAGTTCCGTCATCTCTCGCACAAGTATTAAGCAGGCTTCCTTCTTTGGCGGGCAGCGAACAGCCCGTTCTGTCAGCGTAAAGCACTCTCCAACCTTATAGAGAGGGCAATTGCTCTGTTCGACAATTTCAAAAACTATCATTGCTTCATCATGTACTGGCAGGAAAAAAGGACCTTGACCGCATTTGTTCCCTGGATTTTCATACAACCGCTCCCGAATGATAATACCCTGTTTCTACGATTCGGCACATATATACCATAGGTGTATTTATCACCCTGCTCAGGCACGCTTTTTTTTTGAGTTGCTCAAATTAGCTGATATACTAAGCTGTAAAATTGTCTGGTCACATTCAATTCTTCTCAGGAAAGGACCCCATGGTTGCCGACACACAGCAATTAGCTGCAATATCTGAAGAAATAAAAAATGTATTTAGTAATCATCCGAATATATCGGTAAAACCAACAAAGGGCAATCCACCCGAGCAGTACGAGGCAAGCTATGCCATCCAGGGAATATATAAAGATGATAGTGGGCGCATACAACACTCTTCAAATCATATCGTCTCAATAACTATTCCATTCGGATTCCCCCATTTTCCCCCAAGCTGTAAGCCAAAAACCCCTATCTTTCACCCCGATTTCGATCCAGCGGCCATATGTCTTGGGGATTTCTGGCAACATGATCGGTCCATTTCTGAACTGATACTTTTCATAGGGAAAATGATTTCAGGAGAGCTCTACTCCAAGGAAAACACGTTCAACGAGCAAGCCGCCCTATGGTATCGGGAAAACGCCGACAAGCTACCTTTCGCCAAGATCGAAGGTCTACCTGAGGCTAATCCAATCATTTCGCCCAAGGCTGACAACCTAACCGAGTCTATTGAGATTGACACACTTGAAGACGATGATTTTACTTCGGATTTCAATCTTCTTGGTATTGATCATGAAAAAGAACCAGAGACTCCATCAGTTCCACAGACAGGTCCTCAGGTTAACGAATCGGCGGAATTCGACAGTGAAAAAATCTGGTTGCTCTCAAGACAAAAGCGCTTTTTCCATCTACGAGATCTGCTGAAAAACCTCTCTGATAATGCAGTCTTCGAAGGTAAAAGTGAACTCGCTGACTTGATCAAAAATTCTATCAAAGATGCCAGGGCAATCTATAACGAGGGTGAAGAACTCGAGCATCGTGGACTTCCTGCTAAAGCACTCGAGAAATACAGAGCTGTCGAAGAGTTGGTGAGCGATTATCCAAAGATTCAGGAGGACATCCGTCGTACAGAGCAGGCCAAGGATCTTCTTGGAGATTGGGTCCAGGGAGACGATCAGTCTCAAAAAGAGAGCAAACAGCAGACCAAAAACGGCAAAAGAACTGAACGTTCCCAGCCTACCCCCTCGTCACCGGCCGAAACCAAGGTGACCATGTACAATGGCAAGCACAAAAAACAAATCAACATTGTACCTATAGCCATCTTGATTGGCCTTACTGCTATCATTGCCCCAATTGCATATATTTATTTTGCCAACAGCAACCAATATAAGCGTGCTGAACAACTGTATAACGATTGCACCGATCAAATGCGGGCAGCGAAGTTCAAGGAGGCATCACAATCCTGTGGAGCTGCAATCACCCTTGCCAAGGAAGTAACATTCATCAGACAGCAGGAAAGTACAGAACTGCTCGGCAAGCTTGACGCCTTGATCAACTCCGAGGAGATGCGGCAGGGTCTCGCCGGCAATGTCCTTGTAAATGGCTCATACATTCCTATATCCGTGGCAGAATCATTAAGGAATTCCCAGAAACTTATCCAAGAGGGAGACAAGCTAGCAGCGTCAGCAGATTGGAAGAATGCTGTCGAAACATATAATCTCGTCATGAAAGCGATTCAGGAGGATCCTAAAATCGATCCCTCCATACAGGAGGACCTCTCCAGAAAGATCAAACGGGCCCAGGCAAACCTCTCCATCCAGGAAGGAAATACAGCGATGGAAAAGGGAAAATGGCAACAAGCACGCGAGCATTTTCAGCAAGCTCTTTCCGGAATCAGATCTTTTCCACCTGAAGAGCAAAAGACGTATCAATCTTCTCTGCAGAGCAACATAGACAAATGCACCTTTCTTCTCCTTAAACAACAAGGCGAAGAGATGTTCGCAGCTTCCAAATGGACTGAAGCATTCGATTTGTTTCAAAAGGCCATTCAGCTCGGGACGAAGCTGGATCAGCAAGAGAGCACAGCTCTGACATCAATCCAGGCTGACGCAGCCAGAGCCGGATTATATTCAACAATCAATGAAGGAAAAACAGCTTTTGCAAACAGCGATTGGAATGAAGCCATCAGAAAATATGCAAATGCCAGCAAGATCCTAATGGACAATCCAGGACTGCTCAATAAAGTCGATACGGACATGAACCTGCAGAAACTTTCCAGAATCATGTTGCAGGCATCGATTATCAGGGATCAGCAGGAAGCGGATCAATATATTTCAGAAAAAAATTACGGCGAAGCGGTAAAGCAACTGCAACAGATCATCAAGGCCATTGACAACAGCCCGCTGAAGCAGGAAAAGGAAATCGCAGAATTTCGAAAGAAGGCCAGCGAAACCTTGTCAAGTGTTGAAAACGAAAAAGAAATCAGTGAAAAGATCGCTTATCTGGAGCAACATTACCAGGATCTCTTTGCGCAAAATTATCCAGTTTCCTCGCATGACAGCTTGTCATCACCTGTCATCACTTTTGTTAAGAAAGATGGTGACAAACTGTTGTTCAGAATGCAGTGCATTGAAAATGGGAGAGGAAAACCGTTCACACTGGTCATGTTTTATAGTTTTTCCACAACGACAGGGACTTGGTCATTCTACAGCAGTACAGACAAGTAAATTCATCATCGCAGTAAATATCCAGGCCACCCTAGAGCAGGAACCGAAACTCCCCTTTCCCTAACAAATTGTGCAGATGGAGGATTCCAAGCATTTTGCCTGTGGCGTCTACTATCGGAAGGACTGTGATCTCATAACGCTGCATTATGCTCAGGGCGTCAGCAGCCAGCATATCCGGGTCGATGTGAATCGGGTTTTCAGTCATCAGGTCCGCGACAGCAGTGCTCGCGAACCGAGTACCTTTCAAGACATGCCTCCTGACATCCCCGTCTGTTACGATCCCAACGACCTGCCCTGACTGATCAGCAACGAGAATCGCCCCAAGGTTTTTTTCGTTCAGGACCCGAATTGCTTCCGAAGCCTGTGAGTGCTGGTTTATAACTGGTATGCTCTCACCGGTCAGCATGACCTCCTCCACTCGTACCTTCAAGCGCTCGCCCAGACTTCCACCCGGGTGGTTGAATCGGAAATCCTCAACTTTAAATTTTTTTCTGTTCAGGAGTACTACGGATAGGGCATCTCCCATCGCCAGTGTTGCAGTCGTACTTGCAGTTGGAGCCAGTCCAAGCGGACAAGCTTCCTGCGGTACAGATATATTCAATACAACGTTGGCAGCTAAAGCGAGAGAGGAGTTTTGTCCTCCTGTCATAGCGATTATTTTGTTTCCGCGACTTTTAAGGCTGGCAAGAAGAGCGTTCAGCTCGATTGTCTCTCCCGAATACGAGATGGCGAGAATAACATCCGTTGGAGTGACCATCCCTAAGTCGCCATGCATCGCCTCGACAGGGTGAAGGAAAAATGATGGGGTGCCTGTGCTGTTAAGTGTCGCGGCAATTTTCTGCCCGACAAGCCCAGACTTGCCAATCCCGGTAATAACCAGTCTTGTCGGACAGTCCATTATCAACTCAACAGCCTGCAAAAACTCCGTGCCTAGTCTCTCCCGCACAGCAGCAAGTCCCATCTCTTCAATAGCGAATACATTCCGCGCTTCTTCAATCGACATTATTAAGCTTAACCTCATGAAACAATGAATAATTTGATACAAGAAATTCCTGTCAGAAAAATGGATGCGGCATATTTTGCAAGGAGCTCTATTCTACATTGTTCTTCCGATTGTTCAAGTTACGAAAAACCCTCTTGCCTTGTCCTTTTGCAACAATCCCCTGCCAGCTTTCCCTATCATAGATATGATCGATAACATCTATTACAGCAAAGAGATGTCCTTGCTCTTTTGCCAAGCAATTCTTTGAAATTTGGTTTAAGATTTCATGTTTGATTTACACTGCCGTCAGTTCCCTTGCAATGTATCCAATCGTATCGCGATACTATCGCCCCAGGCGATTGCGGTTCTTTAACATCTCTTCAATCGGAGTCTCTCATGTCCAATTACATTTTTACATCTGAATCAGTTTCGGAAGGGCATCCGGATAAAGTAGCCGACCAGATCTCAGACGCAATTCTCGATTCCATACTTACACAAGATCCGAAAGCTCGAGTAGCTTGCGAGACCCTTGTCACAACAGGCATGGCAATCATTGCCGGAGAGATTACCACCTCTGCCTGGGTTGATATGCCCGATGTCGTGCGACAAACCATTCGGGAGATCGGCTACAATTCCTCTGACATGGGATTTGACTGGCAATCATGTGCAGTTATTACATCGATAGACAAGCAATCCTCAGATATCGCACAAGGCGTCGATGAAGGTAAAGGCCTGGATTTGGACCAGGGAGCAGGCGACCAAGGTCTCATGTTCGGTTATGCATGCGATGAAACTGATGTTTTAATGCCAATGCCAATTTTTTATGCCCATCGCCTCATGAAGCGCCAGTCAGATATCCGGAAATCTGGTCGACTCCCCTGGCTCAGGCCTGACGCAAAAAGCCAGGTCACCATAGAATATGTCGATGGTTCCCCCAAACGGATCGAGGCCGTTGTTTTGTCAACCCAACATGACGAATCGATCAGCTATTCAGACCTGCGCGAAGCTGTTATGGAAGAGATAGTCAAACCTGTTCTTCCACAGAATATGCTTGACGGCGCAACTAAGTTCTTTATCAACCCGACAGGACGATTTGTGATTGGCGGACCCGTCGGCGACTGCGGTGTAACCGGCCGCAAAATTATTGTCGATACATATGGGGGCAAAGGTTCGCATGGTGGAGGAGCGTTTTCCGGGAAGGATCCATCGAAAGTCGATCGCTCCTCATCCTACATGGGGAGGTACGTAGCAAAAAATATTGTTGCAGCCGGAATCGCTTCCGAACTCGAAGTGCAGATCGCCTATGCCATTGGCATTTCAAAGCCGGTATCGGTCAATGTCAACAGTTTCGGGACTGGCAAAATCTCTGATGACCATATCCGTGAATTAATCCTCGAAGTCTTTGACCTTCGACCCAAGGCCATCATTCAACAGTTAGATCTTCTCCGTCCAATTTATCGTCAGACTGCTGCGTATGGTCATTTTGGTCGCGAGGGCCTGAACTTCACCTGGGAGCGTACGGACAAAGCCGAAATCCTTCGTGAGGCAGCCAAAATCAAAAATAACTAACACTATACTACTCCGCTAAGTTGAGGTTAATCGATGAATAAGAGCTTTAATGATTACAAGGTTGCAGATATTTCCCTGGCTGAATGGGGACGCAAAGAGATCGCTATTGCAGAAACCGAAATGCCAGGTCTCATGGCAATTCGTGAGGAATATTCAAGCAGGCAACCTCTCAAGGGAGCCCGCATTGCCGGCTGCCTGCATATGACAATCCAAACGGCAGTTCTCATGGAGACACTCAAATCCCTGGGCGCAGAGCTACGGTGGTCGAGCTGCAATATTTTTTCAACCCAGGATCATGCAGCCGCTGCAGTCGCCGCTGAAGGGATTCCAACTTTCGCATGGAAAGGTGAGACAGAAGAAGAATTCTGGTGGTGTATAGATCAGACGATTTTTGGCCCCGATGGATGGCGGCCGAACATGATTCTTGATGATGGCGGTGACCTTACTCTGGTCATGCACCAGAAGTATTGCGAAGAGATTGTTCACGTACGCGGCATAAGCGAAGAAACGACAACAGGTGTTCACAGACTAAATGAAATGGCAACAAACGGCACATTGAAATGTCCTGCCATCAACGTTAACGACTCTGTAACCAAGTCTAAATTCGACAACCTCTACGGCTGCCGGGAGTCATTGATTGATGGCATCAAACGCGCAACAGACGTAATGATTGCCGGAAAAAACGCTGTTGTAGTTGGTTATGGAGACGTTGGTAAAGGATGCGCTCAAGCATTGAGGGGAATGGGTGCGACAGTGTTCGTCACCGAAATCGACCCTATCTGCGCCCTCCAGGCTGCCATGGAAGGATACAAAGTTGTAACGATGGATGATGCCTGTGCCTATGGCAATATCTTCGTTACCTGCACAGGGAATCTGAAAGTTATTACCCGTGCCCACATGGAGAAGATGCCAAATCAGTCCATAGTCTGCAATATAGGCCACTTCGACTCAGAGATCGATATTGCCAGTATCCGAGACCTGCCTTGGGAAAATATCAAACCGCAGGTTGACCATGTTATTTTTCCCGACGGGAAACGCGTTATCATCCTTGCCGAGGGACGACTCGTTAACCTCGGATGCGCTACTGGTCATCCTAGTTTTGTAATGAGCAATTCCTTTTCGAATCAGGTACTAGCGCAAATAGAACTGTGGAACAACTCTGAAAAGTATGAAAACAAGGTTTACTTTCTGCCTAAAAAACTGGATGAAATGGTTGCTTCCATGCATCTGAAGAAGATTGGCGTTCAATTAACCCGCCTCACCAAAGAACAAGCCAAGTACATTGGGGTTGAGGTGGATGGCCCGTACAAACCCGAATATTACCGATACTGATACTCTGATTAGTGGAGTCTATTTTTATAGACAGTCAATGCTTAACCAGTCCATGAAACCAACAGCGTGGCTGCTCCCAAACAGCTGAAAAGCAGCTTGCAACAACGCTGCAGATACACCCTGCCACCCCTCACAGAATTGGTTCCACTCTTTCAACCATTGAGGAACAGTTTCTACGTTTCGCCACACAGCCTCTTCGCCATCATCCACCCATCCCCCGCGCGGGGATGGGTAGCATCCTACAACATGTTCCATCAAATATTTGAAAGCTTCTTGGCATGCAGAAGTTCCGCACACTCCCAAATTCGATATTATCTTGTTGTAATCTTAGTCAGTTGCACTATTTGGAGTCAAATAGTATTTCGCATGAAACAAAGGAAAATTAATAATGCAATTCAATGATTCATCACATCCTGAAACTAAGTGATGCGTTTTACCCACATTTCTTTAAAAATATTCAGGTAAATAAAAAATGGGTATTGAGAAACATCTCAATACCCATTCTGAAAATACGGAAGGACTGTATTTGAAAGGAATTAAATACCGCCCTCTCCTTCCTCATTTTTGATGCGACTCTTCAACGCGTACATCGTTGTGGAGCCAGATGACCAGAACATCAGCTTCCCTTCTTTGACCAAGTCATTGGCAAGATTCTTTACATCTCTTGGCTTGGCCTCAGGATCACAAGCGTAGAAGTCCTTTACGTACAGCTGAGGCTTAGGAGATTTTTCACATTTCTCCAAAATTGCAGCTTTCAGTTCTTCTTTACTAAGGGCCATGGCAAATCTCCTATTTTAGGGTACTTCAAAAAGCACCAGTAGGTCTGACCAGCTTTTCAGTGGTCAGACCCTTTCTACATCACACTACTTAATATGGTTGGTGTACTTGAACTGAGTGCTTGTACGCCAGGTATCATATGCCAGGCGATAATCGTCGATACTCTTGTCAGTGAACGGAATATCGCACACCTCGAAGAATTTTTCCCATCCGATCCTCTCTGCCCACTCGCCCAGACGCTCATATTTGTTGGCGCCATTAGCATATGCTTCCAGAATCTTCTTGATGGCCTCGACTGTTTCAGGCCACCGAGGAGTGGTATTCGGCAGGAATGGGATGACCAGTTTAGAAAACTTGGGCATACTCCGAGAGTTGGAAACCTTGCCACCAACAAGAATAGCAATACCGTCGCCTTCAGGATCTGCCAGCGGCATTGCAGGGCACATTGTGTAGCAGTTACCGCAGAACATACACCGCTCGACGTTTACCTGTACTGATTTGATTTCCTTTCCATCAACAACGGCCTTGGCAGGCTTAACAGCCCCAAGAGGACAAGAGGCGATTGCTAGTGGTAACTCACAAACACCAGTGATCCTGCTATGATCGATCATTGGCGGTTTACGGTGTATACCAAGAATAGCGATGTCCGATGCATGTACTGCACCACACATATTCAGGCAACAGGCCAGCGCGATACGACATTGTGCGGGAAGAGTCATGGAGGTGAAATAATCGAACAGTTCATCCATGACAGCTTTGACAACGCCTGAGGCATCAGTAGCCGGAGTATGGCAATGTACCCACCCTTGAGTGTGGACGATATTCGTCACGCCGGCACCAGTACCACCTACCGGAAATTTGTTGCCGCGGCTTGCGAGGTCATCAAGCAGAGGCTGGACCTTTGCTTTCGAATCAACCATGAACTCGATATTATTCCGAGTGGTGAAACGCAAGAAACCATCACAATGCTTGTCTGCGATGTCACAAATCTCTCGTACAAACTCACACGTGATAAGGCGAGCGCAACCGACGCGAACGGTGTAGACCTCGGCTCCGGTCTCAGACTTGTGCATCAATACACCAGGCTGCAGGATTTCATGCCACATCCATTTGCCTTTGTTCTCTTTGATGACAGGTGGAAAGAATTGCTCATAGTAGGGAGGGCCGAGATCGGAAATACGACCGTCCATTGGTTTATCGGGATTATAACCCATGGTAAGTCTCCTTATATTAATAATTAGTTACAAGTATCAGATCTATCCGCATTATGCAGCATGACGGCGACGGAATTCCTCGACATCACGCTCAAAACCACCAGGAACCTCTTCGTCCTTCCAGAAAACATATGGGTTCGACCGCGGTTCCTTGACATGCTGCGGTATCGGCTCAACTCCCATAACGCTGAGGAAGGTCGGCAGACCAACACGCTGCATGGTCTCACCAACACGCTCGCGGTTTTTGCCGACTTCCATCCACCAATCCCACACCTTCTCAATAAACTCGGTCAATTCTTCGAATTCATTCTCTGCAGATACTTTTATGAACGGCAGGATAAGAGTTGCGAACTGAGCGCCATCCAGAATAGGTGCCTTGGCTCCAACACAGACAGAGGCGCCGGTATCAAGACCAGGACGGAGAGCCCGTGGCATTACGTTGATGCAGTGCATGCAACGGGTACATTCCTTATCGTCGATCTTCAACTCACCGCCTTCCATCCACATGCACTGAGTCGGGCAGAGGTCGACAACTTCTTTCTGGATGTCAAATTTTCCCCAGTTACGTCCACTGTGAGCACCACCATTGGACGGATAATTCCCTGCAATATATTCTTTGACGGCGGCCTGGTCGATGCGGATATTGTCGCGCCAGGTACCGATTACCGCAATATCTGAGCGAGCGATGGCAGCTACGCAGTCGTTCGGGCAACCGGAGAATTTGAATTTGAACTTATACGGGAAAGCAGGGCGATGGATCTCATCCTGATAGCGCATTGTCAACTGGTGACAGCATTCCTCGGTGTCATAACACGACCATTCGCAACGGGACTGACCAATACAGTTGGCCGGGGTGCGGAGATTTGAACCAGAGCCACCAAGATCCTGTCCCATGTCATGAGTCAGATCCCAGAAGAAAGGCTCAAGGTTCTCGGTACGGGTACCGAGAAGGATAATGTCACCGGTAGAACCATGGAAGTTGGTGACTGCAGACCCGTGCTTCTCCCACAGATCCATCAACTGACGGAGATTCTTGGTCGAATAGTATTTCGATGCCGGCTGGGCGACACGCACTGTATGAAAATGCTCAACCCCTGGGAACTGCTTGGGAACATCCGAGTACCGTCCTACGATACCGCCGCCGTAACCAAAAACGCCGACGATTCCACCATGCTTCCAGTGGGTAATTCTGTCTTTGTACGACAACTCGAGCTGACCAAGAATGTCCCAGCACTCCGGCTTGGTCTCGGCCTGCCGCTTGATGTCGGTAACGAAGCTTGGCCAAGGGCCAGACTCCAGTTGATCCAACAAGGGCGTCTCATGCTTTGCCATGAATTCCTCCTTTGAATTTCTGTTTGAATACTACCATGTTGACCTCTAAAACCTATCAGCAGTTTTCGTTGACCGGCGATGAGAACACATGATGCAAATCCTCATCACCCGGCCTGCCATCGCACTGTTTCAAGCCGCGGGAAGACAGGGAAAACTTAGCTTTTAACCAATCAGTTAACCGTCGACAATATCGCTGTACATGTCATTTGTCAATAAAAATTACTCGGCTGAACACGCCCAGAATGAACAACCATTCAGCAAATTGGAAGGCTTAACACCCCTTTTCGAGGACGATCTGGAGAAGCTTGGATTCAAGGCTGTCATGGCGTTTTTGTCCCTCTGTCATACATATTAGAAAACGCGTTGCCAGCACTTTGCCCAACTGCACTCCCTCTTGATCAAACGAATTGATATTCCATGTAAATCCTTGAAAAACAATCTTCGCTTCATACACTGCAAGCAATGCACCCATAACTGCTGGTGTCAGCCTCTCTGCGATAAGCAGCAACGAAGGCCGGTTACCAGGGAACCGCCGGTTCGGATTTTCATCCTGCTTTCCTGTAGCGAGGGCAACAGACTGCGCAAGGAGATTGGCAACCAGCTTCTGCTGCGACAGTGTTCCCGACACTTCGACATCAATTCCTCGCTGGCTTTGGAGAAATCCGATGAACTCCACTGGAACAATCTCCGTCCCCTGGTGCAGCAGCTGAAAAAAGGCGTGCTGTCCATTAGTTCCAGGCTCACCCCAGAGTATTGGGCCTGATTGATGGGTCAGCTTCCGCCCAAGTCGATCTATTGATTTTCCATTGCTTTCCATGTCACATTGCTGCAGGTGCGCAGGGAATCGATGCAGGGCTTGGCAATACGGAAGGACCGCCAGGGTCGGGTAACCCAGAAAAGTATGGTTCCATACCCCCAGCATAGCCAGCAGCAGAGGAAGATTGCTGCGGATATCCGGCTCTTCGGCAAGGAGATCGATTTCGGCTGCTCCTTGCAGGAAGTCTAAAATCTTTTCATAGCCAAGAGCGAAACCCAGAGTAACCATCCCGACCATGGAGGTAATACTGAACCGGCCGCCAATGAAATCATACATATGAAACGAACGAAGATAACAGGCAAGGTTGTCCATCGGACTCCCTTCGCCGGTTATCGCGACACAATGATTCCGTGGGTCGAGATCTGCTCTGCGCAACACCTCACGAACAATCTGCTCGTTGGCTAGGGTTTCCATTGTGGTACCACTTTTGGACACGATAACGACAAGCGACGTGGCAAGATTGACCTGCTCAAGCACGGCGGCGGCATCATCCGGATCCACATTCGAAATGAAGTAAACCTTCCTGTCAGATCTGCCGAAAGCCCGAAGGCTTTCGTATATTGCCCGTGGCCCGAGATCAGATCCGCCTATGCCGACATGGATCAATGTATCGAACTTCTCGCCCAGGGCATTACTGATACGGCCTGTTTCCAAATCTCCCAAAAAGTCTTTCAACTGCGACAGGTTGTCCTTCGCCTGAGCTGCCGCAGAAGGTTCCGCCGGTGATGAAGAAAAAATATCCCGACATGAAGTATGCAAAACCTGCCTGTTTTCGCTCGGCCAGCCATCGATACGATTCAGCACCGCCCCCCTCCGCATCTGCCGAAACTGTTCAACCAGACAGCATTCATCAGCCAATTCCTGCAGAGCGTCGATCACCTGATCCGTCACGCGCTGTGTCGAATACAACAGCCGGAGGCTGTCCGATCGGCAGACATACTTTTCGAGTCGACCGCCTGACGTCAGGGATTCCGGTGCTGTGAGGTCATAGGGTTGGCGGGCAAGCTGCTGCAAACATCTGCCCGCTTCCGTATCGAAAATGCCAGATTTTCCATTCCCCATGGCCACCCCTCTCAAACCGAATTCATATTCTGAAGCAGTATCTCAGCATGAGACCGCCAGTCGTCTCAACTGTGCAATGGTAGAGGCATAATCGCTGCTGCCGAAAACTGCTGATCCAGCTACAAATATGGACGCTCCCGCTGCAGCCACCTGAGGGATGGTGGCAAGGCTGATGCCGCCATCAACCTCGATGTCCACGTCAAGGCCGAGACTATCAAGACGAGCACGAAGCGTTCGAATCTTTTCCAGACTGGAAGGAATAAATGACTGTCCGCCAAATCCCGGATTAACCGACATCAGCATGACCAGATCAACTTCCTCAAGGATATAATCCAGAGTCGCCAGTGACGTAGCCGGGTTCAACACCACCCCCGCTTTCTTGCCAAGATCCTTGATCCGCGAGATCGTTCGGTGCAAGTGGTATCCCGTTTCAACGTGGACCGTAATCCAATCAGCCCCAGCCTCGGCGAAGGCATCGATATACGCATCTGGGTCGGATATCATCAGATGAACATCCAAAACCCTGTCCGTGGCAGCTCTGGCAGCCTTTACCACCAGTGGCCCAAGCGTGATGTTCGGAACAAAATGACCATCCATCACATCTACGTGGATTATGTCGGCACCGGCCCGATCCACCGCCCTGATTTCGTCTCCCAAACGGGTGAAATCAGCTGACAGGATCGACGGGGCGATCTGTATCCGTCGTTGCATCAATATCTCCTACTCTCTTTGAAATTGGAAGACGCCTGGCAGGATACTCCCCGCCAGTATCCTGGGAAATTCGATCTATAGTTTTCGGATAGCATCGCCAGGCAGAATTTCGACAAGGCCGTCAAGCTCGAGCAAAAGCAGGAGTTGACTCAGTCTGGCGGGCGGCAGACCGGCGGCGACTCCGATTTGCTCTCTGCTTCGGGGATAGGGTTCGATGTACGACAGCAGCTGCAGGGCGTCAGGCTCCATGGGAAGAGGGAATTGCTCATCGCTGCCCCGGTCCGTGTCGCTCTCTTGCCTCTCAATCCGCAACTCGTCGAAGACGTCCTGGGCTGACTGCACCAGTTTCGCCCCCTGCTTCAACAGCCAATGCGTCCCTTCACTCTTGAATGAATCGATCTGTCCGGGGACCGCAAAAACCTCCCGACCATTGTCGAGCGCCATCTGGGCGGTAATGAGTGACCCGGATTTCCGTGCCGCTTCAACGACCAGCACGCCAAGACAGAGACCGGCAATGATCCTGTTCCTGGCGGGGAAGCGAAAACCTTCGGGGCTGGTCCCCAGAGGATACTCGCTGATTAGTAATCCTCGTTCGCCGATCTGTTCGAAGAGTCGACGATTCTGTTCAGGATATACAACATCAAGGCCAGTCCCCAGAACGGCGATGGTTCCTCCGCCGACGGCAAGAGCTCCGGCATGCGCCTCTGTATCAATACCAAGCGCCATCCCTGATACGATGGTCAGAAATGGCGCAATTTCGGTTGCGAGTGAACGGCACGTTCTGCGGCCGTAGGCGGTGGCAGCCCGGGATCCAACGATGGCGACGCTGGCGCTCGACAAGAGCTCCTTTTGTCCTCGGAGGTACAGCACCGGAGGAGGGTCAGGGATCTGCCGAAGCAGCTCTGGATACGATATGTCAGTGTAATCAAGGGCTAGGCATTTTCTCTGCCGGAGAAAATCGAGCTCCCGCTTTGCCCGCTCCCGCAATTCACTCGGTGACGCAAGATAGGCAACTTGGCGCGGCTGAATACCCTGCACTTTGAGCCTCTCCGAATGTGAGGCTGCAAGCACTCGTTCCGGGCTGCCAAAGTATTCGACGAGACGCCAGAACCCAGCAAGCCCCAGTCCCGGAGCAAGACTCAGACTGATCCAGTCAACAACCATAAACTCTCCTGTTGCGGCTGAGCCGCCTGCAGCGAGGTCGGAAATCGGAGAAACCCTGGAGCGTTATCTCGAGAACCGGTCAATCCGTCATGAACACCCGGAGCTCTTCGATCCTCGACGGATGTTTCAGCTTGGCAATTGCCTGTGCTTCTATCTGACGTATCCTCTCCCTGGTAACAGCAAAACACCGACCGACCTCTTCCAGAGTATGGTCGCAATCAGCGTTGATTCCATAACGCATCCTGAGGACTTTGGCTTCACGCGGCGTGAGGGAAGACATGACCTGACTCAGGCATTCTCTCAAACTCGACACCATCGATACCTCATGCGGACCCGGTCGCTCGCTGTCCTCAATAAAATCTCCTAGATACGTTTCACCGTCATCACCAACCGGGGTGTCGAGAGAAATCGCATCCTTGGCAATTTTCAGTGCCGACTTGACCTTTGACACTTCAGTGCCAAGCTGCTCGGCCATTTCTTCGGGAGTCGGCTCACGGTGCTCTTCCAAAAGAAAATCCTTTGAAACCCTGAGCAGACGATTGATCGTCTCTATCATATGCACAGGCAGGCGGATAGTCCTCCCCTGATCAGCGATACCCCGGGTGATGGATTGCCTTATCCACCACGTGGCGTAGGTGCTGAATTTATAGCCACGGTGATAATCGAATTTTTCGACCGCCTTCATGAGGCCGATATTGCCTTCCTGGATGAGATCGGAAAATTGCAGCCCGCGATTGGCAAATTTCTTCGAAACCGAGATCACCAATCGCAGATTTGCCCTGACAAGGGCTTCTTTGGCATACTTGGCCATATCCCGGCCAGCCTCGATCTCATACAGGATCAGTTTCAGACTCTTCAGATCAATACCTGATTCACCAAGCAACTGCTGATTGACCAGATTTTCAATTTCATGGGAATTCAGGTCGGTCTTCGACGAGACGGCACCAATATCCCGGGATGTCATCATCTCGACAAAAACTTTGCGGAATCGCCTGGAGAGGTCTTCGAGGCCTGCCGCAACAGCGTTGACACATTCTGAGCACACTATTCTGTCCTGGAAAAGACCTGCGATCTCCTCTCCGATCTGCTGCAGCTCCTTCTGCGAGGCATTGAAGTCGGAGGCATTTGGACCGGCAGCCCTCATCCTGACCAACAGTTCATTCCGCCTGTTATCCAGTTCAACTGCCCTGTCGACCTGCGCGAGAAAGGCCGCGCTCTCCCTGAGTACCACTTCAGGCTGATCTTCCGGTACGCCAGTGACAATACTGCAGACCCTCTCCTTGCTTCTGCCAACATCCTTTGCCATCTCCAGTAACGCCGGTATGGCAAGTGGAGTTTTGAAGGCGGCACACTGGATTCTCCTTTTGCCCTCCTCCATCATCTTGGCGAGCTTCAGTTCTTCTTCATGGCTGAGGAGAGTCAAGGACCCCATCTCACGCAGATATATATTCATCGGGTCGATGGAATGTGCGCCATCCTTGCCGCTACCGCGCGAAGTACGCCGGCGGTCTCCTTTCCTGCGGCCTCCAATGGGGCAATGTTCGCCGTCGACTATCTGCCTCTCCTCCGGGAATTCTTCAGGAAGCTCAACCGGGATCGCCTCATCGTCAGCCTTGAACATTCCCGTCAATTCATATATCGATGCATCTTCGTCATCCATGGCAAAAAAATCATCCTCCACATCGAACGGTTCTGCATCCTCAAATACTCGCTCATCTGATGCCATGCATTTTCTCCCTGCACTGTCCACACCATGAAAAACCGGCATTACGGGTCCTGCTGACCGGCGGCATGCCTCCCCCGAGATCGTATTTTTAAACAAAAATATCTTTTAATTCAACCACATTGTAAAATGTGTAAGGGAATATAGAAAATTGTCAAGTTTTTTCTCGAACCATCTCCACCGAGGATCGCCCGGATGGACAGCCTGAACCTGCCGATCAACCGTCAACCCCCTGTAGTTGCCGGTCAATCTCCTGTTTTTCAATGACCAGAAGGTGCAAACCGGCAGTGTCGCCCTGACTCTGAAAATCCATAATTTTCTGTTGCAGTTCCAATGACCTGCGCTGCAGAATCTGTCGCCTCAGCCAGTCCAGCAGCTCCTTCAGCTCTTCTTCGGGAGCAATTGTTACGTCCAATCCGGCAGCCTGCCCGGAGGCTTTCAGCAGTATTTCTGCAACAAGATTTCTCTCGTCGCCCTCCGGCAGCAGCGAAAGCAGTTCCTCTGGCTCTACGATATCCTTTTCGGCAAGTATCGACTGCATATGGAGGAACAGGACCTCCCCCACCGTACCACTAAGGTAATCACGAAGGCTGGCATCCGCGAGCCGTGTGAAAAAAGGGGGATGAAGTATCATGAAACTCACCAGATGACATTGCGCTGACGACATAGCCATCTCTTTGCTCTGGTTGCGCTTCCCGACAGCAGGGGGCGGCACCTTTTGCCGCCGCCCATCCACTCCCTCCCGATCAGGCATCACCCAGAAAGTTTCCATCTGTCCGGCTGGAATTCCCAGTTTTTCACTGAAGTGCGCCAGGACAACAGACCGTTGCAGAGGGGAAGAGGCGGCCTCGACCAGGGGCCTCAATTCCTGTACGATTTTCATTTTGCCATCAAGACCCAGACCATGCTCCCTGACAAGGCTTTCAAGTATGAATTCCGGCAGGGGTTGAGCCTGGGAAATGATGCGCTGCAATGCCTCCACTCCTTCGTGGCGGACAAAGGTATCCGGATCATGCCCCGAGGGCAGCAGGGCGACCCGGCCAACCATCTGTTCTGCAAAGACAAGGGGGGCAGAACGCATTGCTGCTTTCAACCCGGCAGTGTCTCCATCAAATAGGAGGATCACTTCCTCGGCAGAACGATGCAATAGACGCAACTGTTCTCTCGTCAGAGCGGTACCAAGGGGGGCAACGACATTGCCGAAGCCACGCTCCACCAGCGAAATGAGATCGAAATTGCCTTCGACGATTATGGCCTGCCGCAAGCGGCGGATCGCGTCCGCCTGCTGGAATAGTCCCAGCAAAGCCCGGCTTTTATTAAAGACTGGGCTTTCCGGTGAATTCATATACTTCGGCTGTCCTTCGCCGAGTATTCTGCCGCCGAAACCAACTACCCGACCCTGTACATCGAAGATCGGGAAAACGATTCTGTCCCGAAAACGGTCATACGCGCCACCGCCATCCTTCCTCACCAGGAGTCCGAGCTCCTCTGCGACCTGCTTCTCCCCCGGTTCGAGCTGCCGGGCCAGAAATTCCCACCCGGCGACCTCGGTGGAAGGGGCATATCCTATGCGGAACAGGTCCCGAATACTCTCACCAACGCCCCTGCGCTCAAGGTAGCCACGGGCGGCAGCGGCCCCCGGCGCCTCAACGAGGAATCTGCCGAAAATGCCCGCACACTTTTCGTTGACGGCAAACATTGCCTGACGCCGTCGCATCATCTTCTCTTCAGCCGCGGAGCGCGGCTTGTCTGGGAGCTCGATCTGGTACCGACGGGCGAGTTCCTTCAGCGCCGAAGGAAAATCGAGATGGTGGTATTTCATCAGGAAGGAAAAAACATCTCCGGATTCCCCACAGCCGAAGCAATGAAAAAATTGCTGACCGGGGTGGACGGTGAATGACGGTGTTTTCTCGCCGTGAAAGGGACACAGGCCAAGGAATCGTGTGCCACTCTTCTTCAAGTCGACACACTCGCTCACAACCTTGACGATATCTGCCTGCTCCTTGATCCGGGCGACGATGTCTTCGCTGGATTCCTGATATTTCATCTTCCGCTTCCAAAAGGGTAATGCTTCTCTGGCGGCAAAATACTATACTGGGCGTTAGCCCGGCAGCCCGGGAAGACTGCCATCATTTTTCTGCCGCCTGCCGAACCGGCTCGCGCGAATATTAAAACATGGATGACATTACAAAGATACTTTCCTTTGAAGTCAAAAAAGAAATTGCCGATCGCTATTTCGGCTTCCGCAAACGCATAGAGGATGACAAAGGGCTCTACGAACAACGGCTTACCGCCTCTTCACTCGAACTTGAGAGCAGCATCGGCTTCGACCTGATCCGCATTTACATTCTCCTGCAGGACAAAGGCATCATCGACCGGTTTATCCGGCTGGTCGGCCTTCCCCAGGAGTTTTTCTATGACCCTTATTTCGTCCAGTCTCCGTCAATCCGAAGACGAATCTTCAGTGGCAGAAAACTCAAGGGCTGGACCAAAAGGTCCCGTTTTCGAAATATGTTTCTTGATATCTACAAATCCCTGGCAGTTCATATCGAAGAGTATCACCGGACACTCTCTGATCTGACGGAAGAACAGGAAACAATTCGGGAACAGATCAATCTCTTCTACCGAAAAAACGATATCGACACCATCATGAGCTTTATCCGCCGTCTCGACAATCCCGACCCAGGCCACAGCGAATTCCTCGAATCAGGAGCGATCGATGCAGGCCAGCACGGGCTCGATGAAAAAATGCGCCTGCATCCGCCATTGCCAGCCTGCGACTTGTTGCCTACCATTACCCCGCTGCCCCCATTCGAACAAATCCACTCCGATCTGATGCATATCATCGACGAAGCCTACAAGATTCCAAGGACATGGCGGTTGCGCGACGAAGTCCGCCAGCTCACCTGAAAATCGTCCCCCCGTCAACCTGATCCCGGATCTCTGCATTTCTCAGCCTCAATACGGAATGGGGGAGATAGAATCGATTTGCATTTTTTTCAAAAAAAAATATATACTTGAGCAGACGATCCAATTCCCGTTGAGATTCATTCACCACCAGGGGTTCCAACCAATGCGCGACTGCGTCCGGCCATGAAGGTTCTGTTGATAGGAGCTAATGTTCCTGCTATCGACGATATCGAAAAACTCCTGAGCGACACCAATGTCACAACGTGCCGAACAGACTTTCCAAAGAAGGCACTGCCTGTCGAAATCCTGCCTGAAATCTCACTGATCGTCACCACCGAAGACAGCCCCGGCCTCATCGATCTGCTCTCCTGCAATATCGTCCCGGACTATCTTCCCATTCTGATCATCGGCAGGGGGACGGCTTCATTTGACGAACTTCTCAGGTTTCGGAACAGCCAGGCCATCGACTATATCCGGCTTCCCCTCACCCCCGGTTACTTTTTCTTCAAGCTGCGCATGCTTGAGCACCTTCGCAACCTCGGGGAAGAGCACCACCGCAATCTCCAGACCCATAACCATTTTCTCGACCGGCTCGCTTCCCGGGATGGACTGACCGGATTGTACAACAGGAGACACCTGGCAAAAATCCTCGATGATGAGTTGGCCAAGGCAAGAGATACCGGCAGAGATCTGTCCCTGCTGATCCTCGATATCGATTATTTCCGGGAGCTGAATAAAAATTACGGACACAGTTTCGGCGATTTCGTCCTCAACGAGATGTCCGCCCGGCTGACCAGGACAACCCGGGAGGAGGACACCTGCTTTCGGTTCTCCGGCGAGGATTTTGTTGTCCTGATGCCTGGGGCTGACGTCCAGCAGGCACATGATACCGCCGAAAAACTGCGTATCGCCTGTGCGTCCAAGATTTTCGACAACGGCAGGGTAAAAAAACACATTACCGTCTCGATTGGCATCGCCTCCAGCAATCGAAACCAGCCTGACACCCCCGATGAATTTGTCACCATGGCTGAAACGGCGATGTTCATGGCCAAAGCGGAAGGACGGAACCGGGTCTGTCAGTTCACGCCCTTGGAAGCCAACCGGTTTTCGGCCGAAAAAAACCTGGCCTCGCTCAAGGTGACGATCTCAAGGATACTCGACAAGACCAGAAACTCCGCCATCGCTTCACTCCAGCTGCTGGCGAAGGACATGGCAGGGACAGAACACCAGAACCATATTCAGAATGTCTCGTATTATGTATCGCTGCTCGGCGACAAACTCGGCTTGCCTGCGACCCTGATACGAACCTTCCAGAACGCCATTGTCCTGAATACAAGTATCCGTTTCCTTCTGCACAACGATCTCATCAGCAAACAGGATCGGTTTTCGACGGACGAAAGAAAAAAAATGAACGATTTCCCCTACAAACTCGCCGAGATAACCGATGTATTTGACTATTTTGCCAATGAGCGGTCCATACTGCTGTATCACGGCGAGCATTACGATGGCAGCGGGTTCCCGGAGGGACTGAAGGGCGATGAAATTCCTCTCGGCGCCAGGATATTCACAATTGTCGACGCCCTCGCGGCGATGAGCTGCGACCGCCCTTACCGTTCCAGACTCGAACCCAAGGCCATTCTCAAGGAACTGTCTACAGAGGCAGGAGGGCAGTTTGACCCCTTTCTTGTTCTGAAGACCATCGAAATCGTCCAAGAAAACAATCTGCTCGAAATCGACGCAGATTTCATTGAAAGCATCCGAGCTGACCTGATCAGCAAAAACCCCGATCTCGGACCATGACAAACTTTCATACCGAAACACTGCTCAGGCTGGTTGACTCATTTCCGGCGCTGCCGGCAACAGTCAACAAGGTCATCGCCGTTACCAGCAACCCTGAAAGTTCCGCCCATGATCTGATGAAGGCCATCCTGCCCGATCAGTCGATGTGTGCAACGATTCTCAAGATCGCCAATTCAGCCTTCTTCGGTATTCCCAACTCGGTGAGCACCATTGAAAAGGCCGTCGTCGTTCTCGGATTCGACGAGATTCGCGATGTGGTTATCGGCAAGGCGGTTTTCTCTTCTTTTCAAAAGCTGAACAGGGATAATCGAAATAACATTAAGATATTCTGGGAGCACTCCTTCACCTGCGGCCTCGCCGCCAAGATCATTGCCAGTCATCTTGGCCAGCCAAAAAGCGAATTGTTCGTCGCCGGCCTCATCCACGATATAGGCAAGCTGGCCATGCTCTCAGCCACCCCCCAGGACTATGCCTCCTTTCTCGAACCTGCGGAACCAGGGGCATTCGGCAGCACTTCCAGAGAAAAAGAAACCTTCGCCATCACACACGACCAGATCGGCATGCGTCTGCTGAAGCGCTGGCATTTCCCCGAATCACTGGTCGTCGCCATCGGCTATCACCATCAGCCACAGGCAGCTCCCAACCAGCCCGTATACCCGCTCATCGTTCAGTTGGCAGATATTCTCTCCCTTATCCACTGCCGCCCGGAGAAACTGACCAGTGAAGAAGTCAGGGCCATATTGCACGATCTCCTGCCTGATGTTCTGCAGAACTGGAAGGAGAATAGTCTTCCCGGGGAACTGGAGGATATCTATTCCTGGTATCTTGAACTTATCGATAGTCGCCAGCGTGATGGCGCGGTTATCGATATTCTCACTTCTCCATGAAAATAACCAGCATCACCCGAACCATCCGCAGCACCAAGCGGCTGGCAGAAATCATCAAGGTGCTTTCAGCTTATGGCTTCCGGCAGGTTCTGGTCGACACCGGAATCCATCGCCTGCTCGACCGTGAAGAGGAAAGCCCGGAATACAGGTCGGCCAGCAGCGTCCCACGACCGGTGCGATTCCGTAAGGTTCTCGAAGAACTAGGCCCAACCTTCATCAAATGCGGCCAGATCCTCTCAACCCGGCCCGACCTGATCCCTGCCGAATGGGCTGAAGAACTGAAGAAATTGCAGGATCGCTGCACACCCGTCCCTTTCAGTGAGATCTACGACGTGTTGAGCATCGATTTCCCTGGCCGGCTGGATCTGTTGTTTTCGTCGATTGAAGAGAATGCACTGGCGGCCGCTTCGATGGCTCAGGTCCATCGGGCCACCCTTCAGGATGGACAACACGTGGTCATCAAGGTTCTTCGACCAGGCAGCAGACAGCTCGTAGAAGAAGACATGGCCCTGCTCGAAAGTCTTTCACAGATTGTTGAACAGTATTTCTCCAATCTTGGCTACAGCCCGGTTGCGGTGGTCAAGGAGTTCTCACGGGAACTTTCCAAGGAGATCAACCTGATCTATGAAGGCCAGTCGACAGACCGGCTCAGACGCTACTTCGAGGATGACCCCAATATCCACTTCCCGAAAGTCCATTGGACCGCAACGACCCGCAATGTTCTCACATTGGAGGAGATACACGGTCGGCTTCTCTCGACCATCTCACCCGACAGCCTCACCGCACAAGAGCGCCGAGCGATCGTTGCCAAGGGCACAGACGCGGTTTTCAAGCAATGCCTCCGCTTCGGGTTTTTCCACGCGGATCCCCATCCCGGTAATATTTTTCTCCAGCCGGACGGTTCCATCTGTTTTATCGACTGCGGCATGACCGGGCAACTGGACCGCAAAACTACCGAACAGCTCATCGATCTTGTAGCCGGGGTCATCCGGGGCGATATTGAAAGACTATGCCGGGTTGTAGTCGAACTGACCGACACCGATCCGGCAAAGACCGACCGCCGCGATTTCCGAGCCGACCTGCAGCACCTGATCAGTCATTTCCAGAACGCCGATCTGCAGCATATCGATATCAGCACACTGCTGACAGAATTTTTCGATATGCTGCAGAGCTACCATCTGCAGTGCCCCGGCGATCTTCTGTTGTTGACCAAGGCCCTGACCACGATCGAGGGGGTCGCCGCTCACTTTGATCCGACATTCGACGTTCTCAGCCATGTTGAACCGCAGATCAAGGAGATCGTCGTTAACCGATACGGTATCCATGCCATCAAGGACCGACTGGAGAAGACTGCAGCCGGATATTTTCAGCTCCTTGAGGACATCCCGAAAGACGTTCAGAGATTTCTCGACCATGTCCGCCATCGCCGCTTCACCCTCAATCTGGAAATGCGAAGGATTGAACACATGGCCGACAAGATCGATCTGGCCAGCCGGGTAATGGGCATCGCGATGATCATCGCCGCACTGATTGTTGGATCATCGATCCTGATCCTTGCTGACCAGCTTGCAGATCAGCAGGGATTTCTCGGAACCATGGGGCTCTTTGGCCTCGGCCTCGCCGGCATCTATGCGGCAGGCTTTGTCATCTCCTTCCTGCTGCCGAAAAAAAGAAAATAGACCAGCCGTGACCAGTAAGGCCGGCAGGCAGGAGCCTTAACCGTTCTGCTCTTCAATGAACTTCTGCACGGCAGGACTCAAGCCGAGACCGTTTGCCAGGCGATCAAGCCATGCCCGTTCAGCCTCGGTATCGATCTCAATGGTCGCACAGGCCAGCGTGTACATAGCTCTGGCCGTCGCCGGGTCGCTTATTCCGGCGACCAGAGCTGCCACCTCTTTCGGGTGATGCAGCTCATCGAGTAGATACAGTCTTTCTTCCTGAGAAATATCAAGCCCCCGCAGCCTGTCCAGGATTGCCTGTTCCTCCCGTTCATCCATCATTCCATCGGCGTTGGCGGCTGCCGCCATGACCTGAATCATCCGGCGGGCAATCTCCTCGGTGCCGAGTTCACCGGTTTCGGTTGCTGAGACCGGCGGGACAAGCTGCCCAGCCGTTGTCGCTGAAGTCGCTGTACGATGCGCCGATGGCACAGGTGGGGGCGGAGGAGGGGCTGAGTGCCCAGCCGAAGGG
>WBUQ01000188.1 GCA_008933635.1 Desulfobulbaceae bacterium | reverse complement strand
GTCCGTTGATGCTGATTATGGTATAAAATGATGTTTTACTGTTGCGTGAAGGTTGCCTTCTTCCGGGAGTGCGACCTTTATTTGTTTGATGCCTCCGGTTCGGAACTGGAAGCATCGTCAATTCAACCGAATGGCCATGTGGCCGGAAACGAGCGAACTCCATGACAGATCTGAAACAATCAACCCAGGACAGTGGCAGCGAAGAGTTGAGCTTTGCCGAACTCTTCGAGATGGAAGAAAACAACAAGGTTATCGCTGTTGGCGATGTGGCGCTGGGGACCATTATCGGCACCACCGACGATTTCTACCTTGTTGATGTCGGCGACAAGGCGGAAAGTCTGATTCCAAAATCGGAATTCCGTCTCGACAGCGATAGCGAGATCAAGGTCGGCGATACCTTCGAGGTCTTCGTCGAGCGCCGCAAGGAAGAGGGCGGACTGCTCCTGTCGCGGGAGAAGGCCATTGCCATCAAGGTCTGGGAGGACATTGCCAAGATCCAGGAAGAGGACGGCACCATCGAGGGCAAGGTGGAGAGCCGGGTCAAGGGCGGCATGTCGGTCGATATCGGTGTTCCGGCCTTCCTCCCCTATTCGCAGATCGATCTCCGTCCGGTCAAGGACCTCGACGGGCTGATCGGCCAGAGCTTTGATTTCAAGATCCTCAAGTTCAACCGCAAGCGCAACAACGTCGTCATCTCCCGGCGCGCCATCCTCGAGGAAGAGCGCAACAAGCTGCGCGAGAAGATGCGCGAAAAGCTCCAGGAAGGTCAGATCATCAAGGGTGCGATCACCAATATCACCGACTACGGCCTCTTCATCGACATGGGCGGCATGGACGGCCTCTGCCATATCACCGACCTGTCCTGGGGCCGCGTCTCCCATCCGTCCAAGCTCTACAAGGTGGGCCAGGAACTCGAGGTCAAGGTCCTGAAGTACGATAAGGAGCACGACCGGGTTTCCCTCGGCGTCAAGCAGCTGCGCGAGGATCCGTGGGAGACCGTCATCTCCCGTTATCCGGTCGGCCAGAAGACGACCGGCAAGGTCGTCTCAATCACCGACTACGGTGTCTTCGTCGAACTGGAGGAAGGTGTCGAGGGCCTGATCCACGTCTCCGAGATGACCTGGTCGAAGAAGCCCCGCCATCCTTCCAAGATGGTGTCTGTCGGTGACGAGGTGGAGGTCATGGTCCTGAACATCGAGACCGAGACCAAACGCATCTCGCTGGGTATGAAGCAGCTGCAGCCGAACCCGTGGGATCTGGTGACCGAGAATTATCCGGTCGGCTCGATCATCGAGGGCAAGATCAAAAATATCACCGACTTCGGCGTTTTCATCGGCATCGAGGAGGGGATTGACGGCCTGATCCACGTCTCCGACCTGTCCTGGACCGAGCGGATCAAGCATCCTTCCGAGAAATACACCAAGGGCGAGACCATCCAGGCCGTTGTCCTGAAGATCGACAAGGAAAACGAGCGGTTTTCGCTGGGGATCAAGCAGATGGTGCCGGATCCGTGGCAGGCCGCCTACAACAACTACCCGGCAGGCACGGTGGTTGAAGGCGTCATCACCAACGTCACCGATTTCGGTATCTTCGTCAAGCTCGAGGAAGGCATCGAAGGTCTGGTCCATGTCTCCGAGATCAGCAAGGACAAGGTCAAGACTCCGGTCGGGATGTACCAGGTTGGCGATACGCTGAAGGCCATCGTCATCAATGTCTCGGCCAAGGATCGCAAAATCGGCCTTTCCGTCAAGACCCTCGAGGGCGATGGCGAGGAGGAGAATGTCGGCAGTTACCGGCAGCTTGATAAGGATCAGGCGGACAATGCGCCATCGACCTTCGGTGATTTGCTGAAGGCAGCTGCTGAAAGCGGTAATCAGTCGGATTCCGAATAACCGCTTCTTGCGGGTTGCAGGCGACCATTAACGAAAGGTTGTTCCGCCGGTGAATGGGTGGTGGAACAACCTTTTTTTATACCTGAATTTGAGCGTTGCCGGTTTGCCGATTGCGGCACCAGAGAGAGACAGAGATGCTGAAGAAAGATATTGTCGACAAAGTGAGTGCGGAACTTGGTCAGCAGAAGCAGGACATCGGCCTGGCGGTTGACATTATCCTCGAAACCATGGCCGAAGCCCTCAAAGAGGGAAGACGAATCGAGTTGCGGGGTTTCGGGACATTTTCGACCAGGGCGCGGAAGCCGCGGAATACCAGGAATCCGCGTACCGGGGTGGTGATGGATATCCCGGAGCGCAAAACCCTTCATTTCACGATGAGCAAGTCACTCAAAGAGGCTCTGATCAGCGGAACAGACTGACATCGCCCTTGCCGACCCGCAGGATTTCGGGAGTGTCGTGCGTCAGATCGATGACCGAGGAGGGATCAGGATAGATCGTACCGCCGTCGATGATCACATCGACCCGGTTGCCGATCAGTTCCTCGATCAGAAAAGGTTCGCCGGGTGCCTGTCCGTCGCCGTCCGGGACGCTGGCATTGAGCAGCGGATGCCCCAGGGTCTGGATCAGGATGCGGCTGATAGGGTGGCTGGGAACCCGGATGCCGACAGTTTTCTGTTTGGTCAGCATGATCTTCGGAACCAGCTTTGTACCCGGCAGGACAAAGGTATAGGGCCCGGGCAGGCATTTCTTCAGCAGCCGATAGGCAGTGTTGGAAACGTGGGCGTACTCGCTGATGTGCCGGAGGTCGGAACACATGAAGGAGAACGGTTTGTTGTCCGGCCGGTTGGTGATCTGCAGAACCCGGCGGATAGCCTTCGGGTCGAAGATGTCGCAGCCGATGCCGTAGCCGGTATCTGTCGGTGAAACGATCACCGCCCCGTTCTTCAGCCTTTCGACCACTTGCTGAATCAGCCGCGGCTGCGGGTTTTCCGGATTGATCTCAACGAGCATATCTGTACCTTTGACGCTGGAGAAATGTTTTCGGTCAACGCAGTGATAATATAGTCATTCCCTGGCCGCAAGGATACCGCAGACCTTGCGAAAGAGTTTGAGATTTCGTTGAAGTATGCTTTACTTGTACTACCTTCACAGAAGGGGCTGAGCTCGTTGCGGATGGCACCAGAGGTTGCTGCCGGTTCCCAGTCAGCCACAGCCTGTATTCCCGATAAGGAGGGACTATGTTACCAGATACGATTGAAACGGCACTCACTTTTGACGACCTCCTCCTGGTGCCGTCAGCATCCGAGGTGTTGCCGACGGAGGTGTCGCTGGCGACGCTGCTCACCGATACCATCAAGCTCAACACCCCCCTGGTCAGTTCGGCCATGGACACGGTCACTGAGCACCGGACGGCGATTGCCATGGCACGCGAAGGCGGGATCGGCATCATCCACAAGAACATGAGTATCGACCAGCAGGTGCTTGAGGTCGAGCGGGTCAAGAAATCGGAATCCGGGATGATCATCGACCCGATCACCGTTCGCCAGGACCAGTCGGTGGCCGAAGTGCAGGAGATCATGAGCACCTACAAGATCTCTGGCCTGCCGGTCCTGCACGAGGGCAGACTGGTCGGCATTGTCACCAATCGCGATCTGCGCTTTGTTTCCGATAACGACCTGCGGGTGTCCGATGTGATGACCAGCAAGAACCTGGTGACCGCCAAGGTCGGAATCGACCTCCAGCACTCGAAGGCCCTGCTGCACGAGCACCGTATCGAGAAACTGCTGGTCGTCGATGACAGCGGTCAGCTCAAGGGCCTGATCACCATCAAGGACCTGGAGAAGATCAAGAAATATCCCCTGGCGGCAAAGGATGAGTTCGGCCGCCTGATTGTCGGCGCGGCCCTCGGTGTTGGTCCGCACATCGAGGAGCATGCGGAACGGCTCCTTCGGGCCGGGGTCGATGTCGTCGCCATCGATTCGGCCCATGGCCACTCCCGCGGGGTGGTGCGGGCTGTGGAGATGGTGCGGGCCGCCTTCCCGAAGCTGCCGGTCATCGCCGGCAACATCGCCACCGGCGAGGCCACCGCCGCCCTGATCAAGGCCGGAGCCAATGCAGTCAAGGTGGGCGTCGGGCCGGGTTCGATCTGCACCACCAGAATCGTCGCCGGGGTCGGCGTACCCCAGATGACGGCGATCCAGAGTTGCGTGCGTGAGGCAGCCAGACATGGTATCCCGGTCATCGCCGATGGCGGCATCAAGCATTCCGGCGACCTGACCAAGGCTATCGGCGCGGGAGCCCACTCGGTGATGATCGGCAGCCTCTTTGCCGGCACCGACGAGACCCCGGGCGAGACCTTTCTCTATCAGGGACGGACCTACAAGAGCTACAGGGGAATGGGGTCCCTCGGGGCGATGAGCCAGGGTTCCTCGGACCGCTACTTCCAGTCGGAGATCACCGCCACCTCGAAACTGGTGCCGGAGGGCATCGAGGGCAAGGTGCCGTACCGCGGTTCGATCATCAGCGTCATCTATCAGCTGCTCGGCGGCCTGCGCTCGGGTATGGGGTATGTGGGTGCGGCGACCATCGCCGACCTGCAGCAGAAGGCGAAATTCGTCCGCATCTCGCCGGCCGGTCTGCGCGAATCGCATGTCCACGACGTGATCATCACCAAAGAGGCGCCGAACTACCGGACCGCCTGAAAATCGTCCACAATACGAGTGAGTTATGGATATCCACAGCGAGAAGATCATCATCCTTGACTTCGGCTCCCAGACCACCCAGCTGATCGCGCGGCGGATCAGGGAGCAGAAGGTCTACAGCGAGATCCATCCCTTTTCGACCCCGCTCGACAAAATCCGGTCCCTGCGTCCATCGGGGATTGTCCTCTCCGGCGGCCCGTGTTCGGTTTACGACAGTGATGCGCCCCATTCCGACCCAGCCCTGTTCGAGATGGGGATACCGGTCCTGGGCATCTGTTACGGCGCTCAGTTGATGATCCAGCAG
>WBUQ01000029.1 GCA_008933635.1 Desulfobulbaceae bacterium | reverse complement strand
GTTCCTCAACATCGTCCCGATGTTCGAAAAGATGGTGATCGAATCGGGGATCATCCTGCTGAAATACTGGCTCGAGGTCAGCCCTGACGAACAGACCAGGCGCCTCTCCTCGCGGATCGACGACCAGCGCAAGATCTGGAAGCTCTCGCCGATGGATCTCAAGTCTTACGACCGGTGGGATGACTATACCAGGGCCCGTGACGAGATGTTCGTCAAGACCGATGTCCCCTGGGCGCCGTGGCACGTCACCGTCTCCGACGACAAGAAGCGGGCCCGCCTGAACATCATCAGCCACCTGCTCGCTTCGATTGACTACAAGGAGATCGAGAGCGAAAAGGTGGTTTTGCCGAAACGGAAAGTGAACAAAAAATACCAGCCGCAGGAGTATCCGTTCAAATTCATTCCTCAGGTGTTTTGATACAGCAGGTGGCGGGGGAGGCGAGAGGTGGAAGCGATAACGGAAGTAATGAAGAGTGAAGGAGAGATGATGAAAGAGAAACGAAATCAAGGAATTGGCTTGGGTTGCCGAAACCGGGTCATGTACCCGGTGTTGCTGCTTGCCTTCTGGCTGGTGTGCATTGTTCAGCCCATGGCGGCCAGGGCGCAGAGCCAGTTCGAGCAGCGAACGGAACTGCGGGCTTCAGCCCTGCTGGAGCCGAAACTGCTGCAGAGCAACCTCTATACGGTGGATGAAACGGTGGTCAACGACGGGGTGCTCAACCACTATACGGTGCGTTCGCGCTATGGGGTCTTCCGGATCAATTCGACCCATGCCCTGAAACAACTGCTCCACGAGATCCGGGCCATTGCCGAGATGAAAAAGGTGGAGACCAAGAACACCGCCAAGGAATCGGTGGTGCAATCCGGCAAGAATACCATCGACGCGGTGTCGAATCTGGTCACCGACCCGAAGGAGACCCTGGAGGGTGCGGCGGCGGGCGTCAGCAGCCTGTTCAACCGGGCCAGTCAGGCGGTCGGCAGGCGCAAGACCACCGACGCCGAGGACAACAAGCTCGAGCAGTTCATCGGCAAGTCGAAGTCCAAGGGTGAGATCGCCACCAAATACGGGGTCAGCGTCTATTCCCTGAACCCGGTGCTGCAGGAAGAACTGGAGCGGCTGGCATGGGCCGATTATCTCGGCGGCATCGGGGTCGCCCTGGCCCAGAGCGCGGTGCCCGGAGCGGGCGGAGTGATGCTGACCGCATCCGGAACCACCCGACTCCTCAACGAGGTGATCAACAACACGCCGGCTTCCGAACTGTGGGTGCGCAACAAGAACAAACTCGCGGCGATGCGGGTCGACCCGGACACGGTACAGCTGTACCTCAACAACCCCGCCTTCTCCCCGGCCCTGCAGACGATCATGGTCGAAGCCCTGGAAAAGATGCAGGGGGTGGCCAACCGTCAGCTGTTCGTGACGATTTCGCTGCAGGCCAACACCCATGAGATGGCCAGGATCATCACCGAGATTGCGACAATGATGGCCGGATACCACCGGAACGTGGCAGCACTGCAGGGTTTTGCCCCGGTGGGCAGGTTCCTGTATGCCCGAAGCGTCAAAGGTGAGGTGGTGCTAACGTTCCCGGCCGATCATGTCCTGTGGAGCACAGCTGTTGCCGGAGTCGCCAGCTGGCTGGTGGAACCGGTACAGGGGCAGAAAGCACCGACCGGCTTCCAGATGTGGGTGCTGGGTGATTTCAGCGTCAAGGCCCAAGCCGAGCTGAAGGCCCTTGGCTGGCAGCTTCATCCCCGGTCCCAGGGCCGGCTGTTCGTCGAAACGAAGCAAAAGCTGCAATGAGCAGGCTGTTCGAAGGTAAGGCAATTCATATTCATTACATGGCAGGGAGGAAATCATGAGGAGAAGTTGTGTATTGCTGGTGCTGGTATGTATCATAGCTGGTCTTTCGGCATGCGGAGAGAAATCGGCCAGAAAGGATCTGAATATCGAACGGGCGGAAGTGTCATCGCTCAGCGCCCAGGTCGAAGCGGTTGATCAAAAGACCAGAATGGTCACGTTGCGAACGGCTGAGGGCAAACTGGTGACGTTCTTTGCCGGCAAGGAGGTAGTCAACCTGCCGCAGGTGAAGGCCGGTGATACCGTGACAGTGGCCTATGCCAACATCGTCAAGGTCAGGATGGCGGAATCCGGCGAAGAGTGGGACGACAGCCTGGCGGAAGTGGCCCGGGCCGTTCCGGGCAGCAAGCCGGGGGTGGTGGTCGGCGGAGAGCGGACGGTCACGGCAACCATCGAGGATATCGACAAGAGCGTCAACACCGCGACGCTGAAGATGCCGGACGGCAACCTGCAGATCGTCAACGTCAAGGACCCCGCCAATCTCGACAGGGTCAGGGTCGGCGACAGGATCGTCATCACCTACTCTGAGGCTGTTTCCATCAATGTCCAGTAGTTGTGGAGCACTACACGGATGGTCGCTGCCGCTGAAGGTGGCGGCCATTGTTCCCGGAAGGGATGAGCGGCGATGATTGGCAAGATCGCCATCAGCTTTTTCCTGCTGGCTGTCTGCGTTACCATTCATGCGATCGGAATCACCTTCCTGCTGAGCAGGCTGAATGGTTCGCCGAACCTTTCCGACCGAAGGTTCTGGCCGCCGACCTTGAGCCTGATCAAGGTCGCCGGGCAGCTGGTGCTGCTGCATCTACTGGAGATCAGCTTGTGGTCGCTGTACTATCTTGCCGGGCAGGCCATGCCCGATCTGGCATCGGCCCTGTATTTCAGTTCGGTGACCTATACCACCACCGGGTATGGCGATCTGGTCCTGCCGGAGCGGTGGCGACTGGTCGGCGGGATCGAGGCGTTGACGGGAATCCTGATGTGCGGCTGGTCCACGGGTTTTTTCTTTACGGTGGTGAGCAGGATGTTTCAGGAACAGCAACGGGTAGCTGCAGGCGCCGGACCGAAGCCGTGACAGGAAGACAGAAAAACGGAAGTTGTGTTGCAACTGGCAGGGACTCTAGAGAGGAGAACATCGATCCCATGAAAGCAAACAATCAGCCGCCCCCTGAAGGCGGCGATGGAAAACCCTTCCGGGGACGTCATGTGTTCCGGAGTGCGCTATCGCTTGCGCTGCTGACCCTGGTCATCGCTGCCGATCCGGCACAGGCCTCGATTTTCAAAGGCGAGACCCTGGACAAGGTGGCCAACGCCCTGTCCTGGGTGGTTCTGGTGCTGGTGCCGGTTGCAGGCGTCATCGCCTTCTGGCTGGTCCATATTCTGCCGGAGAAAATCGCCGAGAAACGCAAACATCCCCAGGCAAAAGCGATCCAGACCCTCTGCCTGCTGTCGCTGTTCTTCGGCGGCATACTCTGGCCGCTGGCCTGGCTGTGGGCCTACACCAAACCGGTGCTGTACAAGATGGCCTACGGCACCGACACCGTCGAACCGGACCACGGTAAACAGCCGGCACCGGCGACATCGGCGGTGGACCCCGTCGAAGTGCAGCTGCTGCGGGCAAAGGTGAGGGAGCTGGAAGCGAAGCTGGCCGGCAAGGCCGCTGGACAGGGAGGCCAGGTCTGATATGGAAGCGATCCTTCTCGGTATCTACTCGTTCTTTGTCTGGCTGATCTTCTTCAAATTCCGCTGGCTGCCCTGGAATATCGTCTCCCAGGTGATCACCATCACCATCCCGATCATCGGCATCACCTGCCTGATTCTCTTTCTCAACATCTACGCGCCATCCTCCCATGATGTGCGGGTGGTCAACTACGTGGTGCCGATCAACCCGAGGGTCAACGGGCTGGTCACCGAGGTGCCGATCGAGCCGAACCGGCCGATCAAAAAGGGCCAGGTGCTGTTCAAGATCGATCCGGTGCCCTACGAGATCGAGGTACAGAACTACGAAGCCCAGCTGGCCCAGCTGAAGGTGCAACTGATCACCGCCGAGGCCGGGGTCCGCAGCACGCAGGAGCAGCTGAAGGCAGCCACCGGCAAGAAGGCGGCCACCGCCGCCAGGCTCGAACTGGCCCGCCTGCGGGTGAAGCAACTGAAGGAGCTGGCCGATACCGGTGCCGGCAACCGTTTCGATTACGAACAGGCCCTGGCCGATGTCGCCAATCTTGAAGGCGAACTGGAGTCGCTTGCCGCGAGCGAGGGACAGATCCGCGAGACCCTGTCGGGGAAGACCCCGGAGGGGGAACAGGACACGGTGGCCAATATCAAGGCCCAGATCGCCCGTGCCGAGGCCCAGCTGGCGAACGCGAAATGGAACCTGTCGCAGACCGTCTACCGGGCCCCGGCCGACGGCACGGTGGTGGCGCTGACCTTGCGGCCGGGGGCGATGGCGGTGCCGCTGCCGATGGTGCCGGCGATGAACTTCGTCGAGGACGAACAGTGGATTCTCGCCATCTACGGCCAGAACGAAGTGCGCAAGGTCAAGCCGGGGCAGGAAGCCGAACTGTTTTTCCGGATGCATCCGGGACGGATAGTCAAGTGCACGGTCGATTCGATCATGTGGGCGACGGCCCAGGGCCAGCTGCCGATCGGCAGCATGAACATGAACGCCGGGGTGGCGCCGATTCCGCCCTATGGCCTGGCGGTCCGGTTACTGCCAGAAGGCAGGGACAAGGATATCTTTCTTGCCGCCGGTGCCCGTGGCGCCGGGGCAATCTATACCGACGGCGGCGAGATGATCCATATCATCCGCAAGGTCTTTCTCCGGGTCAGTGCCAAGCTCGACTGGCTGATCCTGAAACTGCACTGAGAGGCGGCCATGCGGAAGATAACATGGAAAATGGCGCTGGCAGGGGGTGTCTCGCTGGCCCTGCTTGCCGGTTGCGCACTCAAGGAGCCGCCTTCTTCCGAGGAGGTGCGCCAGGAGGCCCTGTCGGGGGTTGAACTGCCCTCTGCCTGGAAGGCGGGCGGCCCGGCCGGGGAAATGAAGGACAACTGGCTGTCCGGATTCAGTGACCCCCAGCTCAACGCCCTCGTGGACGAGGCGCTCCAGCACAACCCTGACCTGCGGGTATCCGCCGCCCGGGTCGAACAGGCCGGCGAATATGTCAATCAGGCTAAAGCGGCCCTACTGCCGGCGATCACCCTGTTCGGCACCGGCGGGGTGAAATCCGGCGGCGGCGATCTCAGTTCGGCCATCCAGGGTGCTGCCCTGCCGATATCCTGGGAAATCGATCTCTGGGGCCGGCTGCGGTACGGTCGCAATGCCGCCGAACAGACGTCGCTTGCCGCCCAGGCAGATTTCGAATATGCACGGCAGTCGCTTGCGGCCGCGGTGGCACGGAGCTGGTTCACGGCCAGCGAGACATGGCTGCAGGGGCAGATCGCCACGGAGATGGTGCAGTCGTCCGAACAGCTGCTGGCGCTGGCGGAGATCCGGTACAAGGTCGGTGTCGGCAGCGAACAGGACGTGGCGCTGGCCCAGGCCAGCCTCGGCTCCCTGCGCGACGGAGCCAAACAGATCGAACTGGCGCATCAGCAGGCGCTCCGGGCCCTGGAACTGCTCGTCGGCAGATATCCGTCCGCCGAGCTGGCAATCCGCCACGACCTGACCACGCTCCCTCGCCCCGTCCCGGTCGGCATGCCGCTGGCGATGCTGGAGCGCCGCCCCGACCTGGTCGCGGCCGAGAGGCGTGTCGCCGCGGCCTTCAACCGTGTCGGCGAGGCCAGGGCTGCCCGTCTGCCGAAGATCACCCTCAACGCCAGTGTCGCCGCGATGACCAGCGAGATCATCGAAATGAAGGAGGACTTCGACAACCCGACCAGCGGTGCCGGCGCCAGACTGATCGCCCCTGTCTACCAGGGCGGGGCGCTGGTGTCCCAGGTGGAGATCCGCACCCTGGAGCAGAAGGAGGCAGTGGCTGCCTATGCCGCCAGTGCCTTGAAGGCCCTCGGTGATGTCGAGAACGCCCTGGCCGCGGGGGGCAACCTGGCCGAGCGCGAGGAACTCCTGCAGAGGGCGGTGGCCGACAACCGGCGGGCCCTGGATCTGGTGCAGACCAGCTACCGGACCGGCAAGGCCGACATGCGGGCGGTGCAGTCGCAGCTGCTCGACCTCCAGGCCGCCCGCCTGAGTCTGCTGCGGGTGCAGAGCGAGCAGCTGAGCCAGCGGGTCAACCTCCATCTTGCCCTCGGCGGAGGCTTTGACCAGGCTTCCTGAGCGGGGCGATAACGACGGAAAGTTACTGTGGTCGTTGCAAAAGCGCTGTGCAGCCGATAGAGTAGCGCAGAGTTCATACCGCTCGGTGCCGGACCGAGCCGGGCATGCCGAGACCTCTGCCGTCAGCGCTCCCGTCCGGGCATGTGGAGCGGAATCCATTGTGCAACAGTATTGTGTCAGGGAATGGACAGCATCCGATCACATCACGAGCTGCAGCCCGCTGATTCAGGGGGAGACGCTGATCCGACCAGCCCTGCGGAGCATGGCCGGCTGACCATTCTGGCCTGCCCGGACTGCGACCTGCTCAACCGATTTCCGACGGTGACGCAGCGTACGCATATCTGTCTGCGCTGCGGCGCCGTGCTCTACCGGCACCGGCCGGACAGCATCGACCGTTCCCTGGCCCTGACCTGTGCCGCCCTGGTCCTGTTCATCATCTCCAACAGCTTTCCCTTCCTGGCGATGAAATCCGGCGGTTTCATTCAGCAGACCACGCTGATATCCGGGATCGTCGAGCTCTGGCGTCAGGATCTCTATGCCCTGGCGGCGGTGGTCATGCTGACCTGCCTGGCCGTGCCGCTGACCCAGATGACCGGGCTTCTGTACATCCTCGCCCCGCTGAAGTGGGCAAATCGCCCTGCACCCCGGGCCCACCGGGTGTTTCGCCTGATTCTGCATGCCACGCCCTGGGGGATGATGGAGGTGTTCATGCTCGGCATCCTGGTGGCCCTGGTCAAACTCGGCAAGATGGCCACCATCGTCCCCGGCATTTCGGCCTTTTCCTTCGTGGTGCTGATCTTCGTCATGGCCTGGGCCGTTTCCAACCTGAACCCGGCCGAACTCTGGGACCGTCTCGACCGGCGCCGATGAAGACAACTCCGACGACCGCCCGCCGGCTTGGCCTGGTCAGCTGCCACGACTGCCGCCTGCTGCTGAAGGCCCCGCCGGCCGACAAGGATGCCGTCGCCTGCTGCCCGCGCTGCGGCAGCGTCCTCCACGCCCGCAAGCCCAACAGCCTGTCCCGGACCTGGGCCCTGGTCTGCGCCGCCCTGATCCTCTATGTTCCGGCCAACACCCTGCCGATCACCGTCACCACCTCTCTCGGCAGCAGCCAGTCCGACACCATCCTCAGCGGCGTCATCTACTTCATGCAGAGCGGGTCCTGGGAGATCGCCGCGATCATCTTCATCGCCAGCATCTTCGTGCCGCTGGCCAAACTCATCACCCTTGTCTATCTACTGGTGAGCGTCCAGGTCCGGTCAACCCGACGGCCGAGGGACCGCACCAGCCTGTACCGGCTCACCGAGATGGTCGGCCGCTGGTCGATGGTCGACATCTACGTCGTCACCATCCTGGTGGCCCTGGTCAAGCTCGGCGCCATCGCCACCGTCGAGGCGGGACCGGCTGCGGTCTACTTCGCCGCCGTGGTGGTCATTACCATGTTCGCCGCGGAGAGTTTCGACCCCCGGCTCATCTGGGATATTCTCGAGGAGGAAGCATGACCGATCAGCCCAGTCTGGAACAGTATGCCGCCAGCGCCAGGATGAAGACCAGGCGCGGCTTTTCGATCATCTGGGTGGTGCCGGTCGCCGCCCTGCTGGTCGGCTGCTGGCTCGCCATCAAGGCCATCAACGAAAAAGGCCCGGTCATCAGCATCATCTTCGAGAATGCCGCAGGTCTCGAGGCCGGCAAGACCAAGATCAGGTACAAGGACGTGGAGATCGGCCAGGTGGATGAGATCACTTTCGTCAAGGACACCACCAAGGTCAGGGTGAAGGCCCGGCTGTTCAAGGAGAGCGAGCCGTACCTGACCGACAAGACCAGGTTCTGGGTGGTGCGGGCCGAGGTCAAGGCGGGCAACGTCTCCGGCCTCGGCACTATCCTCTCCGGGGCCTATATCGGGGTCGACCCCCGCAAGGACGGCAAACCGACCCGAACTTTCGAGGGCCTGGAGAGACCGCCGGTCGTCACCCACGGCCAGCCCGGCCGCCACTTCTGGCTGCATGCCGACCGTCTCGGTTCGCTCGATATCGGCGTCCCGGTCTACTACCGGCAGATCCAGGTGGGCAAGGTCGTCGGCTACGATTTCAGCAAGGACGGGAAGCAGGTCGACATCCAGATCTTCATCGAGGCACCGCACCACCAGCGGGTGACCAAAAACACCCGCTTCTGGAACGCCAGCGGGGTCGACGTCTCCCTCAACGCCCAGGGACTGAAGGTTGACACCGAGTCGGTGGTGTCGATCATCCGCGGCGGGATCTCCTTCGACCTGCCCAAGGATTTCCCGCCCGGCGAGGAGGCCGAGGAAAACGCCTCCTTCAGGCTCTACGCCGACCGTGACAGCATCATGGAGAAAAGCTATGCAATCCGCCGCCAGTGGATCATGGTCTTCGATCAGTCGGTGCGCGGCCTCAGCATCGGTGCCCCGGTCGAACTCTACGGCATCAAGGTCGGGGAGGTGACCAACCTCGAGCTGGTCTACGACGCCGCCATCAAGAATTTCCGGGTGCCGGTGATGGTGACCATCGAACCGGAGCGGGTCAAGGTGGTCAATAGCAAAGAGAAGCTGCTGGCCGACGACACCGGTCATGAGGCCCTGCTCAAGTGGATGATCGAGGAGCGCGGGCTCAGGGCCCAGCTGCAGAGCGGCAACCTGCTGACCGGCCAGCTGATGATCAACCTGGGTTTTCATCCCAAGGCCGAAAAGGCCGATCTGACCCATATCGGCGACTACCCGGTTGTTCCCACCATCCCCGGCGCGTTCGAGAGGCTGCAGGACAACCTGGTCCAGATCACCGACAAGCTCGAGAAGGTGCCCTTCGAGCAGATCGGTTCGGAGCTCCAGGCTCTGCTCGGCGAAGCGAGGAGCAGCCTGAAGGATATCGGCGCCCTGGCGCACAACGTCGATACGAAGACGGCGCCGCAGCTGGAGAAGACCCTTGCCGCCCTGGAGAAGACCCTGGCCGAGGTGCAGGGTGCGGCCGGCAAGGACTCGCCGCTGGTCTTCAACGCCGGCAAGACCATGGAAGAACTGGCGCTGACGCTGCGCTCGCTGCGTGAACTGGCCACCAGTCTCGAACTGCAGCCGCAATCGATCATCTTTGGCAAGGAGAGGAATGAAAATGAAACGAAACGATGACAGCCGCCCGTTCATGCTGCTGCTGGTCGGCCTGCTCGTTGCGCTGCTCGCCGGCTGCAGTTCGAAATCGCCGGAGGTGTCCTATTACAGCCTCTTCACCGCCGGGCCGGTCAAACCCGGGAAGACGGAGGACACCGCCACGGTGCTGGCGATCGGCCCGGTCACCGCCCCCGACATCCTCCGGCGTTCGCAGATCGCCACCGGCAGCGGTGCGGGCCGCTACCGGCTCAGCGATTACCATCGCTGGGCGGGCGACGTCGAGAAGGATTTCGCCCGTGCCCTGGCCGAGCTGCTGGCTGGCAGAGGGGATGCCGGACAGGTTGTCCTTTATCCTGCTCCGCAAAAGGCCGACTGCCAGCTTGCCGTCGACATCCTGGCGATGGAAGGCGAACTGGGGCAGGAGGCGCGGCTGGCGGTTAGCTGGTCACTGCTGGACAGCAGGCATCAGGCAACGGCTGTTGCCCGGCGCAGCGCCTTCGGTCGGCAGCCAGAAGATGCCGGCTATGACGCCTGGGTCCGGGCGCAGCAGGCCAACCTCGCCGAATTCAGCGAGGAGGTCGGAGACACGCTCGCCCGCGGCGGCTGTCGGGTGCGGTCATCATCCGGGCAATAAACGGGGACGCGCTGAGCCAACGGCCGCTGTCCTCAGGCAGCGCAAGAGAGATGCATTGTCGATGCCGGCGTCACAGTCGACGTTCACAACCTTTAACCGGGAGACCTCTATGTTCCTCAAGACCATCAAGCAGGCGGCCAAGGCATCCGGTATTCGACCCGAGGATCTGGTGGAGTTTTTCGCCGCCGGCAGCGAGAGGAAGTACCAGCCCAACGAGTGGCTGTTTCAGGAGTCGACACCCCGCGAGTGGGCCGGCGTGGTCATGGAAGGCGATGTCGAACTGGTCCGGGGGCTGCACGGCTCCTCGCGGCATATCGCCACCCTGGTCCAGGGGGCGCTGATCAGCGAGGGGTTGCTGATCGACGACGAGGCCCATGCCGCCGGCGCCTTTACCCGGAGCGGGGCGACAGTCTGGCAGATTACCCGGGAAGGCGTTGCGGCGTACCGCCAGAAGAATCCGGAGGTTTTTTACCGGCTGGTGGCGCGGGTGGCGGTCATCCTCAACCGGCGCATGCGGGTGCTGTCCGACGAACTGCACAGCAAGAAGGACGCGGGCGAAATCGGCGGCTTCCGTCTCGAGCACGACTCGCTCGGCCAGCGGGAGATTGCAAGCCAGGCCTATTACGGGGTGCAGACGCTGCGGGCGATGGAGAACTTCGCCATCTCCGGCGTCTTCGTCCGCAATTTCGAGCATCTCATCGAGGGGCTGGCGATGGTCAAGAAGGCAGCGGCCCTGACCAACCATCAACTGGGGCGGCTCGACGAAGCGAAAACCAGGGCGATCTGCGACGCCTGCGACGAGCTGCTGCAGGGAAAATTGCACGACCAGTTCACGGTCGACATGTTCCAGGGCGGCGCCGGCACCTCGACCAACATGAACGCCAACGAGGTCATCGCCAACCGCGGCCTTGAGCTGATGGGATACGAAAAGGGCGATTACGCCCGTCTGCACCCCAACGACCATGTCAACTGTTCCCAGTCGACCAACGACGCCTACCCGACATCGATCAAGCTGGCGGTCCTGCTCGCCAAGCGCAATCTGGTCCGGGCCATGGAGGAGCTGCGTCAGGCCCTTGACAGGAAGGCCGAGGAATTTGCCGACGTGCTGAAGATGGGGCGGACCGAGAACCAGGATGCGGTGCCGATGACCCTGGGGCAGGAATTCAGCGCCTACGCGGTGATGATCGGCAGCGCCATCCGGGCCATCGAGCGGGGTGCCGAGGAATTGCTCGACGTCAATATGGGGGCAACCGCCATCGGCACCGGCATCAACAGCCCGCCCGGCTATGCCGACCTGGTCACCGCCAGACTCGCCGAGGTCAGCGGTTTTGCCCTGCGGCGGGCCGGCAATCTGGTCGAGGCCACCCAGAACGCCGGGGCCTTCGTCCAGATGTCGGCTTCGCTGAAACGCGCTGCCGTGCAGATCTCGAAGATCTGCAACGACCTGCGCTGGCTGTCCTCCGGTCCCCGCTGCGGTCTCAACGAGATCAACCTGCCGCCGATGCAGCCCGGTTCGTCGATCATGCCGGGCAAGGTCAACCCGGTCATTCCCGAACTGGTCAGCCAGGTCTGCTACCAGGTGATGGGGTACGATGCGGTGGTGTCGATGGCGGCCGAGGCCAGCGAACTGGAACTGTGCATGGCCGAACCGATCATCGCCTACGATCTGCTGCACGGGATGATGATCCTGAAAAACGCCTGCATCACCCTGGTCGCCCGCTGCATCACCGGCATCGAGGCCAACCGCGAAGTCTGCCGCGGCTATGTCGAGAACAGCATCGGCCTGGTGACGGCGATGGTGCCGGTCATCGGCTACGAGCAGTCGGCGGCGATTGCCAAGGAGGCGTTGAAGACCGGCGGCAGCGTCTATCAGCTGCTGCTCGACAAGGGACTGCTGTCCCGGGAACAGCTCGACAACCTGCTGAAACCGGAGAATATGACCGACCCCCGCGAAATCCCAAGTTCCTGAAGGATTCCACCCTCTTCCGTACGATCCCGGTCGGCGTTCTGCCGGCCGGGATTTTTTTGCGGTCGGTATCGGATGCTGTCATGGCTATCGGACGAAGGCGTTCAGCCGATGAAGCCGACTGCGACGATACGGCGAAGGGTATTTTCCCCCCGCCTGCTGTGCAAGCTATTTCGGCTGGGTGACGGTGAACTTCGAACCCTTGACGGAGACGCCGCCCATCAGCCCCTTCTGGTCGATGACGAAGCCGACCACCGGCGATTGGCTGCGCAGCGTTTCCAGGGAAACATCGGCACCGGCCTTGATCATCGTCACCTCGGCATCGACACCGGCCTCCCAGCCTTTGCTGTTCCGGAATTTATTCAGCGCCTCGTCGGTGATGAAGAGGATGATCATGTCGAATTTCTCGGCCCCGGCCTGAAAACCGAACGAGGCTCCGGCAAGGCTGTAGTAATCGACGGTCGTGCCATTGATCTGCAGTGCGCCGGTGCCGTACTGACCGCCGACGAGGAATCCGGCCTTGGTGATGTTCGGCATTACCAGCATGCCTTTGGCGATCTTCAGATATTCACCGGCACCTTTGACATCCTTGACAAAACGATCCTTGGCGGCCTTGACGCTGGCGTCGATTTCTGCCCTGGTTGCAGCCTGGACGGTGGTTGAAAGGAAAAATCCGATCGCCAGGGTGCAGAATAATGCCGTCATTATTCGTACGTGTGTGGTTTTCATGTCTTCTCCTTGTCTGAGAGTTGAGAGTGAACGAAGTTCGCAGCCTCAGCGGCGTCGTCCGCCGCCGCCGGACCGTGCCGGTCGCGAGGTTGAACCGGACGGCCGGGAGTATGAGCCGGATGGACGCGAGTATCCGGAGGATCGGGCCTGGTTGACCCGGGCGCTCTGGGTATTGCCCCAGTTGCGGGCCTGGGCCTGGCTTTCCAGGCTGCGGCTGGGGGCGGTCGACTGCCAGCTGCCGCCGCTGCGCTGACTCCAGTTGCCGTCGGTATCCTTCTTGTAGACATTGCCGTTGCGCCCGGCGTAGACGTTGCCGGAACGGTCGCGGGCGACGGCTCCCTGGCTTCTGTTGGTGTCCCAGGCGGCGGCGCCGGCACCGGTGGTGTTCGAGCGCACTCCGGCGGCCGAGCCGTAGGCCCCGGAACGTGAGCCGCCCTGCACCGACCGTCCGCCCTTTTCGGCGTAGAAGCGGCCGGCGGAGCCGTAGGCGGTGTTGACCCGCGCCCGTTCTGCATAGCCTCCGGTGTAGGGGTTGTAGGCCTGGCGATAGCCGGCGCTGCCGCCTGGGCCGTAGGCGTACCCGCTGCGCGAATAGGTGCCGGTCCGGTAGTTGTAGGCGGTGGTGCGGCCGGCGCCGCCGTAGGGGCCGTAGGCGACACTGGTCCTGGCGGCATAGCCGCCGTAACCGTAATGGGAGACGTAGCCGCCGTAGCCGTGATGGTAGACGGAGGCATGCCCGTAGGAATAGTAATGCGGTGAATAATAATAATGATGGTGGTGCCAGTCGTCGTCGGCGATGATCGCCCCGGCCAGCATCCCCATGCCGAACATCACCACCCCGGTGGCGGCGACGTATTCGCCGCTGTAGCCGGAGGTCTGGCTGTAGACGATGGTGGTCGGCGTCGCGCTCTGCACCGTGACATAGGTGACGTTGTAGGCCGGGTGGCTCGGCGGGATGGTGTAGATCGCCGCGGGCACGCTGGCCGTGTAGTACCAGGGGCCGCCCGGCGAGGCGCTGTAGAGCCAGGCGCCGTTGAGGCACCAGTAGTAGTTGTTGTCGACATAGAATACCGGGCTGGAGGTGTTGGTGGCGTATTTGACCGTGGTGCCCTCGATCGGCGCGAAGGTCGGGTTGCCGTCGTAGGTCACAGTCTCGCTGGTGGTCTTGTCGCTGATGGCGGTGGTGTTCGGGATCGAGGCCAGCAGGACGGCGTCCTGGGCGTCGCGGGTGCCGGGCACCGCCGCCTTGACGAAGGCCGCCTCGTCATCGTCTGGGACATTGGCGAAATCGGGGGGGAGATCGGTGCTGGCCGACGACCACGGACCGGACAGCGAAGCGGACCGGAACCAGCGGCCGGCCGCGAGGAAATAGTAGCGTTTCTCTGCACTGTGCAGGAAGACCGGGCTGCCGGTGTTGACGACCCGGAGCAGGCTGGTGCCGGCGATCGGGTCGTAGGTCGGTTCGCCGTCGGTGAGGATCAGTTCCGCCGGTTCGCTGACGGAGTAGACGGTGGGTACGGATTTGGCCTTCACGCCGGGGATATTCTTCCGGATTTCTTTCCAGTTGTCATCGGCCGGCAGTGACGACAGCACCTTCGGCAGCGTTCCGGCCGCCTTCCATGTCCCTTTCAGCGGATCGCCGGTGGTCAGCCAGCTTGACTCGTTGAGCAGGTAATACTTCCGGCCGGCGGTGTCGTAGAGGATATCCCAGTTGGCATTGACGGCGAACATCAGGTCGGTACGGCCGGCGGCCACCGGCTTGAATTCAGGCGGGCCCATGAACATCAGCAGGATCGCCGGGGTGCTGCTGTAAAAGATCTTCGGCGGCTGCAGGCTGACCTCGACGGCAGGCTGCTTCTTCTGCTGCTGCATGTCGAGGTAGGCGAGCACCCGGTCGAGGGAGACGCTGATGGTGCCGCGGGGAGGGTACAGCATGTTGACGGTATCGCGCAGCCGTGCGGCCTCGTCGTCCGGGATATTGGCGAAACGGATATCGCGGTGCGCCGAGTGCGCCATGACCTGGCGGTTTGCGCTGTCGACAGAGGTGGCCGCGACCACCTCCACCACCCCGTATCGCTCTTCGGCCTTGGCGCCATCCTGGACGGCGATGGCGCAGCGGAACTGGATGGTGGCGTAGTTTTTCCAGGAATCGATCTGGGGCTGGTAAACGGTCAGCCTCTTGCCGCCGGCCTCGAAGACCCGCGGCCAGCCGGGATCGTCCGTGTCGGACGGCTGTGCGCCGGCCGGCGGAGCGACCGCGGCCAGCAGGGCCAGGATACTGCCAATGACGAGTAAGCCGATGCGCTTCATGATGGTTCTCCTTTTGCGGAAGGGGCGTGCTGTTGCCGGTCAAGGCTAAAATCCATGCGTCACGGGGGGTGTCTGCCATCCGACGTTGTGGGTGTCGGATGGCCTCATCGTCCGACCCAGAGGATCCATGGCGTGCCGATCAGCAGAAATACCAGGGTGCAGAAGATCGTGGTCAAGAGGCCCAGACGGTACAGCTCGCGCTGGGTCAGGTAGTCGCTGGCGACGAAGATGACGTTCTGGCTGCCGCCCTGGGGGGTCAGGGTCGAAAAGTAGCTGCTGGCAAAAAGCAGGGCGAAGGCCATCAGGTGAACCGGTACGCCGGTCTGGATGCCGACGTCGAGGAAGACCCCGAGCAGGGCCAGGACCTGGGCCGACTGGCTGACGAACATGTAGTGCATGGCGACGTAGAGCAGCAGCAGGACAACGTAGGCGATGGGCCAGGAAAGCCCCCCGAGCATCGAGGCCAGATGTTCGCCGACATGGCCCATGAAGCCCAGCTCGTTGAGCTGGCCGCTCAGGGCGAACAGCACCGCCAGCCAGAGGAAGGTGGCAAGCGTCCCGCCCTGCAGGTAGATGTCATCCAGAGTCAGCACCTCGGTGGCGAGCAGGGTGCCGAGACCGGCGATGGCCACCGCCGTGAGGTTGAGGCCGAGGGTGCCGGCACAGATCCAGGCGATCACCATCAGGCCGAAGACCACCGCGGTGATCTTCTCGTCGCGGGACAGCGGGCCCATGGTGCGCAGCGACTCGCGGGCGGCCCAAGGCGCATCGGGGGTGGCGGAGATGCCCGGCGGAAAGAGCCTGAAAAGCAGGAGCGGCAGCAGGCCGATGGTGAATAGCGCCGGGACCGAGGCTACCAGCAGCCAGGAACCGAAATTGACCGCAAGACCTTGTTCCGCGGCCAGCGACACCCCGATGGGATTGGCCGAGGTGGCGGTGAGCCACAGGGCCGACGAGACGCTGAGACTGGCCATGCCGCAGAACATCAGATAGCCGCCGAGCCGGCGTTGAGTTTCATCGCCGGGAACGGAGCCGCTGCTCTGGGAGAGGGCCAGGATGATCGGGTACAGCACGCCCCCGCGGGCGGTGTTGCTCGGGAAGCCGGGGGCGATCAGGGCGTCGGTGATGAAGATGCTGTAGGCCAGCCCCAGCGTGGATTTGCCGAACATGCTGACCACGTAGAGGCTGATCCGTCTGCCCAGCCCGCACTTGACCACGGCCTGGGCGACCAGGAAGGCCACGACCACCAGCAGGACGCTGGCGTTGGCGAAACCGCCGAAGACCTTGACCGGGTCGAGGGTGCCGCTCAGCACCGCGGTCGAGCCGGCCAGCAGCGCCGCTGTCAGCAGTGGCAGGGCATTGATGATGACGGCGAAGATGGCGGCCGCGAAGATGGCGAACAGGTGCCAGGCCTGGCTGGTCAGCCCTTCGGGGATCGGGGCAAGCCAGATGCCGGCAGCCAGCGCGAACGGTGCGATCTTCGTGACGGATTTGCGGACAGCTGAGGCCTCTCGTTTCATTGCTGGCCTCCTGCTGCCGGTTGGCGGACCTCTGCCGGTCCGAGACGGGCCCATCCCTTCAGGTCGACCACGCGGCCGCTCACTTCTCCGTCCTCGGTGTCCACCAGCCGCAGCCATTTGAACGAGTACTCGCCGGATACTCCGGCGTATCGGCCGGTGCCGCCGATGAACCGTCCCGTGATCGGCTGGTCGGGACCTGCCGCCGCACCGTGCAATTCGCTGAACACCTTTTCTCCCTCTTCGTCAGTCCACACGCTGCGAGCCTGCATGCCGCTCTGGCTGTCGGCAAGGCCGATCACCTCGGCCTTGAAACCCCGCTTGAGCCGATGCGGACCGCCGAGCAGCATCGAGCCGGTGAAGTTGAAAATCGAGGCCTGGCGGTCTCCGCCGAGGTGCACGGTCCGGCGGTGGCCGATCGTGGTCCAGGTCCCGGTGAAGGTGCGGATCTCGCCGGATGCAGAGGTCTGCGGAGGCGCGGGCGCCTGACGTTCGCACGCCGGGCAGAGCAGGATGCCGACCAGCGCCAGGATGCGCCAGCGGCGGGCAATGGCAGGGTGACGACGGTAACGCATACGACCTTCCTAAAGCGCTCGCAGAGCAGTCTGCCGCAATGGGTTGATGAGTCTCTTTCCCTGATTGTTGCACGAAAGGACGGCAGATTTCAACCCGCTGCGCCAAATACGTGCAGCAGCAGGTAACTCAGGCCGGCGATGACGGCGGCCGCCGGGATGGTGACGACCCAGGCCACCGCCAGGTTGGCGGCCAGCTCCCAGCGGACGGCGGAGAGCCTCTTGGTCGAGCCGACGCCGAAGATGCAGGCGGTGATGGTGTGGGTGGTGGAGATCGGCGCGCCGACCAGCGAGGCGCCGGTGATGACCAGGGCTGCCGAGGTCTCGGCGGCGAGGCCGTGCACCATTTCGAGCTTGAAGATCCGGTGGCCCATGGTCTTGATGATCTTCCATCCGCCAACAGCGGTGCCGACAGCCATGGCCAGCGCACAGGAGAGCTTCACCCAGAACGGGATATAGATCGTATCAATCCGGTGGAACAGGAAAAGGGCCAGGGCGATCACCCCCATTGTCTTCTGGGCGTCGTTCAGACCATGGCTGGTGGCCATGAATGCCGCCGAGAGGATCCGAAGGTGCTTGATGTTCCTGTTCACGGTGCGCCGATTGGCTCGACAGAAAAGGAACAGCAGAAGGAACATGATGACATAACTGACAAAAAATCCGGCGAGAGGCGACAGGATGAGCGGAAGAATGACTTTTTTGAAGATGCTGACGCCATTGAGGCTTGAGTAGCCGGCATGGGTGACCGCGGCGCCGATCAGGCCGCCGATCAGGGCATGGGAGGAGGATGAGGGAAAACCGTAATACCAGGTGATCAGGTTCCAGGCGATGGCTCCGACCAGCGCGGCCAGCACCAGGATCTGGCTGCCCATCACCACCTCGGTGTTGACGATCCCCTTGCCCAGGGTGTGGGCGACTTCGCTGCCGAGCAGGGCGCCGACGAGGTTGAGGACGGCCGCCATGGTGACCGCCACCCGCGGCGACAGGACCTTGGTCGACACCACCGTGGCGATGGCGTTGGCGCAGTCGTGAGCTCCGTTGGTGAAATCGAAGACCAGGGCGACGATGACAATGATGACAAGGAGCAGAGGGATATCAAGCATTTTTCAGTACCACTTCCTCGATCGCGTCGGCCAGGTCGTCGATCCGTTCGATGACCTGCTCGATCCGGTCGTAGACCTGGATCCATTTGATGATGTCGACGACGCTCTTCAGTTCGCTGATCTCGACATCCTGCAACTCGGAGAGGCCGGTGCTGAGCAGCATTTCGCACTCGCCCTTGAGACTCCCGATTTCACGGATCAGCCCGCCGACTTCCTGCTTGGCCTGCAGGGCCCTGAGCATCTCGCCGGTGTAGCCGGTCATTGTGTTGACGTTGCGCATCATCCTCTTCGCCGGAAAACGGATGTGGGAGATGCCTGAGAACCGGGTGCGGGTGGCGATGCTCTTGAAGAAGTTGATCGAGTCTTCCTGGGCCAGGTTGAGACGGTAGATGTCCTCGCGGTCGATGGGGGTGATGAAGGTCTGGGACAGCTGGTGGGAGATGTCCCGGCACAGCTCGTCGCCTTCGACTTCCTTCAGGTTGATGCGCTTGCACGCCTCGTCGACGGTGCCGAAGTCCTCGAAAATCTGGAGGACTTCGCCGGCCACATCCTGGAGTATCGTATTCTGGCGGATCAGCAGTTCGAAGAATTTGATCGATTTGGGGAACAGGGTGAAGGCCATTGGTTGCTCCTGTCAGTTGCGGCGTTGTTTATCTGTACTTGCACGTGGTGTGTCGGATATTCCTTGCAGCGCCGGCTGCGCCAGGCCGGGCGGGTCCGGGCCGACAGCCCCGCCGTCGATGCCGGCGGCGCTGTATTCCTTCAGGTGGATCTCGGACAGGGTGAGAAAGATGCTGACCACCAGCGGGCCGTAGATGATGCCCAGGATGCCGAAGAGGTTCATGCCGCCGAAGATGGCCAGCAGGACGAGCAGGGCGTGCATCTCGAGCTGGCTGCCGACGTATTTCGGTTTCAGCAGCAGCTCGACGGTGTAGTGCAGGATCAGGTAGAACGCGACGGTGGCCAGGGCCTGGCCGATATGGCCATAGACCAGCAGAATGACGGCTGCCGGCAGCAGGACCATGCCGATGCCAAGGATCGGGATGAAGGCCAGGATGCCCATGATAAAGCCCCAGAGGACAGGGGTCTTGATGCCGATCAGGGCGAAAAACAGACCGCCGAGCACGCCCTGGAGGATGCAGAACAGGCCGTTGACGACCAGGATGACCCCGGCGATGGCGGTGAATTTGTCCATCAGCAGGCTGTTCTGCGCGTCCGGCAGCGGCGACAGCCGGCGGATGAACAACAGGAGGTCGTCCATGTCGATCAGGAGGAAGTAGACGACGATCAGCAGGATGCAGAACTGGGCGGCGAAGCTCATGACATTGCCGGCCCAGGCGGAGACGTGGCTGTAGATGAACATGCCGGCGGTCTTGCTTATGCCGGTGAGTATGTTGGTCATGTCCGGGAGATCGAAGCGCAGCCCGAACTCGGCGAGCGTCTCCTCGACCCGGTTGACGAGGGTGTTGTTTTTCAGCAGTTCCAGCAGCTGGAGCAGGGTGTCGTTGTCGCGGCTGTTGTCGAAGAGGTTCAGGGCCTCGGAGGAAAGGGTGCCGATGCAGAAGAACAGCGGGATGAAGACGATCAGGAAGATCAGCGTGCAGGTCAGCAGCGAGGCCATCCATGGCGAGACCCCGGCGAGGAGTTTCCGGTAGACCGGCATGAAGATCCCGGCCAGCAGGAAGGCCAGGATCAGCAGCTGCCAGAAGGGCCAGAGCACCCATCCCAGCATCAGGGCGGAAAAGAGGAAGAGAACGGCGAAGAATCGCGTTTGCGTGCGGTTCGGGCCTGTGACCGGCGAGGAGGAAGGCGACGGTTCCTGCTTCTCCGCGGCGGGGATTGAAACGGCCTTCATTATCAGGTCCATGCTGGGCATCGATGTCTGTTGTTTGCTCTCCACGGGGAGTCCGGAGAAACTATATCACCGTTGAGGTCTTTTTCGCCAGTGTTCGGCTGGCAATTCGGATGGGGACATTGCATTTCATTCATCTGTTGCTGCCTGTCAAAATGCGGCTGCCTCACAACTGCACCTGGTTTCCCAGTTCGACGACGCGATCCGGCGGCAGGCCGAAGAAGGAGGTGGCGTTCCACGAGTTGCGGGACATGAAGATGAACAGCAGCTTGCGCCATTGCGCCATCGCGCTTTCTCCGGTGGAAAACAGCGTTTCGCGGCCGAGGAAGAAGGATGTGGAATAGATATCAACCGGCAAGCCCTTGCGGCTGAGCTGCTCGATGATGCCGGTCATGTTCGGGGTCTCCATGAAACCATACCTGGCCTTGACCCGGAAAAACCCCTGACCGAGGTCTTCCAGCCCCACCCGCTCATGATCATCGACCGTTGGTGTTTCCGCAGAAAGCACCGAGAGCAGCAGGATCCGCTCGTGCAGGGCCTCGGTGTGTTTCAGGTGGTGAAGGAGGGTGTGGGGGATGCCCTCGGGGGAGATGGACATGAAGACGGCCGTGCCGGCAGTTCGCGACGGGCTGTACTCCTGGAGGTCCTGCAGGAAGACATCGGTTGGCAGCAGCATCAGGCTGTAGTGCTTGCGGAGGAGTTCCCGGCCGTCCCGCCAGGTGATCATGCTGGCGGCGATGAAGGTGGCGATGCAGATGGTGATCCAGCCGCCGTCGAATATCTTCAGGATGTTGGCGCCGAGGAACGAGGTGTCGAAGAAGAGGAACAGCCCCACCAGCGCCGCGCACTGCCAGAGCGGCCATCGCCATTTGTGGCGGGTGACCTGGAAATACATGATCGAGGTGATGGTCATCGTGCCGGTGACGGCAAAGCCATAGGCGGCGGCCAGTTTGCCCGACTCCCTGAATACCAGGACCAGGGTCAGGCATGCCAGCATCACCATCCAGTTGACCGTCGGCATATAGATCTGTCCCTTGGCGCGGGCGGAAGTGTGGACGATCCGCATGCGCGGCACGAAACCGAGCTGCACGGCCTGCTGGGTAAGGGAATAGACACCGGAGATCATTGCCTGGGAGGCGATGATGGTGGACATGGTTGCCAGGCCGACAAGCGGGTAGAGCAAGGCCTTCGGGGCCAGGGCATAAAACGGGTTGACGCTGGCGATGTTCGGGTCCTGCAGCAGCAGGGCGCACTGGCCGAAATAGTTGAGCATCAAGCCTGGCAGGACGATGTCGTACCAGGTCAGGCGGATCGGGAATCGGCCGAAATGGCCCATGTCGGCGTAGAGGGCCTCGCAGCCGGTGATGCAGAGGACGACCGAGGCGAGGGCGACGATGCCGTGCAGGTGGTTGACGGCAAAGAAGGTGAATGCATACTGCGGGTTGAGGGCGGCGAGGATGTCCGGTCGGCCGACGATGGCCCTGAGACCGAGCAGGCCGATGGAGGTGAACCAGACGATCATCACCGGTCCGAAAATCCTGCCGATGACTGCCGTGCCGTGGCGTTGGGCCAGGAACAGCGAAACCAGGATGGCGAAGGTGATCGGCACGACGTAGCGGCTCGCCGCATCGGTTGCCATGTTGAGACCTTCAATGGCTGAGAGTACCGAAATGGCCGGGGTGATCACGCCGTCGCCATAGAGCAGGGAGGCGCCGGTGGCAGTGAGGATGGTGAGAACGGTCCACCTGTGGTTGTCACCGCGCAGTACCGGGCTGAGGGTGGCGAGCAGGGAAAAGGTCCCGCCTTCGCCCCTGTTGTCGGCCCGCAGGACGAAGATGACATATTTGATGCTGACGACGATGATAAGGGACCAGAAGACCATCGACATCACGCCCAGGATGTTGACCGGGTTCGGGTCAAGACCGTGCTTGCCGGAGAAGCATTCCTTGATCGTATACAGCGGACTGGTGCCGATGTCGCCGTAGATGATGCCGAGGGCCGCCAGGGCGAGGGCGCCGGTGCCGTGATGTGGTGCGGTAAAGCTTGGAGTCGACGCGTTTCCGCTGGCTCCGGTGAGGTGACCTGACAAGGACATGGACTGCTCCTGTGGCGCTGAGAACGGGAAAGCCCTCCTTGCCACAGAGTCGTCTTTCCCTTCGATGCCTGCGAGGTTAGCTGACGGGCTCGAGCCGAAGAGTTTGCTCTACGCCGGCAGTGCCGGCGATACGCCCCTGAACATTGGTTCCCCCGCTCCCGTCCGCCCGGACGGAACTCGGCTTGTCCGCCCTGTCGTGGAGGCCGCTGCCGGCCACCGGGGAGGATGACGAATCTATATACCACTCATTCGGGTGAAGAAAAATGGAAAAACGGGACATGTTTCGGAGAAAATGCAAGAGGGTTGTTGCGGGGAATGTTTCATAACGTTTCGATATTTTCTGGTCGGTCTGGCGCCGATCCGGCGGGAAGCTGTAGCTATGTCGCAAATACCATGGATAGTTATTGACAAAGAACGGAGACGGGGGCAGTTGTCGGGGTGCCGGGGGCAGGGCGGCCGGAGGTGACGGGGCGTGTGAACAAAAAAGAACACATGGGAACAGTCCGTTTCAGCTGATCGCCCACTGCAAGGCCGAGGGAAAAGTGTCACAAATAAAAAACACATTAAATCAAATTGATAAGATTGTTTATGCGAGTTGCCGTTAACTGGCATCGGTTTTGCTCTCAGTCGTTCAGTACGCGCAGTTTCATCGGGCGAAAGGATTCGTTGAGAACATTCGTCATTTTCACCAACGTTGCACGCTATCAAAAGGAGTGATCATGTTAACCGCCCTGGTCCTGATTTTTATTCTTGCCTATGCCTGCATTGCCCTTGAGCATCCGATCAAGGTCAACAAATCCGCCTCGGCGCTGGTTGGCGCCGGCCTGCTGTGGACGGTCTATGCCCTGATGAGCGGCGATACCCATAAGGTTACCGAGAATCTGCATGAATCGCTGGCCGCCACGGCCCAGATCATCTTCTTCCTGATGGGGGCGATGACCATCGTCGAGGTCGTCGACGCCCATAACGGCTTCAACGTCATCACCTCGCGGATCAAGACCACCAAAATCACTTCGCTGCTCTGGCTGGTCGGCTTCGTCACCTTCTTCCTCAGCGCCGTCCTCGACAACCTGACCACCACCATCGTCATGGTCTCGCTGATGAAGAAGCTGCTCGATCGCCATGAGGACCGGCTGTTCTTCGCCGGCGTCATCGTCATCGCCGCCAACGCCGGGGGGGCCTGGTCGCCGATCGGCGACGTGACCACGACGATGCTGTGGATCGGCGGCCAGATCACCACGATGGCCATCATCAAGGGCGTGTTTCTGGCCTCCTTCACCTGTCTGATCGTGCCGCTGATCTTCCTCTCCTTCACCCTGCGGGGCAAGGAGGTCATCGCCCCGAAGAGCGGCACCTGCGGCCATGGGGTCGAGACCTCGACCTTCGAGCAGAACCTGATGTTCTGCCTGGGCGTCGGCGCCCTGATCAACGTGCCGATCTTCAAGACCATCACCCACCTGCCGCCGTTCATGGGTATCCTCTTCGGCCTCGGCGTCATCTGGCTGGTCGGCAACATCGTCCATCGCAACACCCACGAGGACAAGCGGCGGCACCTGCGGCTGGTGGCGGCGCTGAGCCGTATCGACATGGCCAGCATCGTCTTCTTCATCGGCATCCTGCTGGCGGTGGCCACCCTCGAACATACCCATATCCTCACTGCCCTGGCCGGCTGGCTCGACAAGGCGGTCGGTCGTCAGGAGATCATCGTCACCCTGATCGGCATCCTCAGCGCTATCGTCGACAACGTACCGCTGGTCGCCGCCTCGATGGGCATGTACGACATGGCCGTCTATCCGCAGGACAGCTTCCTCTGGGAGTTCATGGCCTACTGCGCCGGGACCGGCGGCTCGATGCTGGTCATCGGTTCGGCCGCCGGCGTGGCGGCGATGGGCCTCGAGAAGATCCACTTCTTCTGGTACGCCCGCAAGATCGGGGCCCTGGCCGCCCTCGGTTACTTCTCCGGCATCATCGTCTACATCGTCCAGTACAGGCTGATGCACGGCTGAGATCCATCAAGAGAATACAGGCCGTGGCCGGAGTCGACAGGCAACAACGGACTCCGCCATGGCAGTGGAGATAATTTCAACAGTGAGGTGAAACGAAATGGCGGAAGAACTGAAGGCCAAGGTGCTGCTGGTCGACGACGAAGAGGATTTCCTGAAGACACTGGCTGAACGCCTGGAGACCAGGGGGCTGAAAGTGACCACGGCCAGCAACGGCGAAAGCGCCCTGGCCTTTGTCGAGGGGCAGGAGTACGACCTGATCGTGCTGGATTTGGCGATGCCGGGTCTCGACGGGCTCGAGACGCTCAAGCGGATCAAGGCCAGGCAGCCGGATGCCGAGATCATCATGCTCTCCGGTCAGGGTTCGATCAAGACCAGTATCGAGGCGATGAAACTGGGGGCCTGCGATTTCCTGCAGAAGCCGGTCGATATCACTGCCCTGCTCGAAAAGATCAGCGAGGCCAAGGAGAAACGGATGCTGATGCTGGAGTCGAAGAGCATCAAGGAGATCGAGAAGATCCTCCATTCCAAGGGTTGGTAGAAGAAAGGATGGCACCTGTCGCCCTCGCGGTGCGGCCGGGCCATTGTGATATCGATAGTTCCTCAGAAAAAGGAGAAAAACTGTGAGCACGGAAATCCAGACAGTACGTGACATCATGCTCCCCCTCTCGGCCTTTCCCTGCATGAAGGAAAGCGGCACCGTGCAGGAGGCTATCCAGCAGCTGCGGTCGTTCTGTCCGATCGGCAGCAGCGGCCCCTGCGGCTTCAGCGAGCTGATGGTGGTGGACGACCATGGCGGACTGATCGGCCGGGTCACCCAGCAGGGTATCCTGCGGGTTCTCTTCTCCACCCTCCTTGACCCCATTGACATCAAATCGTTTGAGGGAAAGACTCCTCCTTACAGCGATCTGACGACTCTGCTCAATGGCGTGCTGATCAGGGAAGGTGTCAACCATTTGAACGCATCGCTGACCAGAGTCATCGAAAAAGGCATCCGTGTTCTTCCGGCGACGACCGACCTTGTGCACGCCATGTCGATCATGGTGATAAACAGGGAAACGGTCCTGCCGGTCGAGGAGAACGGTAAACTGGCGGGGGTGGTGAAGCTTTCCGAAGTCTTCGGGGCCCTCGGCGACAAGCTGATTGCAATGAATACCAAGTAGAGAAAAGGGATGGAAAAAATGTCATCAACATATACCGAAGTTGCGGAGGCGAAAGCCCCGTTCGACTGGAAGCGGGCGTTCTTCCTGGTCCTGGGCGTCGCCCTGTTCTTTATCATTTACTATGCTCCAGCCTGGCCGGATGCTGTCGATCCCCAGGGCAATCATTTCGTTCTCACCAAGGAGGGCAAAGGGGCGCTGGCGGTCTTTGCCCTGGCTGCCACCTGGTGGATATTCGAGGTGTTGCCGATCGGCGTCACCGGCATCGCCATCGGCGTGGCTCAAGCGATGTACCTTATCAGAAAGCCCGAGGTGGCTTTCAAGGACTTCATGGATCCCTCGGTCCTCTTCATCTTCGGTTCGATCGTCATCGGCCTGGTCTTCACCAAGAGCGGCCTGACCAAGCGGATGGCCTACAAGATGCTGTCGATCGTCGGCGAGAAGACCAGCATGATCTACCTCGGCTGCTTCGTGATGACCGCCGCGCTGACCCATCTGATGGCCCACACCGCTGTGGCGGCGACGATGTTCCCGCTGCTGCTGGCGATCAATGCCCTCTACTCCGATGACGACCGGCCGACCAAGTTCGGCAAGGGCCTGTTCATCGGCATGGCCTACGTTGCCGGTGCGGGATCGATCATCACCCTGCTCGGCGCCGCCCGCGGCGCGGTGGCGATCGGTTTCTTCAAGGAGATGACCGGCAAGGAGATCAGTTTCTTCGAGCTCTCTTACTACATGGCGCCCATCGGCTGGCTGATGGTCTTCATGCTCTGGGGTTTCATGCTGCTGGTCTGTAAGCCGGAAAAGGCCGTGATCCCCGGTCTGAAGGAAAAGGCCAGGCGGATGTACAACGAACTCGGCGGCTGGAGCCGCAAGGAAATCCTGACCCTGGTCATCACCCTTTCGGTCATCCTGCTGATCGCCCTGAAGAACTGGGTGCCGGCCCTGAAATCCATCGACAAGACGGCGATCCTGCTGTCCTCGACGCTGCTGTTCTTCATCCTCAATATCCTCAAGGTCGAGGATCTTGAAGACATCCCGTGGAACATCATCCTGCTCTTCGGCGGCGCTATGTCCATCGGCTTCTGCCTGTGGCAGACCGAGGCGGCGAAGTGGCTGGCGGTCAACTGGCTGGCGCTGTTCAAGACGGCCCCGGCAGTCGTCTTCATCCTTGGCATGGCCTTCTTCGTCATGATCATGACCAACTTTATCATGAACGTGGCGGCGATCGCCATCTCGCTGCCGGTGGCCCTGGTCATCGCGCCCTATCTCGGTGTGGCCGGAGAGGTCATTTTCTTCTCTGCACTGATGACCGCCGGCATGCCGTTCATCCTGCTGATCGGCGCAGCACCGAATGCCATTGCCTATAACTCCAAGCAATTTACCACCGGCGAATTCTTCAAGTACGGTATTGCCGCGAGCATCATGCTGATGGTTGTCGTATATCTTGCGGTTGCCGTCATCTGGCCGCTCATGGGCATGGAGGTGTTTCTCAAATAGTTGTCGTCATATGCGGGAGTGGGTCGCGAATGCCGGCTCACTCCCGTTGATCTTCTGTTCATCTCCTTCTTTTCAACAGCGTGCATATTCAGAGAGGGTCATCTTGGTTCGGACGAAAAAAAAGAAGGTGCTGATCGTCGACAACGAAATCGAGTTCGCCTCAACCCTGGCGGAGCGTCTGCGCCTGCGCAAGATCGAGGCGGAGAGCGCCTTTTCCGGCGAAGAAGGTCTGGCGGCGGCAGCCGAGTTCCATCCCGACGTGATGCTCCTCGATCTCCGGATGCCGGACATGGGCGGCCTGGATGTCCTGTCCAGGGTCAAGGCCCTCGATCCGGCCATCGAGGTGATCCTGCTGACCGGCCACGGCAGCTTCGAGGACGGCATCTCCGGCATGGAGCTGGGAGCCTTCGATTATCTCGTCAAACCCATCGACCTCGTGCTGCTGATGGAGAAGATCGCCGAGGCCTGCCGCAAGCGTTCGCAACGGAAGTGATCATCTGCAGACCTCTCGTACTGATCGACTCACGCTCGTGCCGCTTCATCACGCACACGCCATGTAACGGATACGTTCCCGCCTCCCGGACACAGGGATAACCGGAGCCGCCATCCTCCTGTCGCATCTTTCTCCAGAGAAGATATGGAGAAGAGCGGAAAATCGTGCTAGTGTTGCTCAGCGTTACCGCGTCATGACGGAGTGGATGTATTCTCCTGACGACAGACCGGCCCGGCGACACACGGCGATGAACCGGGCTCCCGTGAACCTTCTTGTCGATGCAGTCCGCGATGAACTCTTCCTGTGGCGTGCTCAATGTGCTCATCGTCGACGATGAGATCAATATCCGCAAGACCCTGTCCTACTGCCTGGAGACCGAGGGCCATACGGTCTTTGCCGTCGCCGGGTCCCAGGAGGCGATGCGGGAGGCGAAACGGCGATCGTTTGATATCGCCTTCATCGATCTCAGGCTGGAGGGGGAAAACGGCATGGACCTCATCCCGCCGCTCCTTGCCGAATCGCCCTGGATGAAGGTGGTGGTGATCACCGCCAACGCGACGATCGAAACCGCCGTCGAGGCGATGCGCCGGGGTGCCGCCGACTATATCGAGAAACCCTTCACCAGCGCCCAGGTGCGGCTCTTGATACGGACACTCGGCCATATCCGCGATCTCGAGAACGAAATCGCGGTGCTCAAGGAGGACCGCCGCCGCTTCTCGCCGGAATCCCTGATGCAGAGCCGCAACGCGGAGATGCAGCGGATCATCGAGACGCTGTTCAGGGCGGCGACCTCCGAGGCGATGATCCTGCTCAGGGGCGAGAGCGGCACCGGCAAGTCGATCTTTGCCAGGGCGATCCACAGCTGGAGCTCGCGGGCCAAGAAGCCGATGATGATCGTCTCCTGCCCCGCCGTGCCGAACGAACTGCTCGAGAGCGAACTGTTCGGGCACGCCAAAGGGGCCTTCACCGGTGCGGTGAAGGAAAACCCCGGCCGTATCGCCGCCTGCGAGGGCGGGACGCTGTTCCTCGACGAGATCGGCGATATGGCTCTGCCGACCCAGGCCAAACTGCTCCGCTTCATCCAGGATAAGGAATACGAGCGCCTGGGTGAGACGATGTCGCGCAAGGCCAACGTGCGGATCATCACCGCCACCAACGTCAACCTTGAACAGCGGGTGGCGGAGGGGCGGTTCCGGGAGGACCTGTTCTACCGGATCAACGTCATCAGCGTCAGCGTCCTGCCGCTCAGGGAACGGCGCGAGGACATCATGGCCATCGCCGAGGATTTCCGCCGGTTCTTCTGCCTTACCAATCACAAGAACATTGCCGGCTTCGATGCGGCGGCGGAGAAGGCCATGATGTCCTACCCCTGGCCGGGCAATGTCCGGGAGCTGCGCAACGCCGTCGAGCGGGCGGTGATCCTCGGCTCCGGCGATCGCATCACCGCCGGCGACCTGCCGGAGAATATCGTCCCGGCGGTCGGGCTGCCGATGGTCGGGGACCCCATCCCTCTTTCCATTCTCGAAGAAATCCATATCAAGAAGATCCTCGAGAAGACCTCGTCGATCCAGGAGGCCGCAACCGTCCTCGGCATCGACCAGGCCACCCTCTGGCGGCGACGCAAGGCCTACGGCATCTGAGTCGCTCCCGCCTTTTTCCGCGATCGTGCATTCTGCAAGATCGGCCTTTCCTGCGCCTTTCATTCTGCACATTCCCACTCGATTGAGTTTATAAATATTCTGTAAATACAGCAGCATGTCAACTGGCACGCCTTTTGCGTTACTGGCGTCAACCGCTTCCGCCTCCGGGCTGATTTGAGGTCCATGGGATGAATCTGAAGAAAAAAATACTGATCGGTTATGGTGTCTCCTTCTCCCTGATGGGACTGGTGGTGGCCTGGGCGATCTTCCATGTCTGGTCGCTGGCGAAGACAACCGATGCGATCCTGCGCGACTATTACCGCAGCATCCTAGCCGTCGAGAACATGGTCGATGCCCTCGGTCGGCAGGACAGCGGCATCCTCCTGATTTTGATGGGTGATGTGGAAAAGGGAATCGGCCAGTACCGGGAGAACGAGGTCCTGTTCCTCGAATGGCTGGGACGGTCGAAGGACAGTATCGCCGCGGAGGGTGAATCGGCGGCCATCCAGGATATCGAGGCGAGGTACGGCGAATTCCGCAGACAGGTCCAACAACTGTCTCCGAGGAGCGTCGCCGAGAAGGGAACCTCCTCCCTGACCCTTGACAGCTACAGGAAGTCGATCCTGCCGGTGTACAACAAGGTCAAGGCATCGTGCATCGCGCTGCGGACGATGAACGAGGAGACGATGTATGCGGTCAGCGAACGGGAGAGGCAGATCGCCAGGTGGGCGATCTGGTCGACAATTCTCGTCGCCTCACTCGGATCGTTCTTCGCCTTCATTTTCAGTCTGCTCTTTGCCGAGAAGCTGGTGCTGCCGCTGCGGCGCTTCGTCGAGGCGGCCAAGAAAATCTCCGCCGGCGAGTTCGCGGTGCAGGTGTCGGCCGAAACCGATGACGAACTGGGAGAACTGGCTGGCGAGTTCAACCGGATGACAAGTGAACTCCGGCGTTATCACCTGATGAATGTCGATCGGATCGTGACCGAGAAGAACAAGGCCGACGCCATCCTCGCCAGTATCGAGGACGGCCTGGTGGTCTTCGACACAGAACGCAAAGTGACCGGCATCAACCCGGCCGGCTGCCGCATCCTCGAACTCGAACCGCAGGTCGTGAGGAGCATGCCCTGCGAGCAGATCCTGCCGGTCCGCAACGTCTGCGAGGTGGTCGCCGAGACGATCCGCTCCGGCAGTCAGCCGGAAATTCCCGATGACCGGCGGATCATCGCCCTGACCTGCGGGGCCGAGACCCGGTATTTCCTGTTTTCGGCGACGGCCATCGGCCAGAAGGGGCAGAGGCTGACCGGCGTGGTCCTGCTGCTCAAGGATATTACCCAGCTCCGGGAACTGGAGCGGCTGAAGAGCGAATTCGTGATGGCCGCGTCCCATGAATTGCGGACCCCGCTCACCAGCCTGGGCATGAGCATCGATCTCCTGATCGAGCATGCCGCCCGGTATCTGCCGGAACGGGAAAACGAACTCCTTCTGGCCGCCCATGACGAAGTGCACCGGATGAAGGCGATGGTCCACGACCTGCTCGATCTCTCGAAGATCGAGGCCGGACGGATCGACCTGGAGTTCGAGAGGATCGCAGTGGCCACCCTGTTCGAACATGCCCAGGACATCTTCAAGGGCCAGGTCGGCATGAAGCGGGTCGAGCTGCAGGTCGACAACGTGGAGCAGTTGCCCCCGGTTGTGGCCGATACCAACAAGATCGTCTGGGTCCTCTCCAACCTGGTCTCCAATGCGCTGCGCTATGTCGAGGAGGGAGGGCATATTCATCTGATGGCTGATAAGGCCGGCGACCATATCCGGATATCGGTGCAGGATGACGGCATCGGCATTCCTGAGGAGTACCAGACCCGTATTTTCCAGAAGTTTGTCCGCGTCAACAAGAAGGAGAGCGGCCGGACCGGTCTGGGGCTGGCGATCTGCAAGGAGATCGTCCGGGCCCATGGCGGGACCATCTGGGTCGAATCGGATCAGAGATCGGGCAGCACCTTTATGTTTACCGTTCCTGTGGCTGATCCGGGCGGGGGCAAGTGATACGTGGCAGAAGGCCAAAGCCGATCCGGTGATCGGCAATGCATAGAGAAGGGTTCTGTTTTGGGAAGAGGTTTGAATAGGGATGAACATGTTTAATGAAAAGGAGATGTCATGCTAACCGCCCTGGTCTTGATCTTTGTACTTGCTTACGCATCCATTGCCCTCGAACATCCGCTCGGGGTCAACAAATCGGCTTCGGCACTGATCGGTGCCGGTCTGCTCTGGACGGTCTACGCCCTGCTGAGCGGCGATCACCACCTGGTTGCAGAAAACCTGACTGAGTCGGTGGCGGCCACCGCCCAGATCGTCTTTTTTCTGATGGGTGCCATGACCATCGTCGAAGTGGTCGATGCCCACAATGGCTTCTATGTCATAACCTCGCGCATCAAGACCACGAAAATCACCTCGCTGCTCTGGCTGGTCGGTTTCGTCAGTTTTTTCCTCAGTTCGATCCTTGACAACCTGACCACCACCATCGTCATGATTTCGCTGATGAAGAAGCTACTGGACCGTCATGAAGACCGGCTGTTCTTTGCCGGTATTATTGTCATCGCCGCTAATGCGGGCGGAGCCTGGACCCCTATCGGCGATGTGACAACCACCATGCTGTGGATTGGCGGGCAGATTACCACCCTGGCGATCATGAAAGGGGTCTTCCTGCCGTCGCTGGCGTGTCTCGTCATCCCTCTGACACTTCTCTCCCTCACTCTGCGGGGGAAAAAGGTCGTCAGCCCGCCCTCAGTCGACAATGGCAATGATATCAAAACAACATCGTTCGAACAGAACCTGATGTTCTGCATGGGTATTGGTACCTTGATTGCCGTACCGGTTTTCAAAGGCGTGACCCATCTCCCCCCTTTCATGGGGATCCTTTTCGGCCTGGGAATCCTGTGGCTGGTCGGCGAGCTGCTGCATCGCAAAAAGGAGCATGAGGACAAGGAGCATCTGACGCTGGTCGCCGCCCTCACCCGGATCGACATGAGCTGCATTGTGTTTTTCATCGGCATCCTGCTCGCGGTCGCCACCCTCGAACACACCCACATCCTCACCGCCCTCGCCCAGTGGCTCGATAAGGTTGTCGGTCGCCAGGATATCATTGTCACGCTGATCGGACTGGCCAGCGCCGTCGTCGATAACGTACCGCTGGTCGCCGCCTCGATGGGGATGTACGACATGGCGACCTATCCGACCGACAGTTTTCTCTGGGAGTTCATGGCCTACTGCGCCGGTACCGGCGGTTCCATCCTGATCATCGGGTCGGCGGCCGGTGTTGCTGCCATGGGCCTCGAGAAGATCCATTTCTTCTGGTACGCGAGGAAGATAGGCGGGCTGGCTGCTCTTGGCTACTTCGCCGGAATCTTTGTCTATATTGCGCAGTACAAGATGTTTCACGGTTGATGAGAGAAAAGCATGATGTAAGCCGCCTTCCAGCGTAGCAGAAGATGGAGAGGTGGCTTGACCGATACTTCAAGGAGTGAGGAGAGGAAAATGACAGAGGAACTGAAGGCCAAAGTATTGCTGGTGGATGATGAAGAGGACTTTCTCACAACTCTGGCTGAACGCCTGGAGGCACGGGGACTGAAGGTCAGTACCGCCAGCAACGGCGAGAATGCTCTGGCCAGCATCGAGGCCGAGGTGTTTGACCTGGTCGTCCTCGATCTGGCGATGCCGGGCCTGGACGGGCTGGAGACCCTGAAGCGGATCAAGGCCAGACAGCCGGAGGCCGAGATCATCATGCTCTCCGGCCAGGGCTCGATCAGGACCAGCATCGAGGCGATGAAGCTGGGCGCCTGCGATTTCCTGCAGAAACCGGTGGACATCGGCGAACTGATGAACAAGATCAGCGAGGCCAAGGAGAAGCGGATGCTGATGCTGGAGTCGAAGAGTGTCGCCGAGATCGAGAAGATCCTGCACACCAAGGGCTGGTAACGAAAACAGCGGTTGCCGGCAGGGTTGAACGCTGCCGGCGGCCACAACGATACAGGCATCTATGTAGAAGGAGAATATCTGTGAGCACGGAAAAACAGACAGTACGTGACATCATGATCCCCCTGTCCGCCTTCCCCTGTCTGAAGGAGAGCGACACGGTGGAGGAGGCGATCCGGCAGCTGCGGTCGTTCTGCCCGGTCGGCGGCACCGAACCCTGCGGGTACAGCGAACTGCTGGTGGTGGATGACAGGGGAGGACTGGTCGGCAGGGTGACCCAGCAGGGGATCCTCAAGGTCCTCTTCTCGTCGCTGCTGGAGCCGATGGACATCAAGGCGTTTGAAGGCCGGACTTTCGAGTACAGCGACCTGTCGACGCTGCTGAACGGGGTGCTGATCAGAGAAGGGATCAACCATCTCAACGCCTCTGTCGCCGGGGTGATCGAAAAGGGCATCAGGACCCTGCCGGTCAATGCGGACCTCATCCGCGCCATGGCGGTGATGGTCATCGGCCGGGAGACGGTCCTGCCGGTCGAGCTTAACGGCAAACTGGTCGGTGTGGTGAAGCTTTCCGAGGTCTTCGGGGCCATCGGCGACAAGCTCATTTCCCTGAATACGAAATAGAGAGAGGATGGAGAATATGTCATCAACATACGTCGAAGCAGCGGAGGTCAAAACTCCGTTTGACTGGAAAAGGGTGCTTTTCCTTTTCCTGGGAGTCGCTCTGTTCAGCATCATCTACTACGCTCCGCCCTGGCCGGATGCCATCGACCCCATGGGCAAGCATTTTACCCTTTCCCCGGAAGGCAAGGGGGCGCTGGCCCTGTTTGCCCTGGCCGCCACCTGGTGGATCTTCGAGGTGCTGCCGATCGGCGTCACCGGCATCGCCATCGGCGTGGTCCAGGCCATGTTCCTGATCCGCAAGCCCGAGGTGGCCTTCAAGGATTTCATGGACCCGTCGGTCCTCTTCATCTTCGGCTCGATCGTCATCGGCCTGGTCTTCACCAAGAGCGGGCTGACCAAGCGGATGGCCTACAAGATGCTGTCGATCGTCGGCGAGCGGACCAGCATGATCTACCTCGGCTGTTTCGTGATGACCGTGGCCCTGACCCATCTGATGGCTCACACCGCGGTGGCTGCGACGATGTTCCCGCTGCTGATGGCGATCAACGCCCTCTATTCCGATGACGACAAACCGACCAAGTTCGGCAAGGGGCTCTTCATCGGCATGGCCTACGTCGCCGGCGCCGGTTCGATCATCACCCTGCTCGGTTCGGCCCGGGCCGCCGTCGCCATTGCCTTCTTCAAGGAGATGACCGGCAAGGAGATCAGTTTCTTCGAGTTGACTTACTACCTGTTCCCGCTGGGCTGGCTGATGGTCGCCCTGATCTGGGGCATGATGATGGTCTTCTGTAAACCCGAAAAAGCGGTTATCCCGGGACTCAAGGACCGGGCCAAGCGGATGTACACCGAACTGGGCGGCTGGAGCCGGAACGAGATCATGACCCTGGTGATCGTTCTGTCCGTCATTGTCCTGATAGCCGCCAAGAACTGGGTGCCGGCCTTGAAGACCATCGACAAGACCGCCATCCTGCTGTCCTCGACCCTGCTGTTCTTCGTTCTCAATATCCTCAAGGTCGAGGATCTCGAAGATATCCCCTGGAACATCATCCTGCTCTTCGGCGGTGCGATGTCCATCGGCTTCTGCCTGTGGCAGACCCATGCCGCCGAATGGCTGGCGGTCAACTGGCTGGCCCTGTTCAAGGAGGCCCCGGCCGTTGTCTTTATCCTCGGCATCGCCTTCTTTGTCATGATCATGACCAACTTCATCATGAATGTGGCGGCGATCGCCATCTCGCTGCCGGTGGCCCTGGTCATCGCCCCGTACCTGGGCGTGGCTGGCGAGGTCATCTTCTTCTCCTCGCTGGCAACTGCCGGTATGCCGTTCTTCCTGCTGATCGGCGCGGCGCCGAATGCCATCGCCTACGGCTCGAAGCAGTTCACCGCCGGCGAGTTCTTCCGCTACGGCATCATGGCCAGCGTCGTGCTGATGTTCGCGGTCTGGCTCTGCGTATCGGTTATCTGGCCGGTCATGGGCCTGCCGATCCTGCTGGCAAAGTAACCGGTATCGAGGGAGAAGCTGCGGGGCTGCGGTCCTGCCGCTTCTCCCTGCCGGGTTACGCACTGAACCCGGTCTTGCCCGAACGCCACTCTCTGTTTCCGATAGACTCTTGCCATCCGGGTGCGGACATGCCATGAAAATGAAAGTCCTGGTCGTCGACAACGAAAAGGGATTCGCCTCGATCCTGGCGGATCATCTGAAGATGAAGGGGATCGATGCCGGCAGCGTCTACTCCGGCAGGGATGCCCTTGCCGCCGTCAGCGATTTCCGGCCTGATGTCGTCATCCTCGATATCCAGATGCCGGACATGAACGGGGTGGAGGTGCTGTCCCGGATCAGGGGGAGCGAACCGGCCGTCGAGGTCATCGTCCTGACCGGCAACGGTTCGTTCGATGTCGGCATCGAATGCATGCAGCTCGGCGCATTCGATTACCTGATGAAACCGGTCGATCTCGATCAGCTTCTGGAGACGATCGAATCAGCCTGCCTGCAAAAGCTCCGCGGCAGGTGAACCCGGCAAGTTCACCCGCCCGCTGGAGCACACCTCCCCCCTTTTCCCGTTTCTTCTCTCCCGGTCCGCCTTTTCCGCTTGCACCGCCATCCGTTCTCTGATTTGTTAACGGAAAGTCTGCCGGCCGGGCCGATGTCCCTGCCGCCGTCACCCGGCGGGCCTGTCATCCTCTCACTGTGTGTCCGCCTATGATGAAGAAAACCTTCGCCGTTCCGGGCGAAGTAGTCCTCGATGACCTGCTGGCCGGTTTTCCTCATGCGTCGGCGGTCCTCGACGAAGGCTTCAAGATCGTCACCCTGAACCGGCTGTTCGAGGCCCTGACCGGATACGGCCATGACGTCGCTGTCGGCGTCTATGCCGATTTCATCCTCCGCAGCAATATGGGCAACAGCCGCGGCCAGGTCTTCCAGCGGGTGCTGGAGACCGGCGAGACGGTGATCAGCGAGGGTGATATCATCAACCGCAGCCGGAAAAAGGTCCTCGTCCGCTTCACCATTTCGCTCGTCCACACCCGGAAGGGGCAGCAGGCCAGAGGGCTGCTGCTGGTGGTGGAGGATATCTCCGCCCTGCAGGCCACCATCCAGACCACCCTGTACCGGGACTGGACGACCGATATCATCGGCCACAGCCCGAAGATGCAGGCGGTGTTCGAGATCATGCCGCTGATGGCCCGCACCGAGGCCTCGATCCTGATCACCGGCGAGACCGGCACCGGCAAGGACAAGATCGCCGAAACGATCCACCGCAACTCGCCGCGCGGCAAATACCAGTTCATCAAGATCAACTGCGGCGCCCTGCCGCCGGACCTGCTTGAATCCGAGCTGTTCGGGCATGTCAAGGGGGCCTTTACCGGGGCGGTGCGGGACAAGCCGGGCATGTTCAAGCTGGCCGACCGCGGAACGATCTTTCTCACCGAAATCGGCGATATGCCATTGCCGCTGCAGGTCAAGCTGCTGTCGGTGCTTGACGACCGGGCCTTTTACCCGGTCGGTGGCGAACGCAAGGAAACGGTCGATGTCCGGGTCATCGCCGCCACCCATCGCTCGCTCAGGGAGCAGGTGGAGCGCGGGGCCTTCCGCGAGGACCTGTTCTACCGCCTCAATGTCCTGCACATCCATCTGCCGCCTCTGCGGGAACGGGACGGTGACATCCGTTTTCTCCTCGACTATTTCCTCAAGGATTATGCGAACCGGCTCGGCAAGGAGGTGCAGACCTTTTCGGCCGACGCCCTCGATCTCCTGCTGAAATATCATTTTCCAGGCAATATCAGAGAGTTGCGCAATATTGTCGAATACTGCGCCAACGTCTGCCGCTGCACGACCATCGACAGGGATGACCTGCCGCGCTACCTCTTCGACCGCAGCGCGGAAAGTCCGATCGTCGCGAGCCCGCCCGCCGTTTCCAGGCGGAACGAAAGACCGGCCACTGCCGTCGGCGCGGCTGGCGGTGTGAGGGCCGGCGGCGAGAACTGGCCGGCGGTCGAGCGCGAGATGATTCTCCAGGCCCTCAAGGCCTCGCGAGGCAATCGCTCGAAGGCGGCAGGCATGCTCGGCTGGGGTCGGACGACCCTGTGGCGCAAGATCATCCAGCACGGCCTGGGTTGAGCCAGCGGCGATTGGAGGAGGAGAATGAAGATACTCATTACCGCCCAGGGCGATTTCGTCGCCTCGCGCTTTGACCTGACTTCGGAAGTGGTGATCGCCACTGTCGAAAACGGGGCGCTCGCGGGCAAACCGCGGACGATCATCATGGACCGTGCTTCCGCCGAGGAACTGAGCAACATGATCATGGAGGAGGATGTGTCACTGGTGATCTGCGGCGGCATCGAGGAGCGGCACTACCAGTTCCTGACCTGGAAGAAGATCCGGGTCGTCGATTTCGTCATCGGCGACCACCAGTCCGTCCTGAATCGGGCCCTGACCGGCGAACTGCAGC
>WBUQ01000028.1 GCA_008933635.1 Desulfobulbaceae bacterium | reverse complement strand
GTCCGGGCTGTGCGGCAGATCGCAAGCGCCGCCCGGACCATCCTCGGGGCCAATGGCATCATGGGTGAGTATCCGATCATGCGCCATGCCGCCAATCTGGAGTCGGTCTATACCTACGAGGGCACCCACGACATGCATACCCTGATCATCGGCCAGGAGATCACCGGCATCAGCGCCATCCGCTGAGCCGGCAGGCCCGATCCTAGAGATCGAAGCGGATGCCCTGGGCCAGCGGCAGGGCGGTGCCGTAATTGATGGTATTGGTCTGCCGGCGCATGTAGGCCTTCCAGGCGTCGGAACCGGACTCCCGGCCGCCGCCGGTCTCCTTTTCGCCGCCGAAGGCGCCGCCGATCTCCGCCCCGGATGTGCCGATATTGACGTTGGCGATGCCGCAGTCGGAACCGGCAGCGGACAGGAACAGCTCGGACTCCCGCAGGTTGTCGGTGAAGATCGACGACGACAGGCCCTGGGATACGTCGTTCTGGATGGCGATGGCATTCTCGACCGGGCCGGAATAGCGGATCACGTACAGGATCGGTGCGAAGGTCTCCTGTCTGACGATCGGGAAGCCGTTCTCGGCCTCCGCCAGCACCGGCTCGACGTAGCAGCCGGACTCATAGCCCGGGCCATCCAGCACCCGGCCGCCGCGAAGGACCCTCCCGCCCTGTTCGCGCAGAGCCCGCAGGGCATCCAGATAGCCGGCCACGGCCTGCCTGTCGACCAGCGGGCCGACGTGGTTTCGTTCGTCGAGGGGGGATCCGATCCTGAGAGAGCGGTAGGCCTTGCGCAGGGCCGTGACGACCCGGCTGGCGATCGCTTTGTGAACGATCAGCCTTCTTACGGTGGTGCAGCGCTGGCCGGCGGTGCCCACCGCCGCGAAGACGATCGCCGGCACAGCCAGCTTCAGGTTGGCCTCCGGGGTCACGATGATGGCGTTGTTGCCGCCGAGCTCGAGGATGCAGCGGCCGAAGCGGGCGGCCACGGCCTGGGAGACCAGGCGGCCGGTCCGGGTCGAACCGGTGAAGGAGACCAGCGGAATCCCGGGATCGTTCAGCATCAGTTCGCCGATCGTCCCGCCGCGGCCGATGACGAGGTTGAACAGCCCCTCCGGCAGACCGTTGGCGGCAACGACCTCGGCCAGGATGTGCTGGACGGCGATCGCGGAAAGCGGCGTCTTCGCCGATGGCTTCCACAGGCAGGTGTCGCCGCAGACCGCGGCCAGCATCGCGTTCCACGACCAGACCGCCACCGGAAAGTTGAAGGTGCTGACAATGCCGACGACGCCGAGCGGATGGTATTGTTCGTAGAGCCTGTGCTCCGGCCTCTCCGAGGCCATGGTCGCGCCGTAGAGCTGGCGCGACTGGCCGACGGCGAAGTCGCAGATATCGATCATCTCCTGCACTTCGCCCTGCCCCTCCTGCAGGGATTTGCCCATTTCCAGGGAGATGAGGGTGCCGAGGGCCGACTTCCTGATCCGCATCGCCTCGCCGACCTGGCGCACGATCTCCCCCCGTTTCGGTGCCGGGACCAGACGCCAGCTGCGGAAGGCCTCCCTGGCGGCGGCAGCGCAATCGTGGTAGTCCTGCGGCGAGGCGAGATACACCGAAGCCAGCCGCCGGCCGTCGACCGGCGAGATCACCTCGATTTCACCATTGTCCCTGGTCCGGTTCCAGCGCGAACCGGTGGAGACTCCCTGGTTTTTGTCGCTGATCTTCAGCGCGTGGAGTATTTCCATGACGACCTCCCGGCAATCCGCCTGCAGCAGGGCCGGACCGTTGCTGCTGTTTATGCTCAATTCGGCACTGGCAATGGCAAACCCGCCCGGCCGGTTCTCTCCGCACGCCTGCAACTGCAGGTTTCGCCCGCAGCGCCTGAGGGATCGGGTCTCCGGACGCCGATCATTGCCAGCCGGCCCCTCTGGCATAATAGTATATCCTGATGAGGAGTCTGCCAACACAGGCCGACGAGAACACGGGAGGCGGTCATGGAACACGCGATGAGGAAGACGCCCGGCAGCGACGCAGCTCCAGCCAGGGACTGGTTTCTGCAGTTTCTGGTCAACCAGGCGAACAAGAACAGCATCGAGCTGGATATCACCCTGACGGTCGGCGGATTCCTGATTTCGGGAACCCTCGCGGGGGTGCGGCAGTATTTCGACGATCTCGGCGCATACTTCGCCGGCCCGTTCATTTCCGGCGACAATCCGGAAGAGGTGCAGTCCGCCTTCAGAAAGATCGGCGACACATGTTCATGTGTCGTCCCTTCCGAGCAGACTGATACGCCGTCTTACATCCATCTGAAGAATGCAAGGTTCTTCGATGCCGGGGGAAGGTCCATCTCCGGCAGCGCCGGTACCTGGTGGCGGGGCCGGATATCGGAAGTGCAGGGGTTCTCCCCTGGTACAGTTTGCCGGGAACCGGCCGCGTGACAGACCGCTTCCCGGTCAGGGGACTGCCGGCATGCCGGCGCCGGGCTGCCGCAGCCTACCAGTTCTCGTAATCGATGCCGAACTGATCGGCGATCTCGGCCAGTTCCCTCAGATGCGTCCGCTGGACCAGGGCGACCATGCCCTCGATGGCGGAGGCCAGGGCGCGCGTCGCCAGATCGAACTGCACGCCGAAGCAGTACTGGATTCCCTTGGCGTTTCTCAGTTTGGTCACATGCCTGATATTGGCCTCGACAGCGACGGTCCTGTAGCCCGGGACCTGCATTTCGAGAAACAAGGATTCATCAGGCTGCAGATCGGTGCCCCTGCCCATGGGGTCGACGAGGAACATGCCGCTGGGGCTGATATCGATCGGCGCGGTCGAGAACTTTCTCCTCCCTCCCCGCATCTCGACTGCGACCTCAAAGGGCATGGATGCTGGAATCTTGGCCCTGAATTCCCTGGCGTTTTCAACGGTGCGGGCAACTACCGGAAAGGTCAGCTGGAGGACGGGCATTCCGCCGACATTGACCTTGGCGGCAAAGTAACACCCGAATTCATACGCCTGCCTCGAGGCGATGATCCGCAGCAGGACGCGGGTCTTCACCTGCGGCGCAGGACAGATGAGGAAATTGCCGATGCTCGGTTCGAGCGGGGTGACGATGACATGGTCCCGGCCGTTCAGATAGCTGCCCTTCTCGTATGCCGGCGCGCCGGCTTCCCGGGGAGTTTCAGGATCCTCAGCTTCCGGTTCAGGGGGATGATCAAGCACCCGGCAGAAGAAAACCCGTGTCAATCCGTCCAGTTCGACTTCGACAATGCTCTCGTCGTGCATCGTCCCCTTCAATTTGTTGGCCAGGCTGGTTGCGTCGGTAATGAAGACCCCATCCTCCACGCCCTGGTCAACATCGCTCTCCCGGTATTTTTCCTGGGGAAAATACACGTTGAGCTGGCGAAGTATCTCGTCTTTGCTGATCGACATGGTATCCATCCGGCATTCGGCAGTGACGGGATCGGGGCCTGGATGGCCGGCATCCACGAAGACATCCGTAGTAGTCAGTATGCATGAGACCTGCTTGCCAATCAAGGAATAGTGCGACAAAACAAGTGACACCAGCCATCATGATCCTCGACGGGACAGCGTTACCGGTTGTCATCCGGTGACCGATGCGGCATACTGCCGGGTGAATAGACGCGCGCACGGGCGAGGGAGGACAAGAATGAAACCGGAGAGGGAATCGGGCAAGGTCGCGACGTTCCGAACGGTACCGCTTCCGCTCAACAGGGATGAAACATGCTCTTCGCTCGGCAGCAATGCATGAAAAGGACTCTACGATGAAACACTGCAGACTGCCCCTGGCCGTCATGCTGCTCCTGCTGACATGCGGACATGCCCAGGCACGGGAGAACCAGGCAGCCGCCGTCAGGGAGTTGGTGAGATCGGAACACAGCTGGGACGGTGCCCCCCTGCCGGCCTATCCCGCCGGCCAGCCGGAGATAACCATCCTTGACATCACCATACCCCCGGGGGCGAAGCTGCCGGTGCACCAGCACCCGGACATCAATGCCGGGGTCCTGATCAAGGGGGTGCTGACAGTCGTTACCAGGGAAGGGAAGACGCTGCAGCTGCGGGCAGGCGATCCGATAGTGGAGGTCGTCGGCACCTGGCATTACGGGATCAACGAAGGGACGACACCGGCCGAGATCATCGTGTTCTATGCCGGAAAAACCGGCAGTCCGCTGAGCATTAAGGAAACGGATTGACCAGCGGGGCTGTGCCGGTGACCATACCCTGGCCAGCGCGGCGGGCGCTCCGCGCCGATGCGTATCGCCACCGCCGAGATCGAAGCCCGACCACAGGAGTGCTATGATCAATCTCGTCAAGAAAATCGCCCTCTACCTCCTGATCCTGCTGGGGATCATCTACGGTTACCGCTACATGACCGGCAGGAGCATCGCGACATTGCCGGGCGAAATCGTCGACAAGCTGCAGCAGAAAGGTCCTGCGGAATCCACCAATCCGAAGTACTACAGTGATCCGGCCAGGAAAATGCCGGAGAATTGAGACGGCAGCCGTGCGCCATTGCCGGCGTTTCAGCAGCCGGAGAGGCCGGTCATCCTGCCTGTCCCGGCCTCCCTGACCCGGCAGGCGGCCCCTGTTCGTAGATCAGCAGGAAGAGCAGCACCAGGATAAAGATGCCCACATGGAGGGCAAACAGCAGGAAGGTGGTCAGCATTTGCTTGCTGGCGTTCATTGCCGCCACATCCATATCGACGGCCTTGTTGAAATTTTCGCGGAACAGCTTCTTGTCCTCGTCGCCCGGCGCGAACACACCGAACGATTCCGCCCCGGATCTGAACGGCACCGCCACGCCATGGCGCTGATAGATCTGACGGGCGGCATACTGACTCTTGGCCGGATTTTCCGCCAGGAATCCGGCAACCTGCGGGAGGATACCCTTGCCGGTTTCATGTTCGAGAATGCCCGAGGCAGAATAGTTGTTTTCGAGGACAAACAGCAACAGCCCGGCGTTCAGCAGGAAAACCGCGGCCATCGCTGCCGCGAGAATGCGCCTGCCGTCCAGTACCGCAACCCAGAGGCTGACAGGCAGGATCACGGACAGCAGGACGACCAGCGGATACTGGACATACTCCTGCAGGAAGATCCTGGGCAGAAAGACATAGCCGGCAATCATCAGGGACCACAGCAGCATTGTCAACAGCGGCAGCTTTTTCAACGGGGCCTCCATTCGGGCTTTCGGGGGTGCGTCGCCGCCTGCACGGTCCCTGGCGACATGGTTCAACTCGGCGGTCATCCGCTCACACCAACACAACCTTGCTGCAATGCTTGAGAAATTCGACAATCACCTGCCGCCGGAAGGCGACCTCAGGCCCAGATGGCAGCGGAGGTGGAAATCCGCCGTCCTCTGTTTCTTCCTCGTCCCGGCTCTATTGGTCGGCGTCGGTGCGGCCGTCCGTCACGATCTCTTCACCAGCGCCACACACAGCCTCTCGACCGCCATTGCCTCGATGGAGCGCCATTTCGCCCACGGGGTCAGCAGGGAGGCCGTCGTTGATTTCCTCCGAGACCTTGGCCCGGGGGAGAATTCATCCCGGCAGAGCATCCCCGAATCAGACACGTCGGCCCAATTCCTCTATACGGTCGAACTGGCGGACGGCGGCAGGGTCGAGGGGCGGGTCATAACCGTCGACAGGGAAACGATCACCGTAACCGACAAAAGGGGCGTGGTCATCGAGATCGCCAGAAGCCGGGTCGCCCGCATCACCAGGATCCGCCTTTAGGCGGCCGGCGCCTGGGGCGCAACGATCATGAGGCCTTGCCCCCGGATTCTCTCTTCGCCTTGATCCAGCCCAGCCTGATATAGTACTGCTGGCCGCAGTCACGCCATGACGGGCAGGTATCCTCGTTGCGTTTGAGGGGGTACACGTCGACCTTTTCCAGGCGGCAGACGCCGGAGTACACATCGTCGAGACGGTAGTGCTTGCAGTGCAGACAATCTTTTTTCATGCGGTGAATCGGCCTCTTCGTTGAAACCCGATGGTCCGGGGCAATCGCCTCAACCCAGTTTTTCCAGACATGCGGCAAGGCTGTCGGGGGTGTCGAACTGCAGGGCGCTGACCTTGACCCCTGCCGGGACGATCTTGCGCATCATCCCCTTCAGCACGGTTTTCGGCCCGACCTCGATGAAGGTGTCGACACCGTCGGCGATCATGGCGCCGATGATCTCGCACCACCGTACCCTGGCGGCGATCTGCCGCGCCATCAGGTCGCGGATGACGTTGACGTCGGTTTCTCTGGCGGCGGAGACGTTGAAGTAGACCGGGACCTGCGGCTGCCTGAACGGGATGCCGTCGATGAAGGCGGCGAAATCCGGCACCGCATCGGCGACCAGCGGACTGTGATTGGCGACACTGACGTTGAGCGGGACAACCTTGGCCCCCAGTGCCTCGGCCCTCTCCCCCACGGCATCCATCGCCGCGATCGTCCCGGAGATGACGATCTGCTGGGGAGTGTTGTGGTTGGCGGCCGTCACCACTCCGTCGCCTTCATAGCCTGCGATCAGGCCGTCGATCGTCTCGATGTCGAGCCCGATGACGGCCCGCATGCCGCCGGGATTGCGCAACCCCTCCCGCTCCATCAGCTCGCCGCGCTTGGCGACTACCCGCAGGGTGTCTTCCAGCGTGATCACCCCGGCGGCATAGAGGGCGGAATATTCGCCCAGGCTGTGCCCGGCAAAGCAGCGAACCGCCAGCCGATCACCCAGGGCGTTCTGCAGCGCCTGCCAGCAGATGAGATTGGTGACGGTGATTGCCGGCTGCAGGCAGACGGCCCTGGTCAGTTCTTCCATCGGGCCTTCCATGATGACCCGCCTGAGCGGCTGTCCGCAGCTTGCTTCGGCAGCCTCCATCAGCTGGGCGCATCGCGGATCGGCCTCAAGGAACTCTCGCCCCATGCCGATGGATTGTGAACCCTGACCCGGAAAAAGTACCGCTATGTTCATGACGTGGTCCTCGCTGTCTTTTTTTCTTCGACAAAACTGACGATCAGAAAGAGCACCGCTCCGACACAGATGGCGGAATCGGCGACATTGAAGGCCGGCCAGTGATGGCCGGCCAGGTGAAAATCAAGGAAATCGACGACCGCGCCGAATCGCAGGCGGTCGATCAGGTTGCCCAGCGCCCCGCCGGCGATCAGTCCGAGAGCTGTGGCATTGATCCGCCGCCCGCCCCCGAACCGGTGGTAATAGAAGGTAAGTCCGGCACAGGCAAGCAGCCCGACGGCAAGGAAAAAATACTGCCGCCAGGGGGAATCGACATCCGCCAGCATGCTGAAGGCGGCCCCGGTATTGGTGACGTAGACCAGGTTGAACAGCCCCGGGATGACCTCCCGCGATTCGTGGAGTTCGAAACTGCGCAGGATCCAGAGCTTGGTCAGCTGGTCGAGCACAATCGCCGCCAGCGCTACCAGATAATAGGCCACCGCTACCCTTCCTGCCCGGCGTCCATTTGTGCGACGACGTCAGCGCATCTCCCGCAGATCTCCGGGTGTGCCCGGAGTTCGCCGACCGTCTTCGACCTGGTCCAGCATCGCTCGCACTTGCTGCCCGGGGCCTGAATGACCCTGATCGACAGGCCCTCGATTTCGTCACTGACGAAGGCGCCTTCGAGGGTCCCGTCGACAACCTGCAGCGCCGAGACAATCGAAATCTCCTTGAGCGCCTGCCGCTCCTGTTCGATGAAGGCTGCCAGTTCACCACCGACCTGCAGCTGTACCTCAGCCTCGAGCGGATGGCCGATGATCTTGTCCCGGCGGGCAATCTCGAGGGCCTTGGTAATCTCCGAGCGCAGCCTGATCAGTCTGGCCCAGCGCTCGTCAAGACCGCTTTCCTCGCCCCCGTCGCCGGCGCTCGGGAACTCGGCGAAGAAGACGCTACGGGTCAACGGCGCCGAATCCGAAAGCGCATACAGTGACTCCCAAGCCTCGGCTGCGGTGAAGCAGAGGATCGGCGACATCAGCCTCAGCATGCCGTCGAGGATCTCGTACAGCACCGTCTGGGCCGCCCGCCTGGGCTGCGAGTCCGCACCGGAGGCATAGAGCCGGTCCTTGATGATGTCGAGGTAGAAAGCGCTCATCGTCGTGCCGCAGAACAGGTTCAGCGCCTGGTAGACGGAATGGAACTCGAAGCGCTCGTAGGCGCCGACGATCCTGCCGACCAGCTCATCATATCGCCCCAGCGCCCAGCGGTCGAGTTCGGGCAGGTCGGAGCGGGGAACGCGATCGCTGGCCGGATCGAAATCGTACAGGTTGCCGAGCATGTAGCGGATGGTGTTGCGGATCTTGCGGTAGGCATCGGCAACCTGGCGGAGGATCTCATCGGAGACCTTGACGTCATCCCGGTAGTCCTCACTGGCCACCCACAGCCGCAGGATTTCGGCCCCGAACTTCTCGATGACCTCGCCCGGGGCGACGACGTTGCCGACCGACTTCGACATCTTGCGCCCCTGGCCGTCGACAACGTAGCCATGGGTCAGGACTCCGTGGTAGGGCGCCCGGCCGCGCGTCCCGACCGAGGTCAGCAGGGCGCTGTGGAACCAGCCGCGATGCTGGTCGCTGCCTTCGAGATAGAGATCGGCCGGCGACCGCAGTTCCTCCCGTTGTTCGCAGACCGCGGCGTGACTGACCCCGGAATCGAACCAGACGTCGAGGATATCCTCCTCCTTGGTGAAGCTGGCGGACCCGCACTTGCCGCAGGTAGTCCCGGGCTCGAGGAAGGTCTCCACCCCGTGACGGAACCAGGCGTCGGCCCCTTCCTGCCGAAAGAGTTCGTCGATCCGCTGCACCAGTTTTTCGCTTTTGATAATCTCGCCGCAGTCGGAGCAGCTGATGATGGTGATCGGCACGCCCCAGCTGCGCTGGCGGGAAAGGCACCAGTCCGGCCTGCCCTCGATCATCGCGTAGATCCGCTGCATGCCCCAGGCCGGGGTCCAGACCACCTTTTTGATGTTGTCGAGCGATTTGGCGCGCAGGTCGTTGATCTCCATCGAGATAAACCACTGCGGCGTCGCCCGGTACATCACCGGTTTCTTGCATCGCCAGCAGTGCGGGTAGCTGTGGTTGATGTCGCTCTGATGGATCAGCACCCCGAGGTTGCGCATGTCCTGGTTGATGACCTTGTTGACCGCCGGGATCTGCTGCCCGGCATAGGGACCGGCCTCGCTGGTGTAGACACCCTCGTTGTCCACCGGCGAAAAGATGTCGAGCCCGTAGCGCAGGCCGGTCTGGTAGTCGTCGGCACCATGCCCCGGAGCGGTGTGGACGCAGCCGGTGCCGGCCTCAGTGGTGACATAGTCGGCCAGCACCAGCAGCGAATCACGGTCGAGGAAGGGATGGCGGCAGCGGCGGTTTTCCAGGCCTCGTGCCGAGAACGTACCGGCGATCTCGTAGCGATCGATCCCGACCTCGGCCATGAACGGCACCACCCGGTCCTGGGCGAGGATCCAGGTCTCGTCCTCGACCTTCACCGCGGCATAGACGAAATCGGGATGGAAGGCCACGGCCAGGTTGGCGGGCAGGGTCCAGGGAGTCGTCGTCCAGATGACGACGGAGACGTCGCCTGCCGCCAGGGCCGGGCTGATTTCTGAAAAATCGTCGACCACCGGGAACTTGACGTAGACCGACGGCGAACGGTGGTCGTGGTACTCGACCTCGGCCTCGGCCAGGGCGGTCGTGCAGGTGGCGCACCAGTAGACCGGCTTCTTGTTTCGGATCACCGAACCGGAGAGGAGAAAACGGTTGAACTCCCGGGCGATGGTCGCCTCGTAGGCGTAGTCCATGGTCAGGTAGGGCTTATCCCAGTCGCCCAGCACGCCCAGTCGTTTGAACTCGGCCTTCTGGGTCTTGATCCATTTCTCGGCGTACTTGCGGCAGGCACCCCGTTTCGACAGCTTCGGGATCGTCTTCTTCTTTTCGCCCAGCTCCAGGTCGACATTGTGCTCGATCGGCAGGCCGTGGCAGTCCCAGCCCGGAATGTAGGGGGCATTGAAACCGGCCATCCGCCTCGACCTGAGGATGACGTCCTTCAGGATCTTGTTGAAGGCGGTGCCGAGATGGATATGACCGTTGGCGTAGGGAGGGCCGTCATGCAGGACGTAGAGCGGCTTGCCGGCCGCCTGCTCTTCCAGCTGGGCGTAGAGATCCTCCTTCTCCCAGCGCTTGAGGTAGACCGGCTCGCGCTGGGTCAGGTTGGCTTTCATGCTGAATGAGGTCTGGGGCAGATTGAGTGTCGCCCTGTAATCCATGCTGTTCTCCTTTATCGTATCGGCGCCATCCGCCGCTCTGTAGATCATTTCTCAATCGCGCAGCCCTTCCCCGGGCCCACGTACCGCGGGCTGATCCGCTCTACCGAAACAGATAAATTTACCAACTGAACATCACAATGCAAGGCAAAATCCGGAAATTCCTTCCGAACCGGAAAAGAGGAATATTTTGCCCCACTCCCGGCTGAAGAACGCGTCCCGAAAATCCTTTAAAATTTGACATAAATTCCCGAGTTTATTAAAGTGCTGCGAAATATGATCCCTGACGGCATCTCCCGGCATGGCCAACAGACACAGGAACGTATGACGACACAGCACTCCGGAACGAATACGATGATCGAGATGATCAAGGTCTCGAAGATCTATCCTCCCGATGTCACGGCCCTTTCCGATATTTCAGTGACCATCGCCCGTGGCGAGATGTTTTTCCTCATCGGCATGAGCGGGGCAGGCAAGACGACGCTGCTCAAGCTCATCTGCAGCATGGAATCACCGACAAACGGCCTGATCGAGGTCGCCGGCAAAGCGGTGCACACCATCAAGGGGACGACCCTTGCCCGCCTCCGCCAGAAAATCGGTGTCGCCTACCAGGATTTCAAGCTCCTGGAAGACCGCACCGCCGCCGAGAACATCGCCATCTCGATGGAGGTCTCGTACAAGAAACCGGGCATCATCCGCAAGCGCGTGGTCGATCTGCTCGACCAGCTCGGCCTTGCCGACAAGCACGATACCATCACCGGCGAACTGTCCCGCGGCGAACAGCAGCGGGTCACCCTGGCCCGGGCCGTCGCCAATTCGCCGACCCTGATCCTGGTCGATGAGCCCACCGGCAACCTCGATGCCATTACCACCGAACGGGTGATGAAATTGCTGAACAAATGCAATAATTCCGGGGCGACGGTCGTCATCGCCACCCACGACAGCTCCATCTACCGCAACTCGCCGCATCGGGTCATGGAGTTGCGCAAGGGCCGGATCCATGCCATGAGCGGAGGAGTTCCCGCATGAACTTCTGGTTCACCGTCTTGCGTCAGGTCGGCAGGAATCTGCGACAAACCTGGCCGTCGCAACTGATGACACTGCTGACCGTCACGCTGTCGGTGCTGATCTTCGCCTTCTTCTACCTGGTCTATACCAACATGCTGACCATCGGCGACAAACTCGGCGACGACCTCAGCCTCATCGTCTACCTGGAGGAAGAGCCGGGCCCGGAGATGCAGGAGCAGCTCCGCCGCAAGATCACCAACTTCGACGATGTCGAAGCCATCCATTTCATCTCCAAAGCCGAGGCCTATGACCGCTTCACCAGGCAGATGGCGCAGAACAGGGATGTCCTCGAGGATCTGCCCAAGGACTTCCTGCCGGCTTCGATTGAGGTGGTGCCGCTGAAAACGCTCAGGGGGCTCAACCAGATCAAGCTCTTTTCCGACTACCTGGCAAAGCTGCCCGGCACCCTCAAGGTCCAGTACGGCAAGGACTGGATCGAACGCTTCTACTCCTTCACCAAGCTGCTTTCGATCGTCGTCATCCTCTCGGGCAATCTGCTGATCCTCACCACCGTCTTCATGGTTGCCTATACCATCCGCCTGACGATCATGGGCCGTCAGGCGGAACTGGAACTGCTGAAACTGGTCGGCGCCACCAACAATTATATTCGGACGCCGTTTCTGCTCGAGGGGGTCCTGCAGGGTTTCTTCGGATCGGCTTTCGGTCTGCTTTCGCTGTATTTGCTCTTTGACTGGATAAAGCTCCGGTTCTCCGGACCAGGCCTGTTCAACCTTTTCGACTTCACCTTCCTGCCCGTCTCCGCCGCTCTTGCCATCGTCGGCGTCTCGATCGTCCTCTGCACCGGCGGCAGCTTCACTTCGATCCAGAAGTACCTGAGGGTATGAGTGTCAGGACCGCCTCTCATACGATGAACGTGCCGCACCATCCCCTGCATATCGCCCGCGGGCCGCGCTGGATGGCGCCTTTATCCGCCGTCCCGGGGAAATCCCTGATCTTCTGCGTGGTCCTGTTGCTCGCCTCAGCAGCTGCCGCCGTCGCGCAGCCCGGCGACGAGCTTGAGCAGAAGGAAAATGTCCGCACCTTTCGCATCAATATCCAACGCCTGCAGCAGGGTCTTCAGTCGCAGCGGGAGCAATTCCTCGAAGCGGCGACCAAGGAAAAAAGCATCCTGCAGGAACTTGAGGAAATTGACAGGCGCCTGGCAGACCAGCTCGCGAAGCTCTCGGGACTCGAGAAGAAACGCAATACCCAGAAGGCCCTGATCAGCCAGAGGGAACAGGAACTGGCCGGGATCAGAGCAGAGAAGGAAAAGGTGCAGCAGCATCTGCTGAAACGGATCAATGCCTACTACAAAATGGGCAACATCGGTCTTCTCAACGTCATCTTCTCTGCCCAGACACTGCCTGAACTCCTGCGTTTCCACGACTCCTTCCAGTCGCTTATCGAATACGACCAGAACGTCATCGCCACCTACCGGACCAATATCGGCAACCTCGAACGGATTACGAGAAGCCTCGTGCTCGAGAAAAATATCCTCTCAGATTTTATCGCCGAGGTCGTCGCGGAAAAAGTCAGCATCGACGATACCAGGAAGGAGAAGGAAAGGCTGCTGCATCTGATCCGCACCCAGTCGAAGCTGCACCAGCAGGCGATCCGGGAGCTGGAGAAAGCGGCGGAAGATCTCACCGCCTCCCTGCTCGCCCTGAAAGAAAAAGAACAGGCAAGAGAACAGGGTTTTCTGCTGCGCAAAGGCCACCATCCTCCGCCTGTGCAGGGAACGGTCATTGTCGGGTTTGGCCAGGAGACCACCAATTCCCTCGGTATCCGGAAAAAATCGGACGGTATCGCCATCGAAGCTCCCGATGGCACTCCCGCAAAAGCCATCTGCGCCGGTACCGTGATCCATGCCGGATATTTGCGGGGCTACGGCAACTCAATCATTGTGCATCATGGTTTTCAGTATTATTCTATCTACTCCAGGCTTGAAAAAGTGCTTGCAGCAAAGGGAGATACCGTGAAAACCGGTGCCATAGTCGGTGAATTGGGCGAAACGGCGACACTCATCGACAAAGGTATGTATTTCGAAATCCGCCATCGGTCCGAGTCGCTCGATCCGATGCAGTGGCTCGATACCAGTACCTTGCAGGCGTCGCTCAAACCCTCCCGTCAATAGTTCTGACTCATTGAGATTCGCAGCGCGCCCGATGGCGCCAAAGGATGTACATGGCCGCTCCTTTTCGCTTACTTAGGACATCGCTCATTCTGTTCACCCTGCTCATCGCTGCCGCCCCGATCGCCCATGCCGACATTTCACAGGAACAACGCGAGAAGACCTACCGGCAGCTGGAGGTTTTCTCCAATATCCTCAGCATCCTGCAGGAGAATTACGTCGAGGAGATAGATACCCAGCAGGCGGTTGACGGCGCCATCAGGGGCCTGCTGCTCACGCTGGATCCCCACAGTTCCTATCTCACCCCGGAAGAGTTCCAGGAGCTGCAGGAAGAAACCAGCGGATCGTTCAGCGGTGTCGGAATCGAGATCACGATCAAGGACGGCATCCTCACCGTTGTCAGCCCGATCGAGGGCACTCCGGCCGACAGGGCAGGCATAAAGGCCAACGATCTGATCGTTGAGATTGAAGGCAAAAAAACCAAGGACATGACCTCCGACGAGGCGATCAAGCTCCTGAGGGGCAGCCGCGGGTCAAAGGTCAGCATCACCATCCAGCGTGAAGGCGAGAACGCCTTGCGGCCGGTCACCCTGACCAGGGATATCATCCCCCTGCACTCGGTCAAGGCCTCCTTTCTCACCCCCGGCTTTGCCTATTTCCGCATCACCAACTTCCAGAACCACACCACCCGGGATTTCAAGCAGGAACTGAGCAGCCTCGAGAAAAAAGACCCCATCCGCGGCCTGATCCTCGATCTCCGCAACAACCCCGGCGGACTGCTCAGCCAGGCCGTCAGCATCAGCGATATCTTCCTGAAGAAGGGCGCGATCGTTTCGACCAGGGGACGGACCGAAGACCAGAACATGGTCTTCCAGGCGCACAGCACCAACGATGACGCCTCGATGCCCATCGTCGTCCTCGTCAACGAAGGATCCGCCAGCGCCTCGGAAATCGTCGCCGGCGCCATCCAGGACCAAAAGCGGGGAGTCGTCGTCGGCACCCGGACTTTCGGCAAGGGTTCGGTGCAGACCATCATTCCCCTCCCTGACGGCTCCGGGCTGCGGATGACCACCGCCAGGTACTACACGCCTAACAACCGGTCGATCCAGGCCCTCGGCATCGCCCCCGACGTGGAAGTCCCGGCCGGGGAGGAGGTCGGGCAGGAGCCTCCGCCCGACAGCGAGGCCCGGCGCGAGATCAACCTCGACAATCACATGCAGGGCCAGGATGAGGCTGCCTCTCCCGCATCGGCGATCGACCCGGAAACCAAGGAAAGGCTCAGAAACGACCCGCAGCTCAACACCGCCCTGAACATCCTCAGAAGCCTCGAGGTATTCTCTTCCTACGGCAGGATGCAGGGCAGCCGGCAATAGCGCCCGGCCGGCCGCCGGGCCCGGCGCAGCCATGGCATCCCGGATCTCCGCCGGTGCCTTGTCTCAGTAACCCAGCTCCTTCAGAAAACGTTCGTCCTGCGACCAGTTCCTGTGCACCTTGACCCAGAGCTTGAGCAGGACCTTCATGCCGACCAGCTCCTCGATCTCCTTGCGGGCGGCCGTCCCGATTTCCTGCAGTTTCCTGCCGCCCTTGCCGATGATGATCCCCTTCTGCGAATCCTTTTCAACGACGATGGTGGCATGGATCGTCACCATGCCCTTTTCGGCGTCCTCCTTGAACGAGTCGATCAGCACGGCGCTGGCGTAGGGGATCTCCTGCCCGGTTTTCTGGAACACCTTTTCGCGGATGATCTCGGCGGCGAGAAACCGCTCGCTGGCGTCGGTCGGGATGTCGTCGGGAAAATAGCGCGGACCGGCCGGCAGCAGCCGCAGCAATTCGTCGATCAACTCATTGCAGCCACTGCCTTTCAGCGCCGATACCGGCACGATGGCCTTGAACGGGTAGAGTGCGGCATAGCCCTCGATCATCGGCAGCAGCGTCTTCCGGTCGATGAGATCGATCTTGTTGAGCACCATGACTGCCGGCGAGACGACCTTCTCCAGCCAGCCGGAAAACTCCTTGTCCCGCTCGGCCCGTTTCTTCTCCGGCACCGGCAGCGAGACATCCACCAGGAATAGGACGGCGTCGACCTCGGTCAGGCTGTCCATCGCCACCCGCATCATCTCGCGGTTCAGCGGTTCACGGGCTTCATGGAGGCCGGGAGTATCCAGCAGGACGATCTGATACTCGTCATGACTGACCACCCCCAGGATCCGGTTGCGGGTGGTCTGGGGTTTTGCCGTGACGATGGAAATCTTCTGCCCCAGCAGGGTATTCAGAAGTGTCGATTTACCGGCATTGGGAGGTCCGACGATGGCAACCACGCCGGATTTGAAATTTTCAGGCTGATCCATATGAAACGATTCCGAAGTATTGATAAAAATTAATTATAGTGTGGCTAAAAGCTATTTTCACACTATACTGGGTCGAATTTACCCCCCTGCAGGGGCTGAACGTGGAAACTATACCTTTCCTTCCGACCCAACACACACTCTTTTTCCAGGACGCAGCATTGCCGGACGGACAGGTTTGTGAAAGACTGAACAATCGACCTCATGACGTACTTGGGCAAACGTATCGAATATCTTGATGGAGGCAGATTCATCTGCGGCATCGTCCTGGAAAACCAGGCAAAACGTGTCCATCTGATCAACCAGAACGGCCGTGAAGTCAATCTCCCGACATCCAGGATCATTCACAGTTCCGCTCGCAGCTACCCCCCAACCACCGACCGTGAACTGATGATGCACGAACTCAGGGAAACCCATGAACGGCGCAATACCCTGATGCAGTCCATCAATCTCGAGGAACTCTGGAATATCGTCTGCGAAGAGGAAGGCTCCACCTTCGAACCGGATTTTCTCGCCGAGCTCGCCTTCGGCCAGACCGCCGATGACGACATGGTCGCCGCCTTTATGCGCTGTGTCTTCGCCGACAAACTGTATTTCAGATACCGCGAAGGCAGGATCAAGGCGCACACGGTCGATCAGGTGGCACAGATCCGCCACCAGTTCGACAAGGAGAAGCAGGAGGAAGACCTGATCCGCAACGGCTCCCGGCTGATCGCGCAACTGATGAGCCAGCCGGTGCCGGATATCCAGATGGACCCCTGGCTGGAGGAATGCCTCGGCATCCTCCGCGATTACTACCTCTACGGCAATGAGGCGAAACAGGCTGATCTCGCCAGGCGCCTGCTGAAAGAGGCCCAGCTTGGCGGCCCCCACGATCCTTTTCACATCCTCGTCAACGCCGGCATCTGGGGCAAAAACGAAAACCTCCCCCTCCTCCGGCACGATATCCCGGTCAGCTTTTCCCTGGCCGCCCGGCAGCAGGCAGAGTCCATCCTGCAGAGCGATCCCCGTGCCCTCCTCGACGATCCCGGCAGGGTCGACCTCACCCATCTCGCACCGCTGACGATAGATGGCCTCACCACCCTGGACTTCGATGACGCCCTCACCATTCAGGATGAGGACGGCAACCACCTCGTCGGCATCCACATCTCCGATGTCGCCCATTACGTCCGTCCCGGCGATCCCCTGTTCCAGGAGGCGATGCAGCGCGGCACCTCCATCTATTTTCCCGAGGGACAGATACCGATGCTGCCCAGACACCTCTCCCAGGGGGTCTGCAGCCTGATCCAGAACGAACTCCGTGCCACCTTCAGCTTCATGATCCTGCTGTCGCCGGAGGCCGAAGTGCTGCGGGTCAGGATCATGCCATCGGTCATCCGGGTCGCCCGCCGACTCACCTACGAAGAGGCAGACCGGATAATCGACCGCGACCCCGAACTCAGGGTACTCGATATGCTGCGGAAAAAGCTGCGGAGCCGACGACTGGACAACGGCGCCCTGCTGCTGCCGTTTCCCGATGTCAACATCTTCATCGACAGCTGCGGCAAGGTCCATGTCAATCTCGCCAGAACCGATACGCCGGCCCGTACGCTGATCTCGGAAATGATGATCCTGGCCAACACCGAAGCCGCCCGCTATATCTCGGACCGGATGGTGCCGGGCCTGTTCAGGGCTCAGGGGCCGCTGAAAAACCGCATCGTCCATGGCGAAGACGATGATCTCTTCCAGAATACGCGACAGCGCAAGCAGATCCCGCGCGGCGAACTGCTGACGACAGCCGGCTCGCACAGCGGCCTCGGAGTCAGCCAGTACACGACGGTAACCTCACCGATCCGCCGCCTGCTCGACCTGGTGATGCAGCATCAGCTCAACTCCATCATCCGGCGACGGCAGCCCTGCTTCTCGGACGAGATGTGCAAGGATTTCACTTCAGTTATCACTCGGACCGTCACCACTGCCAACAATGTCAGGCAGATTCGGAACCGGTACTGGCTGTTGAAGTACCTGGAAGACCGGAAGGGACAGCTGCTCGATGCCCTGGTGATTGAATCCGGCCCGAAAAGGGTGTTTCTGCTGCTTACCGATATCCTTATGGAAGTGGATCTTCCCTGCCCCCCAGGCCACAAGCCAACCCCCGGTTCAATGGTCAAGATCAGGCTGATCAAGGCGGACGCCCTCGACAACCTGGTACGATTCGACTGGTAGCTGTTCCCTGGCTCCGGAGTGCCGGTGCCGAGAACCCGCCGAGCACCTCCTGCGATGATTAATCCCTTTGATGGCGTACCCGAACTTGGTATATTCGCTGCGGGGGCCGAAGATCCATATCTGAAAATCAACGAATGCTATGACAGGTGAAATGCTGCCCGGCGGCATCCAGATGGTGAAAATCGATGGAGCGCGAGTCAGGCGCCTGCGGGAACAGAAGGGCCTGACCCAACTCTACGTCGCCACAGCAGTCCAGGTTACGACCGACACGATTTCCCGCTGGGAAAACAAACGGTATCCTTCGATCAAAAAGGAGAACTGCGTCAAACTGGCCGAAGCCCTCGAAGTCCCGCTGGAAGAAATCCTGGAGCAGCAGGAAAACCATGTGACGGAGACCGGCGCGGATGAGCAGCGCCAGGAAACCGGCGAATCCTTCGGCATCCGACCGGCGAAGAACCCGATACCGCTTGTTTTCGGAATCTTGCTCGGCCTGGCGGCAGCAGGCCTCGCGACGTGGTTCTTTCTCCTTCAGCCTGAAGCCCAGGTGATCACAGCCCGGCGCATCCTGCCCAAACATTGCCTTCCCGGTCAGCCCTTCCCCGTCATCATCGAAGTGACGGCAAGCCCGGCTCATCCTGTCGCCCTGATCCTGCGGGAGATCCTGCCGGCTCAGGCGGAACTTAAAAAGACCGCGCCCCCCCTCTCGGCACCGGCAGAGAAGGGACAGCAATCTGACAAGGAATTGAAATGGCTTGAAAAAATTAACGGACCAACCAGATTTATCTATACCGCCACCCTCCAGGGAGCGCCAGGAGAGGCCTTCCGTTTCTCCGGTGATATTGCCGTCAGCCAGGACTCGGAGAAGGCCAGGGCCGTCGTCGGCAACGATACCATCTCCACCGGCACCCATCACTGGGCCGATGCCAATGCCGACGGGATCCTGAGCGACAAGGAAATGCTCGTCGTCCATGACCAGTACAGCGGCTCTGAAAAACTCGGGATCGACATCGCCAGGATCGAAAAGATCTGGCAGGGTTCCGGCTACCGCTGGAACGAGAAGAAATCGACGTACGAAATCCTGCCATGACACCGGAATTACGCTGCCGACATATCACCGGAACAGCTGCTGCGGCAGCCTCCAGCGCGACGGTTGCGCACCTCCGCCTGCTGGCCGTTTTGCTTGTCTTCCTGGCCCCCTCAATCCTGCCCCGCGCCGCCCTTGCGGTTGAACCCGTCAGCGGCAAATACCTCTCGGCCTTCGGCCGCACAGTCATCCTCGAGTACCGCGTCATTTATCCACCGCCAGCCAGCGTGATCATCGAACAGTATTTCCCGCCAGGCCACGAAATCGTCAGCGCAAACCCCATGCCACAGAAATACAGCAGCAAGCTTGGCAAGATGAAATGGATATTCAAGAACCTGCAGCCAGGATCCCACATCATCGCAATAGAGTTCAACTGGCCCGTACGGGCTTCAGACATCCAGGCCTCCCTGCGGTATCGTTATCCCGGCAGGGGACTCTATACCGAGACGACAATCCTCCCCTGACAACCCGAAAGGACAGACAGGGCGACGGCATCTCCCTCCTCCCCGTGTCACCCCGAACGCTAGACCGGCAGAAGCCTGAAGGCGACCAGCCACATCGAGCCGCAGACGAAGAGATCGAGCACCTTCCAGGAACCCGGACGGGCAAAGATCGGCGCCAGCAGCTCCCCGCCCAGACTGAGGGAAAAAAACCAGAGAAACGATGCGGAGCAGGCGCCGGTGGCAAATGCCAGGCGCTGCCCGTCCTGAAACTGACTGGCGATGCTGCCGAGCAGCACCACTGTATCGAGATAGACGTGCGGATTGAACAGGGTGACGGCCAGGGTGGCGAGGACTGCCTCTTTGACCGAAGAGACCCTTCTCCCTCCGGCCTGCAGGGAGTCTGACATCATCGCGCGCCTCAGGGCCCTGGCACCATAGGCAAAGAGGAAGATAGCCCCGCCCCAGGCAGCTGCTGCCTGCAACATCGGACTGGCGGCAACCGCCCTGCCGACACCTGCCACTCCAACACCTACCAGAACTGCATCGCAGACAAAGCAGATGGCAGCGACCAACCAATGGTGCTGCCGTCGTATCCCCTGGGAAAGAACAAACGCATTCTGCGCGCCGATGGCGACGATCAGCCCACCTCCGACCGCCATTCCCTGGATGAATGGAAAGGTCATCAACTCCTCCTTGCTTGCATCCGGGGAATATTGTACACAGCACCAATAAAGTAAAATGAAACTATTTAATAATTCATTAGCTGATCTAATAGATGCTTGACTATAAGCTGGTCGAGGCGTTCGCTGCCGTCATCGAGGAAAAGGGTTTCGACAGGGCGGCCCAGCGGCTGCATATAACCCAGTCCGCCGTTTCACAGCGGATCAGGTTGCTCGAAGGGTATTGCGGACGCATCCTGGTGCAGCGGACAAGCCCGCCCAGGCCGACCGAAGCGGGGATAGCCCTGCTGCGTCATTTCAGCCAGGTGAGGCACCTGGAAGAAGACCTGCTGTCCCTTTCAGCACCGCCCACCTCCGGCCGGTCCACCTCGCTTGCCCTCGGAGTGAATGCCGACAGCCTCGCCACCTGGTTTCTGCCGGCCGTCCGGCCATTTCTGAGTTGCCGCAAGGTCGTCCTCGACCTCCATGTCGACGATCAGGACAGGACCCACCGACTGCTCCAGGAGGGGAAGGTCCTGGGCTGCGTAACCAACCGCGACAAGCCCCTCCAGGGCTGCCGGCGGATCGGCCTCGGGGTGATGGAGTATATCCTCTGCTCTTCACCCGCCTTTTCCAGCGCCTGGTTTCCGGCGGGTTTCTGCCTCGCTGCGGCGGAGCGGGCGCCGATCATCCGCTTCAACCGCCAGGACGGCCTCAACGAGCAGGTGTTCCGCCTGCTGTTCGGCACCACCCCTCCGCCGGATGCCCCGACATTCTTCGTCCCCTCGTCGGAGTCGTTTGTCGATTTCATCAGCACCGGCTCCTGTTACGGGCTCGTCCCGCGACTGCAGACGAACCGGCTCCTTGCAGCCGGGGAATTGATCGACCTCGCCCCGGGATTCCGGCTGGAGGTGCCGCTTTTCTGGCATTGCTGGAATCTCCGCTCCGAACTGCTCGAGGGTTTTACCGAGCAACTCAGCACGGGAGCAGGAAAGATCCTCGGGGTTGCGACAAGGACCTGAGCCGAAAAGAGGAGGAGGGGCTGGGAAAATCGGAGTGATCGAAGCAGGTTACTGCCGCCTGTGGGTCGCCATGAATATCCCGGCGGCAATCAGCAGGATTCCCCCGGCATGAAACCATTGCAGCGACTCGCCGAGAAAGATGATCGCCATTGCGCTGCCGAAGACCGGCAGGAGATGGATGAACATGCCGGCCCTGTTCGCCCCGACCAGTTCCACCCCCCTGTTGAAACAGAGGTAGGAGACAATCGACGGAAAAATGGCGACGTAACCGATCGCCATGATCGCATTGGCATCGAGGCGCAGAGTGTGCCCTGCCGCCATCGACTCCCAGATATAGAGGGGCAGCAGGAACAGGTCTCCGACCACGAAAGTGGCGGCGACAAAGCTGAACGGATGCACGGCCGGTCGTTTCCGCAATCCGATCGAATATCCGGCATAGCCGACAACCGCGAGGAATACCAGGACATCACCGCGGTTCATCGACAGCGAGAGGAGCACATCGGCGCGCCCCTGTCCGATAATGACCAGGGCCCCGGCAAGCGAGATAACAACGCCGCACCCCTGTATGATCCCGATCCGCTCGCGAAAAAATACATACGACAGGCCGACGATCAGTACCGGCATCAGGGATTGCATCAACAGCGCATTGACGGCGATGGTGTACTGCAGGCCGATATACACCAGCGTGTTGAATGAGGTGATACCGGCAATCGACAGCAGGACAACCGGCAGCCAACCGCGGCGCAGATTCCCCATGTCTGCCGGGAGATGCCGCCAGGCCAGGGCGATCACCACGAGGGAGGCCACAAACCACCGCCAGAAGGCCAGGGCGACGGGCGGAACATCGGCCCGTACCGCCCTGCCGACGATAAAATTGCCTGCCCAGAAAAACACTGCAAGAACCAGCAGGATATACGGTGAATCGGCCAGGCCGAGAAGTCGTCCCGATTTCATCTGTCGCCGGAGGTTGGGGGCATCATCGCTGAATGCCATGACAATACGTTTTCACAACGGCACCCGCATGATCATATGCTGCCGGCATCGCCGCGGGCCGCGAGCCCTTCGATCTGGTCCTGACTGAACACCTTGACACCATGTGCAACCAGCAGCGCCGCGGTCACACCCATCCCCGCCCTCCGCCGGCCGGTAAACGACCCGTCATAGATGCGGTTCCTGCCGCAGGAGGGGCTGTTTTCCGCCATGATCGCCATCCTGATCCCGTTCTCCCCGCACACTTCCAGGGCCTTGGCCGCCGCTTTTCTGAAAACGGAGGAAAGATCCATACCCCGGTTATCCCTCACTACAGCACGCTCCCGCAGAACATCGCAGCCGTTCCCGCCGACGATCTCGGCACATGCCCTGGGAACGGGCAGGCCGGCAGCCACCTCGGGACAAAAGGGCAGAAGCCGGCAGCGAACTGCCAGAAGTCCGAGCCATTGCCTGTCGGGCCGCAAGGCGGTTGCATTGTACCGTACTGATTCACCGACGAGACAGGCGCTGACAAGTATCGTTTCCATCGTTTTTCCCATGGCGGAGCAACCGCAACATCCCCGCGCGTTGCGGAGCAGTACAAACTAGACCAGGCTCTCGGACAAGGCAAGGAGAATTTCTTCCATCCCCGCCCCGCCGCATTCGCCCCGAATCGGGATTTTCCGTATACTCCCTTCCCGCGGAAGAGGCTGAACCCATCCCCCTGCTAAAATCCGTATCATACTGTAATCACGACATTCAGATACCCGACATCGACCCGACATGGGCCTGATATATGGCCGACTGCATCCCGACTCATCCTGATGTCCTCTGTTTTTCTTGCTCGTTCTAGCCTACATGAAAGCTAAAGGCAACACCACCCACAGATTTTCAACCATGGAGGGACTTCAGATGAAATCGATGAAAATGGCACTTGCGGCGGTACTTCTGGCAGGGACGATGACAGGTGAGGCGATGGCGCATGACCACGGAGTCAATGGTCTGCTGCTCGGCGCAGGGAGCGGCGCTCTGGTTGGTCAGGCAATCGGCCGGGATACCGAAGGAACCCTTATCGGTACGGCGGTCGGCGGAATGCTTGGCTATATGGTCGGCAACGAAATGGACAAAGGATACGGCCGACCCTATCCGCCGCCCCAAACGGTCGTCTACGGCCCTCCACCACCGCCGCCGGTTGTCTACGTTCCGCCACCACCACGGCCACGACCGATTGTCTATGCTCCGCCGCCACGTCCATGGAGGCACCATCCGCCGGATCAGGTCTGCCGCCAGATCGTCGAGAGAAGAGACCATCATGGCCGTTATCGGGAGGTGGTGACCACGGTCTGCCGCGACCGCAATGACTGGCGCTACGACCGTCATCCGGACTGGCGCTACGACCGTCATCCCGACTGGCGGCACGACCACCGCCGCAGGTGGTAGCCGCCGACCCGGCCTCAGGTCGCATGCGTTGACCGCCTGCCAGCGGCATCACCGGATCGGCAAACGTTCCGGCGGTGCCGCTGCCGCCCCCATCCCTCTCCGCAACACCGGATAATCGCTGACCTGACACGTGTTCAGCAGCGGTTTTTCGTTCAGTTCCCCGGCAAAATTGTGCTATCATCCCAGCAGCAGAATTCCATTTCCCTCAACCGCTTGCTGACAGGATGAAAATTCTCCAGGAAAAAACCTTCATTCGCCGTTGCATCACCGACACCCTCTCCGGTATCCGGGAGGGCCTCTCACGATTTTCCGGGGAGAGCCGAGTTGCCGTGATCTATTGCCTGGCCCCGAATGCCGATCTGTTCATTCTCGACCCGCAGAACCTGCTGTACGGCTACGAACCGAAACTCAAGGAGATTTACCTGGACAGCTGCGCCTGGCGGCAGCAGGACAAGTTCATCTTCAACCGCAACACCTTCAATCAGATCGAACCGGTGCCAAGCCTGCAGCTGGATGGACGGGTCTCCTGCGGCGGCAAGTCCGGTTCCGTCTTTTACCAGATGTGGTTCACCGAACACCATCCGGATGTTTGCTCAATCGGTCCGACCGAGAGGTGGCTCGAACATGCCGTATTGCGCTTTTCCCACGACATAGCCGATGAACGCTCCCTCTATACCGGCATTTCCGGCAGTTTCCTCCGGGAATACGCCACCCACGCCGTCTACGACTATATCGTCGACATGATCAACCTCCGACTCGGGCTCGATACCCGGATCGATATCTACCATGTCCTTGACTCCGTTCTGGGGATCTCGAAAACACCCGAAGAAAGCGTCAGGCCGCATGGCAAGCTGCTCTTTGTCGAACCGCGATTTCTCAGCGGCATCACGTTTCTTGCCCGGTTCAGGAAGGACGAACGACCTAAGGTCAATCATTTCAAGCACGTGAGAAAACTGCTCCAGGCCGTCGAACACTCGGATCGAAAGCTGATCTCTGACGGAACCAGCATTATCGGAATAACGGAAGGATTCCTCCCCGAATTTCATTTAACCGCAGATTTCCAGGGAAAAATCGGATTTCTCTCCCTCGAGAACGAAAAGATCTGCAGTTTCATCCATGGCAGCTACACGTCCAACACCTATCGCGCCAGGCTGGTTGAAGTCGAGGAAGCCCTTCTCGATTACGACCTCGATGCCGGCAGCCGGGATTCCCTGTTCCAGGCCATTGTCGCCATCGTCCACAGTGCCCAGAACAAGAAGTTCGGCTGTGCCCTGGTGATTGATCTCGCAAAGGACAAGGCTTTCATATCCGGTCAGGACATCAATCCGCCGATCGATCTGCGGCTGCCCAATCAACTGGACCTGGCCTGCGCCCTCTCCAAGGTCGACGGAGCCCTGCACCTGAGGCCGGACCTCCATCTCCACGCCTTCGCCTGCCTCCTCGACGGGCATTGCATCGATGGCGAGGACAGGGCCAGGGGCGCACGGTACAATTCCGCCCTGCGATTCACCGCCGAACACCCCCAGACCATCATCATCGTGGTTTCGGCCGATCGTCCTGTCTCGGTTATTCAGCATGGGAAGGAAATACACAACCGGAACTGCCTGACGGCTCCCACGCGCTGCGCCATTCATCCTGAACCGCTTGAACAGTGGCTGGCCTCACGCTGACCCGGGGCCGGCTGGCCGCCCGGAAGAAGAATGGGGAACGTGAATTTTTCTTGGGGGGAATGCGAAAAGGAAGGCGACTGGAGGTGGAGCAGAGCTGCCCTTGCCCCCAATCGTCACGACGGGATATGCCTCAAAGATCCAGAGCCCAGTCCGGAATATGCATGAGGATGTAATTCTGTACAGCTTCCTTCAACTCACCCTTGGCAACGGGTCCGACAGCCTCGATCAATTCATCGTAATCAAACCAGCAGACCTCACGGTCGTCATGGTTGTACACGGTCAGTATCCTCTTGCCGGGATTATGAATATCCTCTTCCTCCTGGATTGCAGCGACAATCTGCATCGCTTCCTGAACGCTGAGGAATCGTATCTGCTCTTCATTCATGAATGTTCATCTCCAAAGAAAAAGGCGAGTGGAAAATCCTACTCGCCTCTCTGCTTTTTGCTGACTGCAATGCCGTCATGCCGGCTTGACAATCGCCCCTGAACGCAGGCACCGGGTGCAGACCCTGACCCGCTGATTGCCGCCTTCGGCAGTCACGGCTCGAACCCGTTTCAGGTTCGGCAGCCACCTGCGCCTGGTCTTGTTGTGTGCGTGCGAGACATTGTTGCCGGTTTCCGGACCTTTTCCACAAATCTGACATACCTTGGCCATTTCTGATCTCCTTCTCTATCATCCCGCTTTGCCGCAACCGTATCCGTGACAGAGAGACGATGAATATGAACAATATTGAACACCTTTTCCAGAATCCACTCTTTTACTTTCTTTTTCTCAGAATGGCAATATATTTTCAGCATAATCACTCTCAAAGCAACCCGGGATGCTGCGGCATCCCTTCTCCAGGACATCTATCCTTTCCAGAACATGACGTTTGAACAACCACTGATACGGCCACCGAGCGAATGGCGCAGCGGCCTGATACGAGTTACCAGGGGCTGCGACTGGAATCGCTGCCGTTTCTGCGGCATCTATCCGAATCTTGGGGAACCGTCCTTCTCCGTTCGCCCCCTGGCCGACATCCTCGCCGATGTGGCCCTCCTGCGCCAGCTTCGTCCGGAAACCGAGACGATGTTCCTGGGTGATGCAGATCCGCTGCAGGCCGGTGTGGCGACGATAAGCGAACTGGTCCGGCATCTCCGCCAGGCATTCTCCCTCACCCGCATCACCTGCTACGCCCGGGCCTCGACATTGAACAAACTCGGCAGGGACGGTGTGATGCAACTCGCCGCCGCCGGCCTCAACCGCATCCACCTTGGCCTGGAATCAGGTTCCGACGAGATCCTCCGCTACCACCGCAAGGGGCAGAGCGCGAAGATGGTCAGGGAAGTGGCGACCTGGCTCCACGACGCCGGCATCGAACTGTCCGTGTACGTCCTTCTCGGGCTGGGCGGGTCTTCCCTGTGGAGGCAGCACGCCCTTGCCACCGCCGAACTGCTCAATGCCATCGAACCGGCCTTCATCCGCGTCCGCCGGCTGTGGGTCTACCCCGAATCTCCGTATGGTCCGGGCAGTCCTCTGCTGGGAGAAATAGCCGCGGGAAAATTTCAGCCGCAATCCCCGGAGGGGACGGTTCTGGAACTGCAGCTGCTCCTGCAGCAGCTCACCGCCAGAGGAGCGGAGTTCACCTGCGATCATGAGAACAACTACATCAAGGTCAAAGGCCAGTTGCCAAGGGACCGGCTGGCGATGCTGGCGCAGATCGAGGCGTTCCTCGCCCGCCCTGCGAGAGAACGGGAGCAACATTATCGGGAGGTCGGTTCACGAATCTAGTTCGTCGTCACTGGGGACGACAGCCATTTTCAACACATTGCCGGCGACGATGACGGTGTAGCGACGAAGCCGCGGCGATTCATGGTTCAGACAGATTCCTGAACGGAGATCGTACTGCCATTGATGCCGTGGGCAGGTGGCGATATGATCCCGAACCTCCCCCGTCAACAAATCGGCTCCCTGGTGCTTGCAGTTGGTTTCGATGGCATAGTATGCTCCATGTTCATCCCGGAAGATGGCAATTCTCCGGCCGAGGACTCTGTAGGATTGCATCGGCCGGGCGTGATGCTCCTGCACTGTCGTAATCGAAATATATTCTCTATTCAGCTCCATATGGTATCCTGTCGTAACATGGCCACTGCCGGCACTCCTCTGGTTGCAAGAGTTATGGATCACAATTGCGCAGTACGCAGCCGGCAGACACAGCACATACCCTGAACCGGCTCTAATTCTTCACTTTTTGATTGCATTCTGGCTGGCCCCATGGTAGCAAAAGGCCTCCAAGATAATAATTATTCCTACTTTATTCGACCTACTCATGAAAAACAATAATCGAGTCTGGGATTTTTTTGCCTCGGTGCGACTGGCTATCTTCACACTCTGCGCCCTTGCCCTGACCTCAATCATCGGCACCATCATTCCCCAGAACAAACCCGGCAACTGGTACGTGGAGACCTACGGCGCCGCGACCGCCCAGTTCTTCCAGATCCTCGATATCCCGGACATGTACGGCTCCTGGTGGTTCCTGCTCCTCCTCGGGCTACTTTCCGCCAACCTGATTATCTGCAGTATCGACCGTTTCCCAGCCGCCTGGCGGCTTATCAACGCCGACCAGCTGGCAGTCGCCGCTGACAGGCTCAGAGGCATGAGCTTTCGTGAAAACTGGTCATCAGCCGGGCCAATTCAGCAGAACGCCGCCGCGCTCTCTACTGCCCTGGAAAAGGCAGGATGGCGCCCGACCTCCCGGGAAACTGGCAACGGTATCCTGATCTTCTCCGGAAAAGGAGCCTGGTCAAGGCTTGGGGTCTATGTCGTCCACGTTTCGATTCTGATCATTTTCGGTGGCGCGATCATCGGCAATTTTCTCGGTTACAAGGGAACCGTGATGCTGCCGGAGAAGAACAGCACCGACAAGGTCTTCGCCTCCGACACATCGGAGCCCATCGACCTTGGGTTCGAGGTGGAGTGCGACGCGTTCACCGTCGATTTCTATCCCAACGGCATGCCGAAGGAATACCAGTCAGTGCTCATCGTCAAAGAGCAGGGTAAGGAAGTCCGCAGGGAGACAATCGAGGTCAACAAACCGATGACCCACCGGGGGGTAACTTTCTATCAATCGAGTTATCAGGCCTATCAGGATTTTCTCGTCTCGATTGTCGTCGAGCCGGACCGCACCGGCAAGGTCTTCACCATCCCCTACCAGCGTGAAATGGAATGGCCGGAAAAACAGCTCCGTTTCGGTATCGTCAATGCCGAAGGTACCGGCGACCGGGCGACACGCCTGAAGATCTGGCTGAAAGACGGGGAGCAGCCGGCATCGACCTTCTGGCTGGATAACAATCAGCAGACATCGATCCCCTCGGCGGGCAGATCTTTCACCATCTCGGCCAAACAGATGTACGCAACCGGCCTGCAGGTTGCGAAGGATCCGGGAGTCTGGCTGGTCTATCTCGGCTGCTGCCTGATGCTTGTAGGCCTGTATATAGCGTTTTTCCTCTCGCACCAGCGGATCTGGATACTGCTTGAACAGGAACAGGGCGGGGCATCAACGAACGTCCTGTGCGCCGCTGCCAGCAGCAAGAACAAGTCCGGATTCACCAGAACCTTTACCAACCTGACGGACCAGTTGAGAGGCAGGTAATGCGCCTGAACGACCATCCCGTGCAGGCTGTACCGTTCCTGCAACGCCAGCATTCTGCCAGATTCGCAAAGCCCTTTGCCTCAGGACTTCACGGAGAATATCATGACTAGCTCTCAATTACTTGGCATAACAACGTTTATTTATCTGTTTGCGACACTGCTGTTCGTCTATTTCCTGGTGTTCAAGGCCGACAGAGCTCATCACACTGCCGTTGCCGCCACCGTCGTCGCCTTCCTGACCCAGACTGCCGGAATCGGGCTGCGCTGGTACGAATCGTACGATATGGGAATCGGCCATGCCCCGCTCACCAATATGTATGAATCGGTGGTCTTTTTCTCCTGGACCATCGCCCTCTTCTATCTGGTCATGGAGTGGAAATTCAGGATCAGGGTCCTCGGCCTTTTCGCCCTGCCCTTCGCCTTTCTGGCTATGGCCTATGCTTCGTTTGCAACAAATATCTCAAGGGAAATTACGCCACTGATCCCCGCCCTGCAATCAAACTGGCTCATCGCCCACGTCATCACCTGCTTTGTCGGCTATGCGGCCTTCACCGTCGCCGCCGGACTCGGGCTGATGTTTTTCTTCAAAATCGCCAAGCCGGATACACCTCAACAAGGAGACCATTCGACCTTCGTCATCCCGGCTGCCGATACCATCGAGGACCTGATCTACAAATCGATGCTGTTCGGTTTTATCTGGCTCAGTGCCGGCATCATCACCGGAGCGGTATGGGCCAATTCGGCGTGGGGGACATACTGGAGCTGGGATCCGAAGGAAACCTGGTCTCTGATCACCTGGTTCATCTACGCCATCACCCTGCACTCGCGCTACACCAGGGGATGGAGGGGCAAGACCATGGCCTGGATGGCGATTCTCGGTTTGATCTCGGTCATTTTCACCTACTATGGCGTCAACTTCTTCCTCTCCGGGCTGCACAGCTACGGATCGGGCTGAGACCCTTCCGCTGACGGCGACGTGCTGATATTTTCACACGGGACATTTGACAACCTGCGGGGAAAAAAGTACAAATAGGCGAGTGGCAATATGGTGTTGCCGGTAATTTTCCATATCAACAAAAGGGGTGAATCTTATGATCAGAAAGGCCTTGGTTTGCGGAACAGCTGCAGCATTTCTCCTGTGTGGTCTTGCATTTACCAGTCTCGCCGGTGATACCGGCCCGGAAACGATCACCATGACGGCCACCGGCAGCGCCAAGCCGAAACCGGCCACCTTCCCCCACAAGAAACACCAGGAAACCCTCAAGTGCGGTGATTGCCATCATGGCATGCAGGATGGCAAGCAGGTGCCCTATGCCGAGGGAATGGAAATCGGCAAATGTGAAAGCTGCCACAATCCCGAGAAACTTGCCGGCAAGACCAAAGGTGCCCTCAAACTCGACACGCTGAAAGGCGCCGGCCACGGCAACTGCCTCGAATGCCACAAGGATATGGTCAAGAAGGATCCGGCCCTGAAGGAGAAGGGTCTCGACAAGTGCACCACCTGCCACGCGAAATAGTCGGCACTAAGCAGATTTTCAGCAAAAAGAAAGGCCTCCGCGGGATGTTTCCCGCCGAGGCCTTTTTCATTTCGCGGATCAGCGAAGCAGCAAGGACCGCTTAGTTTTCCTGCATCTTCGAGATATCACCGATCTGCAGGATCAGCTCGCCGATGGCGGTCAGCAGGTTCAGCCTGTTTCTGCGAACGGCGAGATCGTCCGTCATGACCATCACATCGTCAAAGAATCTGTCGACAGGCTGTTTCAGATCGAGAAGAACTTTCAGGGCGCCCAGGTAGTCCCGACCGGCGAGAAGGGCCTCGACTCGTTGTCGGACCCCGAGAAATACCTCGTGCAATTCCTTCTCCGCAGCTTCCCGGAGCAGGGCGGAATCGATCGCGGTTTCACTATTGTCCTTCAGGATATTGCGGATTCTCTTGTACGCAGCGGCGAGGACGCTGAAGGCATCCTCGGAACGGATCGTCCGGAAAGCTTCGATCCGTTCGAGGCAGTCGACGACATCATCGAAGCCGACGGAAACCACCGCATCGACAGCCTCCGTATCCATCCCTTTTGCCGCGCAATCATTGACAAAACGGCCCTGGACAAAGGTCATCAATGCCTGCAGCGTATCCGCCCCGGCGTCGACTTTCTCACCATAGAGGGCAAGAGCCTTGTGAAATATTTCATGCAGCGACAGCCGGTATCCCTTGCCGGAGACAATATTGAGCACGGCCAGGGAGAGCCGACGGAGACCGAATGGATCAGCGGTACCGGTCGGCACCTGGCCAATCCCGAAACAGCCGGCGATGGTGTCGATCCGATCGGCCAGTCCGAGAACGGCACCGATGTCAGAATCCGGCAGTTCCGCCCCTGCCCGCCTGGGCATGTAATGTTCCTGGATCGCCTGGGCGACCTCCTGCGCTTCTCCATCGTGGAGTGCGTACGCCCTCCCCATGATCCCCTGCAAGGAGGGGAACTCACCGACCATGCTGGTCAGCAGGTCCGCTTTGCAGAGTGCAGCCGCCCGACAGGCAGCATCTGCCAGCTCCGGCTTCACAATCTCGCACAGCATCCGTGCCAGCTTGACGATCCGCTCCGTCTTTTCCAACATGGTCCCCAATCGGGCCTGGAAAACGATGCCGCCAAGTTGTTGCCGTCGCAGATCGAGGGAAAGTTCACGGTCTGTATTGAAGAAAAACAGGGCGTCAGACAGCCGCGCCCGCAATACCCGCTGATGTCCCTTGCGGCTGACGTCAGGATTGTCTACCCGGGTATTGTTGACGGCGACAAATCCTGGCAGCAGCACGCCATCTTCATCGACCACCGGAAAATATTTCTGGTGTTCGCGCATCGAGGTGATCAGCACTTCGGGCGGGACCTGGAGAAATTTATCCTCAAAAGTGCCGCAGATGCCGAAGGGATATTCGACCAGATTGGTCACCGTATCGACGAGATCTTCGTCGATGGCAACACGGGGAGTGCCAGAACCGGGAAAGGTCCTGACCGCTGCCTCGATTTCAGCTACCACCGCCTGCCGCCGTTGCCCGGGATCGACGAGAACATGGTGCTGCCGGAGCTGCTCCTCGTAAGTGGCGGCGCTTTCCACGGCAAACGGAAAATGGGCCATGAAGCGATGGCCACGGCTGGTTGCGGCAGCGACAATCCCCTCGTGCTCGACCGCGACCACCGTGTTTCCGAACAGGGCGGTCAGCCATTGGATCGGCCGGCCAAAGGGGTGAAGGTTCTGTCCCCAGCGCATGGATTTGGCAAAGGTCATCTCGAGAATCAGCTCGTGCAGCAGATCCGGCAGTAACTCTTCAGTCGGTCTCCCGGCAACCTCCCGCACCAGCATCAGGTATTCGCCCTTGGGGGTGTCAACCGCCCGGAGATCGGCGACAGTGACTCCCTTTGACCGGGCAAACCCCTCCGCGGCGCGGGTTGGCTGGCCATCCGGGCCAAAAGCCGCGGCCCTGGATGGGCCGAGCAGTTCCTCTCGGCAATCTAGCTGCCGATCGGCCAATTGCCGGACAATCAGTGCCAGACGTCGCGGCGTGCCCTTGACCGCCACGTCGCCGTGGACGAGATTCAAGGCCTCTGCTTTCCTGACAAAATTGTCGTGGAGCTGGGCCAATGCCGGCTGGATGAATCCCGCCGGCAGTTCCTCCGTGCCAATTTCAAACAATAGATCGCGCATACAGGATGTTCTTTATGAGGGAGAGGTTTACTGTTAATGCAAACGGGGCAAGGCTACACGGTGGATTCCAGAGTGGCAAATGTCGAATACTCGTTGCCGAGATTCTCCACCCGCAGAAAGAACCAGCCCACACCCGCAAGCTGCGACAAACACTCGGCAATCCGACGGACAAGGGTCTCAACGGAGAGATCCGAACCCGTTTCTGCCAGCCTCCCGGTATCGGCTCCGATTGCACGCTCGACATGGAGGATGAGATCCTCGATCCAGATGAAACTCTTCAGCCTCACCGTTACTTCCGCTCTGCCCCAGTGGCCCATCGAACGCGGCAACCCGCTCGACTGCTGTCTGGTCAGGGGCAGTATGACCGGCACCTCGACCTTCAGCTGCAGATCGGATTCCTGTTCGAGACTGCCGTGGAAGGAGCAGCGATAATGACAGACATTGAGCGATTCAGGCCGCCGTTCCTTCGCCAGAAAATAGAGAAAGGTCATCTCGAGATGGGAGGCCTCGGCATCGAGACGCTCCTTCATCCTGGCCAGAATCTGGTGAAAGCTCTTCAGTCCGATCTCGCCGTGAAACTGGTTGAGGACTTCGACAAACCGGCTCATGTGCGTGCCCTTGAACCGGTGTGGCAGATTGACGTACATATTGACCGTGGCGATGGTGTTCTGGCGCTTCTTCGCCTTGTCGAGGACGGTTACCGGGTAGGAGATGGTCTTGACGCCGACCTTCTTGATATTGATCCGACGGTGGTCGGTCTGATTCTGTATATCCTTCATCAGGGCCCCTGCACATCCATCTTCTCACGGACAACAGGCCGCCGCCGCAGGCCGTGTCCGTGCCCGGCGAGCGGTGAAGCCTTCAGTTGCCGATATGTTTCCGCACCGCTTTCAGCAGGTCGCCGATATCCGCTGACTTCACGACGTATTCATCGGACGCCCAGGCCCCGAGATCCTGCTTGTATTCGTGGTAGGCGCTGCTGAGAATGATCGGTACGTCGGCCTTGAGCATCTTCATCTGCCGCAGCACTTCGATCCCGTTCAATCCCGGCATCTGGATGTCAAGAATCACCAGGTCCGGCATCTCACGCTGGAAGGTTTCGAGCCCCTCGCTGCCATTGATAGCCGAAATCACCTGAAAGCCGGCATCTTCGAGTTCTTCGCGGTACAGGAGCTGGATACTCTCATCATCATCAACCAGCAGTATCTTTTTCACGCGTTTCTCCTTTCGTCAGTCATAAAGACTCACGCAAATACTCGGCTGCTTCCTCTGGCGGGATCGGATTGATATAAAAACCGGATCCCCACTCGAAACCGGCGATTGATGTCAATTTCGGGACTATCTCGAAATGCCAGTGGTAATGCTCGACACCTCCGGACCGGAGCGGATCGGTATGCAGGACAAAGTTGTACGGAACATTGGGGATGCAGCTGTTCAATCGCCTGAGCGTCTCGGAAAACAAGGCCGAAAGAGAAGACAGGAGAAAATCGTCCAGCCTGCTGTAGGCCGAGGAATGCTGTTTCGGCAGCACCCACATCTCGAAGGGGGTCCGGGGGGCAAAGGGGGTGATGGTGATGAAATGGTCGTTCTGGCAGACCACCCTGATATTCTGCTGCATTTCCTGCCGGATGATATCGCAGAAAACACAGCGCTCCTTGTACTGGAAGTAGGAAAGGGCTCCTGCCAGTTCCGAAACGATCATCCTCGGCAGGATCGGCAGGGCGATCAACTGGGAGTGCGAATGTTCGAGCGACGCCCCGGCCGCCCGACCGAAATTCTTGAAAACGATGACATATCGAAACCTGGGATCTTTCTCCAGATCGACGATCCGTTCTTTGAACGACTTGAAGACGAAAAACATCCGCTCAGGCGGCATATCGCTGAGGCTCTCGTCATGATTCGGGCTTTCGATGATGACTTCATGGGCACCGATGCCATTCATCCGGTCATACAGACCCTCGCCTTCCTTCTCGAGGTCGCCTTCGATGACAAGGGCAGGATACTTGTTGGGAACGACCCGGACCTGCCAGCCAGGACTGTTGGCAGCCTGGTTTCCACCCGTTCTGTAAGCCAGGACTTCAGGGGGTGTGGTATTCTCGTTGCCGGGGCAGAGTGGACAGAATCCTCCCAGGGAGGTCTGCTTCTCGATAGCGAAATCGGTTGGCCTCTTCCTCCGTTCCTTGGAAATAATGATCCACCGGCCGAGAACCGGATCCTTCCGCAGCTCAGGCATGGCTCATCCCTGCCCCTGGGCCTTTTCCTTCGTTTCCTGCAGCGTCTTACAGTCAATGCAGAGGGTGGTCACCGGTCGGGCCTCAAGCCGCTTGATGCCTATCTCTTCACCGCATCCCTCGCATATGCCGTATTTGTCTTCGTCGATCCTGACAAGGGCCTCATCGATCTTGGAGAGCAGCCGTCTCTCCCGATCACGTATCCGCAATTCGAAGCTTCGTCCGGACTCAACGGTGGCACGGTCATTGGGGTCGGGGATGTTCGTCGTCTGATCTGTCATCTCCGACAGTGTCTTGCCTGCTTCGTTGAGGATCTCCTCGCGTTTCTCCAGAAGTTGGATTCTGAATTTCTCAAGCTGCTCTTTCTCCATCAACTTCTCCTTTATTGCATTGGGTGGAACCGGGACTACCCGAGATGTCCATCACGTATGTATGTACCGCTCTTTCCACCGGTCTTTTTCACCAGACAGATATCGCCAATAACCATCGCCTTGTCGACGGCCTTGCACATGTCGTAGATCGTCAACGCTGCTACCGATACAGCGGTCAGGGCCTCCATTTCGACTCCGGTCTTACCGCAGATGCCGATGGCAGCTCTGATATGTATCAAATTTTGATCGTCTTGGAAAGCAAAGTCAACATTGCTGCTGGTGATCAGCAGCGGGTGGGTCAGGGGAATCAGCTCATGCACCTTCTTGGCCGCCAGAATCCCGGCGATCCTGGCGACACCGAGGACATCCCCTTTGGCCATCGTCCCGGATTTCACCATGGCATAGGCATCTCTGTTCATCCGGATGGTACCGCTTGCCTCTGCCACCCGCATGGTCTCGGCCTTGGCACTGACATCGACCATCCTGGCATTCCCCTGGGCATCGAAGTGCGTGAATTCCGGTGATTTGCGCTGTGCCATCGTCTCCTGCTCCGTTATTTGCCGAGAACCTCGTTGAACAGCCGGGCAAAGAACCCTTCCCGTTCAACGTGCTGTCCCTGTTTCTGGCACAGACTGTCGAAATTCCGCAGGACCTCTTTCTGCTCCTCGCAGAGATTGGTCGGCGTCTGTACCTGCAGTTCGATAACCATATCGCCGCGGCCATGTCCGCGCAGACTCGGCACGCCTTCCTTGCGCAGGGTGAACATGTCACCGGACTGGCTGCCGGCGGGGATATCGAGTTTCTTTTTACCGTGGATGGTCGGGACCTCGACAGTCGTGCCCAGGGCGGCACTGACCATCGATACCGGCAGGCGGCAGTAGATCGTGTCGCCTTCCCGCTTGAAGAATTCATGCTCTTCGACATGGATGATGACATAGAGATCGCCGGACGGGCCTCCCCGGCGCCCGCCCTCACCCTCGCCACGCAGGCGCATCCGGGCCCCGGTGTCGACACCGGCCGGAATCTTGATGATCACCTTCTTGGTCTGCTCGACCAGACCCGCGCCGTTACAATCGGCACAGGGGTCGGTGATGATCTGTCCTTCCCCCCGGCACTTCGGGCAGGTGGTGCTGACCTGGAAGAATCCCTGGGAGCGGATGACCTGGCCCCTGCCATTGCAGGTCGGGCAGGTCGTCTTCGGATGTCCCGGCCTGGTACCGCTGCCTTCGCATGTCCAGCAGGTGTCGCGGCGGGTCAGCTCGACCTCTTTCGATGCCCCGTGGACGGCTTCCATGAAGGTGACCGAGAGATCATAACGCAGATCGTTGCCCTGCACAGGCCCATCGCGGCGGGCCTGGGTCCGGCCGCCGCTGAAGCCGAACAGGTCGCCGAAGATATCGCCGAAGCTGGAGAACACATCCTCGAAATTCCCGGGACCGCGGTATCCGCTGTTTTTCAGGCCGTCATGACCGTAGGTATCGTAGATCTGCCGCTTCTTCTCGTCACTGAGGACTTCATAGGCCTCGGTACATTCCTTGAACTTTGCCTCGGCCTCCTTATCGTCGGGATTCCGGTCGGGATGGTATTTCATCGCCAGCTTGCGATAGGCCTTCTTGATCTCAGCCACGCTGGCGTTGCGGCTGACAGCGAGTATCTCGTAGTAATCGGTGCTCATATCATTTCAAAAAGAAATTCAGGCCATTACTTGACAACGTCGGTTTCCTGCTCCTGGAGTGGCTGCGGCTGCAGTTTGACCGATGTATCAGGGAGCGATTCGATGTTGTCCATCGTCACCTTGCCGGCGGCAATCTCACGCAGGGTCATGACAACCTCCTTGTTCTTGCCCTCAAGGAGAAAAGGCTCGCCCTGCCGGTGCTGTTTGATCCGTTTGACAGCCAGGTGGATCAAGTTGAAACGGTTGTCGTCACCTACCTGGTCAAGACAATCCTCTACAGTAATTCTCGCCATATCGTTCTATCCTCTTATGTGTTTGAACAACCGGAAGCGTATTCAATCCGTCACTCTCCGGCATCGTCTGTGTTGGTTCTATTCGAAAGGATTTTTCAGCAGCAGCGTCTCGTTCCGATCAGGACCGACCGAGACGATGAAGGCCGGAGTCTCGGTAAAATCCTCGATACGCCGGATATACTCCTTGGCCTCCCGGGGGAGGTCGTCGAACTGCCGGACACTGGAAATATCGTTCTGCCAGCCAGCCATCTCCTCATAAACAGGGACGACCTTCTCCACCTGGCGGATATTGGCCGGCATCGTTGCCAGTTTTTTCTCCTGCAGGGTGTAGCCGCTGGCCATTTTCAGCACCGGCTGACCGCTGAGCACATCGAGTTTGGTGATGGCCAGGCCAGTCAGGCCGTTGAGGCGGACCGCATCATTCACCACGACGCCATCCAGCCAGCCGCAACGACGCGGCCTGCCGGTCGTCGCCCCGAACTCGTGCCCCTTGGCCTGGAG
>WBUQ01000027.1 GCA_008933635.1 Desulfobulbaceae bacterium | reverse complement strand
GGTCATCGCCCTGCCCCAGGGAGTCGCTTTTGCCGCCATTGCCGGCATGCCGCCTGAATACGGGCTCTACGCCGGCATGGTGCCGGCGATTGTTGCCGCCCTGTTCGGTTCCTCCTGGCATCTCGTCTCCGGCCCCACCACCGCCGCCTCGATCGTCATGTATTCGGTGCTCAGTGGACACGCCACGCCGGGCAGCCCCCACTACATCGAACTCGCCCTGACCCTTACGATCATGGTCGGCCTGATCCAGCTGAGCATGGGCCTGGTGCGCTTCGGCGCCATCGTCAACTTCATTTCCCACTCGGTGGTGGTCGGCTTCACCGCCGGTGCGGCCATCCTCATCATAGCCAGCCAGCTCAAACACTTCCTCGGTCTCGAACTGCCCCGCACGACCGACCTGCCGCACACCCTCTGGGCCGTGGCCAGCCACCTGCGGGATATCAATCCGGCCACGACCGCCACCGGAGCCGTGACCCTTGCCGTGGGCATCCTGATCAGGCTCTACCGGCCGCGCTTTCCCTATATCATCGTGGCGATGCTCGTGGGCTGCGGCACCGGCCTGCTGCTCAACCTTATCCTGGGACCGCAGAACAGCGGCATCGCCTTCGCCGGAGCCCTGCCCTCCACATTGCCGCCCCTCTCGGCCCCGGCAATCACTCTCGAAAACATCAGGCTGCTGGCGCCGGCAGCACTGGCAACCACCCTTTTCGCCCTGACCGAGGCGGTTTCCATCGCCCGTTCACTGGCCGACAAGACGGGCCAGGATCTTGACGGCAACCAGGAATTCATCGGCCAGGGTCTCTCCAATATCGTCGGCAGTTTCTTCTCCGGCTATGTCGCCACAGGCTCCTTCAACCGCAGCGGCCTGAATTACCAGGCCGGGGCGAAGACCCCTCTGTCGGCGGTCATTGCCGGCCTTTCACTGATCGTCATCGTCATCCTCGTCGCTCCACTGAGCGCGTACCTCCCCCTCTCGGTCATGGCCGGCATTCTGCTGCTGGTCGCCTGGGGCCTGGTCGACATCGTCCACATCCGCAAGATTCTCCAGGCAAGCACCTATGAAAGCCTGATTCTCTGCTCCACCTTCTTCGCCACCCTTTTCCTGCAGCTCGAATTTGCGATCTTCCTGGGCGTCATGCTGTCGCTGGTCCTCTACCTGAACAGGACCTCGCACCCGCATATCCGCATCCGCGTTCCAGACCCGCGGCTGCCGACCCGCCCCTTCACCACCGACGTCCGGCTGCCGGAATGCCCGCAGCTGAAGATCGTCCGGATCGACGGCTCGCTCTATTTCGGCGCGATCAGCCATGTCCGCCAGACCCTGCTGGCAATGCTGGAGGACAACCCCGGCCAGAAACATATGCTGATCGTCGCCAGCGGCATCAACCTGATCGATATGACCGGCGCCGAGCTGCTGCTGGAAATCGACAGGCTTCTACGCCGCAAGGGGGGAAATCTCTATCTCTACGACGTCAAGGAGGGGGTCTGCGACCATTTCAAGTTTTTCGAGTATCTCCTTGAAATCGGTGCGGAAAACATCTATGAATCAAAGGCGGAGGCCATCGCCGGCATCTTCGCGGTCCTCGATCGCGAAATCTGCATGCGCTGCCGGGCCAGGATCTTCCAGGAATGCGCCTCTGTCCCGGTACTTGCGGCCGGCGGACGGCCTGAACCAGGGATGACGCTACCACACTTCCCATATACAGACAGGAAAGGATGATGAAACAGATTGATCTGCGAAGCGACACGGTGACCAGACCGACCCCGGCGATGCGCAAGGCCATGGCCGCAGCCGAAGTAGGCGACGACGTTTACGGCGACGACCCGACGGTCAACCGCCTGGAGGCCGTCGCCGCCGAGCGTCTCGGATTCGAGGCCGCCCTCTTCACCGGCAGCGGCACCCAGGCCAACCTGGTCAGCCTCATGAGCCACTGCAGCAGAGGCGAGGAGTATATTGTCGGACAGCAGGCGCACACATATAAGTATGAAGGGGGCGGGGCGGCCGTGCTTGGCAGCATCCAGCCGCAGCCTCTGGATCTCGAGCCGGACGGGACCCTCGACCTCGAGCGGGTGGCGCGGGCGATCAAGCCGGACGACTTCCATTTTGCCAGAACGAGGCTGCTGTGCCTGGAAAACACCCAGGGCGGCAAGGTGCTGCCGCTCGATTACCTGAAACGGGCCGGCACCTTCGCCAGGGCAAAAAAACTCCGGCTGCATCTCGACGGGGCCAGGATCTTCAACGCGGCGGTGAAACTGGAAGTGGATGTGCGGGAGCTGACGGCGCCGTTTGATTCAGTATCGGTCTGCCTGTCCAAGGGTCTCGGCGCTCCGGTCGGCTCGGTGGTCTGCGGCGGGCGGGATTTCATCAGGGAGGCGCGGCGCTGGCGCAAGGTCTGCGGCGGGGGCATGCGGCAGGCCGGCATCCTGGCGGCGGCAGGGCTCCACGCCCTCGACAACCATGTCGAACGCCTGGCCGACGACCACCACAACGCCCTGCAGCTGGCCGGTGGATTACAGCGATTCGAGCAGCTGCAGGTCGATATGGCCAAGGTCCAGACCAATATGGTCTTCGTCGATCTCGACGGCGATCTCTGCCGGGATCTGGCGGCTCATCTGCAGGCAGCCGGCATACTGATCAGCCCCGGGCAGCCGCTGCGCCTGGTGACGCATCTCGATATCCGCAGCCGGGATATTGCAACTGTCCTCAAGGCTGTCGGCAACTTCCTCCGGCAATGGGGACGTACTGCAACAAAAAGGCGGAAAGGGCGTACCACGGCCTGAACCGCAGCACACCTCTCCCCGCCGTTTCGCTGGTGCACCTCCCGACAGGCGGGAGGTGCACCGGAAATATCTATCGCAGCTTCTTGACGTTGGCCGCAGCCGGTCCTTTCGCCCCGGAAACGATATCAAAGGTCACGCGCATACCCTCGTCGAGTGACTTGAAACCCTCGCCCTGGATAGCCGAATGATGGACGAAGACATCGTTGCCACCATCCTGCGCGATGAAACCAAAACCTTTTGCATCATTGAACCACTTCACTGTTCCTTCAGACATTGTACTACTCCCTTGTACTCGGTCAAATGTTGACCTTTTTCTCATAAAACCGGATCGTCATCGACTCTCCGGCGAAGCTGCCCGGAACGCCCGGACAGACATGTCTCCCTGCGGTTACAGGCCGAAATCGAACGATGCAGCCCGCCCCCGCCTGGAATTTCCCTTGCCCCTGACGGCAGTCTTGACCGGAGCCGGCGACGGTTTTCCTGACTTCCCGACCTGATCTGTTGACTGGTGCAGCCGGCTTGGCCGCGCCGTGACCGAGACCTCCGTACCAAAGGCCTTCTGAATCTGCCGCACCAGCTGCTGGTCATCACCGGTGGCGAAGGTACAGGCGTCCCCGGCGCAGCGGGCACGGCCGGTCCTGCCGGTGCGATGGGTATAGGCCTCGATAGTGTCCGGCATATCGAAGTTGATCACATGCGAGAGCCCGGAGACATCGATGCCGCGGGCGGCGATATCGGTTGCGACCATGATGGTATAGGTTCCGCTCTTGAAACCTTCCAGGGCCTGCTGTCTCCTCGTCTGGGACATGTTGCCCTGCAGGGCGGTGGCCCTGAACCCGGCCTTCTCGAGGGCCGCGGCCAGACTCCTGGCCTTGTGTTTGGTGCGGGTGAAGACCAGGGCGTTCCGGACTTCCGGCTGTTGCAGCACTTCCTGCAGCAGCGTCGATTTGCCGCCCTGCTCGACCTGATAGATCGAGTGACGGACCGTCTCGACCGGACGCTGGTGATCAATCTGGACAGCCACCGGGTCGGTGAGGATCTCCTCCACTAGGTGACGGACCTCGCGGGGCATGGTGGCGGAAAACACCAGGGTCTGGCGCTGCGTCGCCACCTGCCTGACGATCCTGCGGATATCCGGCAGGAAACCCTTGTCAAACATGTGATCGGCCTCATCGAGGACCAGCATCTCGATATGACGCAGGTCGACGGCCTTGTCCTGCAGGTGATCGAGCAGGCGACCGGGACAGGCAACGATGACCTCGACGCCCTCCCGCAGCTTCCTGGTCTGCAGAGTCTTGCTTACTCCGCCATAGATGACGGCGCTGCGCAGCCGTGTTCCGGCTGTAAGGGTCAGGACGTAGGCGTGGATCTGTTCGGCAAGCTCGCGGGTCGGGGCGATGATCAGCGACCGCACGCCAGGCTTGCGCTGCTCAAGGCAACGCTGGATGATCGGCAGGACGAAGGCCGCGGTCTTGCCGGTTCCGGTCTGGGCCAGGCCCAGGACGTCACGTCCGGAGAGAACGACGGGGATGGCCTGCTGCTGGATTGGGGTTGGTCTGGTGTAACCGCTGGCCTGGATAGCGGCCGTAATGTGGGGATGAAACTGAAATACTGAAAAACTCATGCAAACTCCTGGCACCACATTGAAGGTGCGATATTTATGACTTCCCGCTCCAGACCCGGTTGCAGGTGAAGCGACAGCCACATCTCCTGCAGCACATGCGCAAGAGACCTGTTTTCAGCATGATCCTGGTTCGAGGACGAGACGGAACACCCGTTCGGCGTCGAACGCCATGCTGATGAAAAACTGACAAATGGGAAAGGAGACAATTGGTGCAGACTAGTACCGTCGACCTTTTTTCTTGGGGGGCTTGGCTTCGTTACAGACAAGGGTCCGGTGCCTGTAAAGCTTGCCGTTGAGATCTTCCATCGCCTTGTGTCCTTCAGACCTTGTTGACATCTCGACAAAGGCAAAGCCCTTGGAGTTGCCGGAAAAATGATCGGTGACCAGGTTGGCGGCAACGACGCTGCCATAGGACGAAAAGAGCGAGACAAGTTCGGGCTCGGTAATATCGAAAGGCAGACTGCCGACAAAAAGTTTCATACTGGTTCTCCTGGGATATGGGCAGCAGAAACTTTGGCGGCAACAAGCGGTGTAAAAAATAAGACACTGCGGGAGACGGGAAAGAGTATGCTCGGTATGGTTGGAAGATACGCATGCTAGCTTACTCTGTCAACTTCTGCAAGACAATTAGCACGCCCTGGCTGAAATAATTCGCACCGCCGTGCCGCCGGACCTTGCCGGGACACACGTTGCCAGGGCCCCGCGGCAACATCCCGGCGACGACAGCACAAACTCCCCGACTCAGGCAGGACTGGCGGATCGGCTCGACACCTTGCCCTCGAAAAGCCTCAGGAAAGGTCGCGGAATCGCACTTTCAAAGCGGCACGGAGCGCCGTCGACCGGATGGATGAAGGCCAGCACCCTGGCATGCAGACCCAGCCGTCTGAGCGGATTGCTCACTGCTCCGTATTTCTTGTCACCGACTACCGGGTGACCGATATCCTGCATATGGACCCGGATCTGGTGTTTGCGGCCGGTCTCGAGGGACAGGCTGAGCAGGGAATAGTCGCGGTTGCCGCGAAGCACCCGGTAACGGGTCACCGCTTTTTTCCCCTGCTCGGCCCTCTGGCTTGAATAGACCTTGAAGGCGGAACTCTCCGTCAGCCAGGAGGTGACCACTCCCTCAGCTTGCCCGACCTCCCCTTCAACCACCGCCACATACGACCGTTCGGTGATCGTCGACATCCAGGTCTCCTGGATTCTGTCGCGGATATCCTCGTTCTTGGCAAACAGCAGCAAACCCGAGGTCTCCCGGTCGATCCGGTGAACGATGAAGATCCTGGCGGAGGGGTCCTGCTCCTTGACATAATCGCTGAGTATGCTGTAGGCCGTCCGGCGCTTTTCCGTTTCGGTGGCCACCGTCAACAGGCCGGCAGGCTTATCGATGACGATCAGATCACGATCTTCGAACACCACCTGAATCCCGTGATACAGCCGGTTGAACGGGATCTTTTCCCAGCGCACCCGCACCTGCTGACCGGCCCGCAGCGGGTGGTCGAACCGGGTGACAACCTTGCCGTCCACCGTGACCTGGCGGTCGCGCAGAACGGCTTTGACACGATTGCGATATCTCGCCGGAACAGTATCGACCAGGAATTCCAGTAACCTGGCCTCACCGCCGACCACAAGGTGGAGATCCTCCCTGTCCTTTTTCGCCGGCGGCCGACGCCTGACATTGTTCTTTGCCATATCGAATTGAAAACAATACGTGGTGTACTCAAGGCCTGCCGCCGGAAAAGATCTGCCGAGCAGGTCAGATCGTGCAGACGGCGCAGACCGAAGCTGCGCCATCCTGATCCAGCCGCCCGACGAAGCATTCGACGATGTCGACCATCCACGCCTGCCGCCGGGAGCACCAGTCACTGCTCCACAGCCAGTGTATCTCCCGCGAAAAAACCACTGGCAGACAAAAGTCCCGCTCCACTGTCGGAGGCCGGAGGATGGTAAGGAGTTCCGGCAGGGCAGGCAGACGCCAGTCGCTCCGCCCCTCCCAGCACTGCCCGTTCAGATGCTCCACATACTCTTTCGCCTGTTGCCAGTCAAGAGGGAATCCGGAACCCCGGCGCTGCCAGATCAGCCCGCTCCGGTCGTCCCTGACCAGATGGTCATCTACCGGTTGCAGCAGCGACTGTCGGTAGAAGCCTGGTCGCATCAATCCGTCGAGGCCAAGTTCGGACTGCACCTCGCTGAGCAGGATCCGTTTCGCCTCTCTGCGCGGGATCAACCACGGTTCCTGGTCCGCATCCTCCTCTTCGAATCGGCATCCCTCCGCCGAAGCTCTCTCCCAATCGGCAAGAACCTCCTCGACGGCCACCCGCATCAGCCTGGCGCTGGCAAACCGCTGCATCGGCTCAGCCGCCAGACTGCGCAGGACCACTTCATCCCAGCCTGCCCCAATCTCTTCCCGGAGACGGCTCGGCGGCGGCACGCTGCCCTGATCCGCAAAAGCCAGGCGGCCGGTCAACAGGCGGTAGGCCAGCATCCCGACGCTGTAGATGTCCGCCCGCTCATCGGCCGTCTCCGGCCAGCTTTCCTGTTCCGGGGCGGCATAGAAAGGCGACCCCACCTGCAGACCGGGGATCTTCATCCGTTCCTCGCCCCGTACCCGCGACAGGCCGAAGTCGATGATCTTGATCCGGTCATCGTTGGTCAGCATCAGGTTGAAGGGTTTGAGGTCCCGGTGCACGATGCCGGAGAAATGCAGCCGCTCCAAACCCTTAAGGGTCTGAATCAGATAATGGCTGGCCTTTGCCACCGAAATCATCCGGGTCTGCTGTTCAACCCGGTAAGCTTCACCGATCAGCGTTCCGAGCGAGTGGGCGTAGTATTCCAGGACGATGAAAGGGCGCCCCTCCGCCTCGTCGCAATCGATGACCTCCGCCACATGGGCATGGGAGATGCCTCCCATGATCCTGGCCTCCTCGACGAACACCTCGCGCAGCCGGTCCTCGCCGGCCAGATCAACAAACAGCTCATCCCGTGGATCCAGGATCTTCAGAGCGACGATCCGGCCGGTCAGCGGCGCCCGGGCCTTGTACACCGTACTCATGCCGCCTCGTCCGAGCCGGCCGAGGATCTCGTATCTGCCCGCCCGCATCATGGCCCACACAGCCTCTCGGCATAGGCTTCGGGAAAGCCGAGCAGACGTATTTTCTTCACCGTGGCTTCACAGTCATAGGAAATGTATCGCACCTCCAGTTCCTGCGTCGCTTGATCCCAGATCAGATATTTGGCGCTCTTGTCCCGATCTCGCGGCTGCCCCACACTGCCCGCATTGACGATGGTCTTTACCTGCGGCGAAATCCTGACAACACCTTTGCCAAGGGGCAGACGTACCACTTCTCCCGCCTCCATGCGGACAAGCTGCAGTTCATGGGTATGGCCAAGAACGAAGAGGGATATCGGCGATGAGGCGAAAAGCTCGGCAATCCTGCGATCGGACTGGCGATTGAGATAGATGAAGACAGAGTCGGGCGGAAAGCCGTGGACGAACAGCGCACCGGCCAGCACCAGCGATCGCGGCAGATTCCGGCAGTACTCGCGGCTCTCCTCGGAAAGCAGCTGTTCGGTGCGTATGCTGTTCTCCTGGGCCTGAAAATTCATCCAGCGCCTGGCGCTTTCGGAAATCAGCGCGGCCTCGTGATTGCCCAGGATCGCGGAACACCCGATCGCGCGCACCAGACTCACGACCGCGTCCGGATCGGGACCGTAGCCGATCATATCCCCCAGGCAGACAATCCGGTCCACCGCCCTTGACGGAATATCGGCAACAACGGCCTCAAGCGCCTCGAGATTGCCATGGATATCGGAGAGAATTGCCACTCTCATAAACAACGACCGGTTTCCGGATTGATCTCAGTCATCCCCGTTCCTCCTTCAGCCTAGACCAAGTACCTGCAACCAGGCAAGATCTTTTGTCCCCCCGTCGATTTGCCGGAAGCGACGAAGTACCACTTCGCAGGACTTGACACATTTCAAACGGCAGCTTATTTTCTTATCAAACTCAATATTGCTATTAATATCAAATAAATAAAGCAAAAACCAGACATCGCCGGAGGCTTTCCAACCACATCACCCACAACCGACAGGAGGTGCAGTCATGCGAACACGATTTCATGATCTCCAGCATTTGCTCTCGTCAATGGATGCCCTGCAGGACAGGTTCAACCTGCTTGCCGGTGAAACGTACAACCGCCTGCCCATTTTTGAAAGAGGGTGGGGGATCCCTGACGGCTGGCCGAAAATGAACCTCTACGACACGGGGGAGCAGCTCGAGCTGAACGTTGAACTGCCCGGCTATGCCAAGGAAGATATCAATATCAAGGTCCAGGGCAACTATCTCGAGATCAGCGGGACCCGCAAGACAGCCGGTCCTGAAGGATACACCGTACACCGGCATGAACGGGAGAATCCGCAATTCACCAGGAGCATGACCCTGCCCATCGAGGTGGACAGCGGTTTGGCGACGGCCTCGATCAAGAACGGCATACTCAGTCTCATCCTGCCGAAGAGCGTTGCCGCACGACCGCAGCAGATAACCATCCGCTGATAAATCGAGATGCCTTGAATAGGAGGTCTGCCATGTCACAGGAAAAACAGGTCATCCAGAAAGAACAAACAGCACCGGAAAAAATTGCGAAGCTGAACGTGCTTATACCGAGCGTCGACATCTATGAAAACACCGAGGAATATCTCCTCTATGTCGATATCCCCGGTGTAAACCGGGAAGACATCAGCATAGACCTGGATAACGGCCAGCTGACCCTGACCGGCAACCGGTACCTGGAGCAAAGCAAAGGCCAGCTGATGGAGGAATTCAGCTCCGCCCAGTTCCGTCGCGTCTTTTCGGTACCACAGGGAATAGATCTGGCCAAGGTGGACGCCGAGCTCACCGATGGCGTTCTCAGACTCCACCTGCCGAAATCAGAAGCGGTCAAACCACGCAAGATAGAGATCCGCGAAGGATAAATCCCGGCGGGGTGCCTCGCCGGGGGCACCCCGCCAGCCGAAATGCCAGATCAGTCGCCGCCTGACAGCTTCTTCTCCTCAAGCTCGGCCCAGCGGCTATAGAGCCGGTCGATTTCCTCCCGGATATTTTCGAGATTCTGCCAGCACTCCGCCAATCTCGCCGGATCGGCGATCGTTTCCGGCAATTCCATCGTCTGCTCCAGTTCCTCCTGGGTCAGCTCGGCCGCGGCAATCCGGTCCTCGATCTGGTCATATTCGCGCTGTTCCAGATAAGACAGCCGGATCGTTTTCCTGCGGACGCCACTCTCGACCTCTTTCGCCTTTCCCCTCTCCGCCTGAGGCCGGCCGACCGTCCTCTCATCTTCCTGAATATGATCCAGCCACTGCTCATAATCCGCATACCATGCCACTCCCCCCTTGCCATCGAAACCGAGAATCCTGTCGCAGACGGCATCCAGCAGATATCTGTCGTGGGTGACGAGGACGAGCGCACCGGGGAATTCCTGCAGACTTTCTTCGAGAATGTCGAGGGAGGGGATATCGAGGTCGTTTGTCGGCTCATCGAGGAGCAGGATGTCGGCTGGCTGACGCATCAGGGCCGCGATCAGGATGCGGGCCTGTTCCCCCCCTGAGAGTTGCCCGACAGGCGTCTCCAGCTGATCGGGACGGAAGAGGAATTTTTTTGCCCAGGACACCACATGCAGCGACCGCCCCATGTAGACGACGGCGTCGCCATCTGGGGCAAGGGCCCGGTGCAGGGTGTCTTCCGGATCAACCTGCCCGCGTCGCTGATCGAAACTGACAATCCTGACTCCATCAGCCGGCACCAGTGTCCCCGCATCCGGACGTATGCCGCTGGGTAAGGCTGCCGCAGCGAGGATCTGCATCAGGGTCGATTTTCCGCAACCGTTTCTTCCCAGCAGACCGATACGCGAGCCCGGCGAGAGCTGCAAATCAAGTCCGGCGAAGAGCTGCCGATTCCCATACGACTTGGCCAGGCCGATTCCCTCAAGCAGTTTCCTGGTCTTTCTGCCGGTTGCCTCGAAATCGATCTGCACCGTCGAGGATGACCGGTTCCGTCCCCTCACCTGGCTGAGCTCGTCCTGAAGCCGGTACGCCTCCTCGATCCGGTACCTCGCCTTGGTCGCCCGCGCCTTCGGCCCCCGGCGCAACCATTCCGTCTCCCGACGCACCTTGTTCGCCAGGCGCTCCTCCTCCTGCGACTGCAGCGCAAGGAAATCGGCCCGTTCCTCGAGAAATCGAGAATAGCTGCCGGCTACTTGAAAAAGTCCGTCAGGATATACAGCGGAGATTTCGACCACCCGATTGGTGCAGTTTTCGAGAAATCGCCGGTCGTGACTGACTACCAGGTATGCGGACAGACGGATGCCGAGTTTGCCGCAGAGCAGCGATTCCAGCCAGAGGATTCCCTCGATGTCCAGGTGGTTCGTCGGTTCGTCGAGCACCAGGACATCCGGTGCCGTCAGCAGCGCCCGGCAGATGGCAAGTCTCTTTCGCCACCCTCCGGACAGACCGCTGACAGCATTCCCGTCCTCGGTGAAACCTGCAACGCTGAGCAATGTCTGCACCCTGGTATGCCTTTCCGCTTCTGTCAATTCCGTTGCCATCAGGGCTGCATGAAGGTTCCTCGTGGCACTTGATTCTTCATCGAAGGAATCAGCCTGGGCGAGATAGCTCACCCTGGCAAATTTCTGCAGGACGACCTGCCCCTCATCGGCCTCCTCCGCACCGCAAAGGATCCTGAGCAGGGTCGATTTCCCTGCACCATTCGGACCGACCAGGCCGACCCGGTCACCCGCGGAGATCGCCAGATGTATATCGCGAAAGAGGCGTCGGGCGCCGTACGACTTCCCGAGGCCTTTGCCAGTTATCAGATTTCCCATAGAAATATCTCAACACCTCCTGTCGTGCCGGAACGAGGGAAAAATACAGCAGCTCGCGGCCATTCGCTCCGGAAAGAGCCATATCGCTGCTCTGCCGACAGCAACCCGGGGCAACGTGAGGAAGCCATTGCAGTGAAAAAGCACCAGAGAACCGACCGATCCGACCGCCCCCCGGGCAGGAGTCCTTTTATGGTTGAATAAATCACTTGTCAAGAGTATAAACTATCAAATTTTGGCTTGAACATCTTGATTCCACTGAAGGATACCGGCTGCACAAGCAGCACGCTCTCATGTGGATCAAGGATAACCAACAGGGTTTACGTGGAATGAGTGAACATTTTTACCTCATCATAACCAGTGACAGCGGCAGAACCCGCCGTCTTCCCATCCATAAGAAAAGCTTTTTCGGTCTCACCCTCCTGCTCCTCGTCGCCCTCTCCGGGCTGATTTTTTCTTCTTCACTGACCATCGGCCTGTTTGCGAAGAACCGGCATTTCGCAAGCGAGCTAGCCGGCCTCAGGCAACAGCTGCAGCACAGCACCCAGCTCCTCGCCAGACATCAACAAAGCACCGAGCAGCTCAAGCACCAGATGAGCCTGGAGATCGCCAACCTGCAAATGGCGAAGGCACGACAAGCAGCTTCATTCTCTGATGAGAAGGAGGCAATCATCGCCACGGCCGTCACCGAACTCAATGACCGAAGTGAACATATAAAAGAAGTCATGGACAAACTCGGCCTCAAAACCAGAAAGAGCTCACTCGCCAGGAAGGACAGTGGCGGACCTTTCATTTCGCGCGGGGTGAGCCAACATGACGACCTGCTTTTCACCACTGACAAATATATAGAGACCATTCGCTATACGCCACTGGGCAGACCGGTGCCAGGATCGATTTCGTCCAATTTCGGTTCTCGCCAGGATCCCATGAACAATGAGGGAGCCTTTCATACCGGCATAGATTTCCGGGCGGCCAAGGGAGAGAAGATTCTCGCGACAGGGGCCGGCGTGGTTACCACCGCGACGACAAATGGCAACTATGGGAAGTTCGTCCAGATTGATCACGGCAATGGATATGCATCCAGTTTCGCCCACCTCGACCGTTTCATGGTCAAAAAGGGTGACAGAGTCGAACGAGGCCAGTTAATTGGTGCGGTCGGCAGCAGCGGCAGAGCGACCGGCCCCCACCTGCACTACGAAGTTACCTTGCACGGCAAACCGATCAACCCTGCAAAACTGATGAAGGTAGCCGGGCTGTCACTCCCGGTCCCTCGCAATTCCGCAAAAAACTGATATGAGCATATTTGCGAAAAAGGACGAACTTGACCAGCTTGCCGGCAAGTCTGATATCGAGGCCATTTCCTCTCTCATCGACAAGAGCATGTCGATTACCGGCACAATCACTTTCAAGGGGAAAGCCCGTATCGACGGTCACATCGACGGTAATATCGACGGAGAACACCTCATTCTCAGCGAAACTGGAAGAGTCAACGGTAATATCAGAACAAACACCTTCAACTGTTTTGGCACCATAGAAGGCGATATCCAGGCCAGCAACGTGATCGCCCGCAAAAGTTGTTCCATCCATGGCAGGATTGAGGCGGCCAGCCTGACGGTTGAACCTGGAGCTGCCATAGACGGCGAAATAAAGTCAGCCACCAAGGATCTGCGTCAGATAGAAGACAAGGCAAACCCGGTTCCAGCGACAGCCGCAAAAACACCTATTCTGCATAAGGCCAATGTCTAGTACCCCGCGCAAACCACAGGGCACCAGGATGGCAACCGAGATGTCCTTCATCCCGAGAATCAAATGCCCTCACTGCGGCAACGATCTGGAATTTTTTGAGATCAGCGAGGATGCGGTGATCGTGACCCATTACGTCCAGAATCCTGATGGCAGTTTTTCCGTCGAAGATACCAGTATTCAGTCAGCTGGAGGCAGTCGCCTCTTCTGCGGCAGTTGCGAAGAAGAACTAAGAGAACTGCATGGACGTTTTTCCAATATGATCTTCTGAACGAGCAAAACCGCTACCACCCGACACGGAAAAGAGAACAAAAAAAGGGGTTGCCTTACGGCAACCCCTTTTTTTGCGATCTCGCAACTGATCGTAGGATCAGACGCAACCGGTGGGTTTCGGCAGGCCAGCCATCTTGCAGGCTCCTTTACCAGGTCCAGACGGGAACAACTCATAAATTCTCTTCAGCGGAAATCCAGTGGTCTTGGAAAGAATACGGACCATCGGAGCAATACCATTCTTCTTGTAGTACTCCTGCAGTGCATCAATAACCTTATGATGCTCATCGGTCAGCTCGGAGATACCCTCAGAGCTCTTGACATAGTCTACCCAATTGTCATTCCACTCTTCCATTCCCTTGAGCAGGAATCCATCTTCATCAACCTGGAAGGACGAACCATTGTGTTCAAGCGTTGGCATTTTAAAACCTCCTTAAATATTTTTCTGTGGCTCTCACCGTTGTTTGAGTCGGCTGAAAACTAATTAGGCCTTATTACTATAGGGATAACAGTTTGTCAAGTGAATGGACAATCATTTATTCATTCCCTCCATCACCACTCAATTATATGTAATTACTGCTATAATGACACAGCAACCGCCATCGAGCAATGGCATGCGGTGCATGAGTCCCACCGGGATCGGAAGAAACGCTCATGGCCAATGATCGATACCGCCGCCACATAGTTACCGAATTTCTTGCATATGTCCATTTTTTCTCGCGCCGGACGATTTTTCCGCCTGCCCTGCAGCGGCCACAACCGCGTCCCTCCTCCGCCACGGAACGACAGACAGCGCTCCACCCCGTTTTTCCTTGCACGGAGGGGGAAGAAAGAGTACATCCATGAAAACTTGTCTTGAAACTCAGGGATACACCCGCCCATTCATCCTTTCACAACCGGCCCGGCCGCTATCTCACTGCTATCATGCTCCAGGTCCTTCGCAACAAAGCCCAGTCAACCTTCATTCAGATCATCGTCGTCATCATTGCTCTCGTCTTCATCTTCTGGGGAGTCGGCACCAATATGATGAATACTCGGGAAGTCGCTCTGACCGTCAACGACGATGAAATATCGTTCCAGCAATTCCAGGAAGCCTATGACCAGGCGATCAATAGACTCAGCAGTCAGTTCGGCGGTACCCTGCCAAAAGGCCTGGACGAATCCCTCGGAGTGAAGCAACAGGTTATCGAGCAGCTCATTCAAACATCCCTCCTCCGCCAGGGTGCCAGGGAAATGGGTATCCGGGTCAGCGCTGAAGAAATCCGCAGCAAGATTACCGCGATGCCGCAATTTCAGGACAACGGCCAGTTCAGTATGGATCGCTATCAATCCCTGTTATCGGCCAACCGCTTCACCCCCACAAGCTTCGAGGACTCGCTGCGATACGATATGCTTTCAGACCGAACGGTTCAGGAAATCAGCAAATTCGTGACTGTCGCCACAGATGCGGAAATTGAAGATCTCTACAATCAGGGTCGGGAGACGGTTTCAGTCCGTTTTATCAAGATCGATACCGACTCCTTCAAAGATGCTATCAAGGTCGACCAACAGGATCTGCAGAAATGGTTTGAAACGGTAAAGGAAAACTACCGCTCGGATCCTGAAATCAAGCTGCAGTACCTGCCTTATACCTTTGAGGATCTTGAAAAGAAAATTACAGTCGACGACAACCAGGTCAAAACGTATTACCAGGAAAATCTCGCGAGTTTTCAGGTTCCCGAACAGCGGCGGGCGCGCCATATCCTGCTGGCGGCACGAGAGGAGGACAGTGCTGAGCGACACCGGGAGCAACAGCTGAAAGCCACCGAAATTCTGAACATTGTAAAGAAAAACAGTGACTTTGCTGCTGCCGCCGAACAATATTCCGAGGATCCAAGCAAGGGCAACGGCGGGGATCTCGGATTCTTTCAGCAGGGAAGCATGGTCCCGGAATTTGACGCCAAGGTCTTTTCCATGCAGCCCGGCGAAATCAGCGACGTCGTCAAGACGAGTTTCGGCTACCACATAATCAAACTCGAGGAAATAAAACCGGCAGCAACCCGACCATTGCAGGAGGTGCGCGATACCATCACCGGGACCATCAGGAACAGGGAGGCCAAGCAGATGGCCTTCCAGCTTGCCAATCAGGCCTATGAAGGGATTATCAAGGCTGGCAGCCTGAAGAATTATATCGCTGCGCATCCCGACATCACCCTGAAGGAAACAGGATTTTTCACTCAGAAGCAACCGCCGGCGGAGATCGGCCTCAACCAGAAACTGCTGGAGGCCGCATTCAAGCTCAATAAAGGTGAGCTGAGTTCGCTCATCGAAACCGATACCGGATACGCGATCCTCTTCGCCCTGGATTACAAGGCGCCGGTGATCCCGCAACTGACTGCGGTTGCCGAAAAGGCTCGGGCTGATTATATCTCCAGTAAAGCACAGGAAATGGCACGCTCCAAGGCTGCAGCCATACTCGAGCAGGTGCGCAAAGGGAAAACCCTCGAGCAGGCAATTGCCGGAACCGCCTTCAAAATTGAAAATTCCGGAGATCTCAACCGCAACGATCCGCAGCAGGCCTCGGTCTTTCCCGCCGGTCTGTTTGAACAGGCCTTTCAGCTGTCAAAATCATCGCCGCTGCCAAAAGAAATCGGCCAGCTTGACAATTCATTCTATGTCTTTGTCTTTGATAAGCGGAAGCTTCCAACCGAAAAGGCCGATGAGAAGACAATCCAGCAATATCGCACAGCACTTATTCAATACACCCAGCAGCAGCTCTTGATGGCATGGATCCGCAACCTCGAGGATCAGGCTGAGATTTCCCGCCACAAGAGCCTTTAATACTCACAAGCAGGCTTATATCGCCTGCCAAGCCGCACATGCCATGGATTGCGTCTGACGTCGGCAATCCATGGCATATTCCCCTCCCATCATCTCTTCTTCCGATCTCTCCTTCGGTCCTCCTCAACGCGCCGTTGCAACACCTGCTCTGAACTGCTTTGGGCGCCAGGAAGCCGTTGTCTTTTTTCATCGCGTCGGCTCTGTTCCGTTGCCAGAATCCTCCTGATCCCCTCATGGGATAGACTCAGACCATGCCTCTCCCGCACTATTCCGGAGATAGCCCGAAACGACCAGCGGTCCTCCCGCATCTGCTTCATCTCCCTGATGACCCGCTGCTGCTCCGGATTCTGCATGAGACGGCCAGCGCCATCGACCCGCCAGCCAAATGGAACCGGCCCCCCCAGGTATTTACCGGCCTGTTTCCGGTATTTTTTCGCCTCCCTTATCGCCTCCCCATGCCTGCTGCTGTCGCAGAGAGACAATGCGGCCAGGAGTTTCTGGATCAGAACCGCGCCTCCATCGGAGACAGCAAGTCTGCGCTCGCGATCACAGGTGATATCCTCGGCCAGGTCGAGGCAATACATCGATACCTTCTTCAGCCGAAGATCGGCGAGCAATCTGCTTGCCTCCCGGCTGGAACCGAGGACATACGCCGCCCGGGCCACAACCAGCGTATCGCCCCCCCTGACCCTCTCGATCATTTTCCCGCCTTCCGCCCGGTTGATCAAGGCCTGCCTGATCGAGGCTGCCTGCTCAACATAGATCTCCATCACCTGTCGGCCCACTTCCTGTCCATAGGCCATGATTGCCCGCTGCTGATCCTCAAGTGACATCCGACCAGCCTTTTCCGGGTTCAGGAAAATATATCCGATTATGGCCATGTTCCTCCTTTGCGAGCATCTCTCAGTCTTCGCAGAATCAGTTTCAGATATTTCTGAAAAGGTGTCAAGTTCACAGCAATATTCTCTGACGTTTTGCCAACTGTCATTATCACATTTGACAAGGACGAAGGAATTGATTTTCAATATTTTTTCTCAATTATTCACCTGCTTCATCCATGATGGCAACGTCTCCTTCGGTAACGTCGCTGATCGTTGACACCCTGTGGAACTGCAAACCGAATCAGCTCCGGCAGAACATCTGCAGTTTTTCTTTTTCTTGCTGGTGCTCCGGTGATATAGTACCTTGTTGATCTTTGCGCCCGCCCCGGCAGAGGGAATCCCCCTTCACCTGGTCGCCGGCATCGACGTTACCTGAGAAACAGCGCAATCATGCCGAAAGAGACCGACCTCCTCGATCATTTCAACCGCCTATCCCACTTCGAGCAAACCCTTCTCCTCCTCCTTTCGATCATCTACGAGCCTGCCCATACGACTCTTCTCGTCAACAGCCTGCGCCGGCTCGACCTCAGCAATCCACGGGGGAACCGGCCAACAACCGTCAATCTCAACCACTACCTCGCCAAACTCGAGCAGCTCGGTTTCATCACCGCTGAACACAGGGTCGTTCCCCAACTGGTGGAAGTCTTCGCCAGAAAGACCATCGCCGAAGGCACTTTCTCCACGTATGCCAGCATCATCCGCGATGAGGCACCGGCATCCTACTACTACGGCAAATGGTCCACCCGATGCTGGCGGGCGATGCGGGAACTGAGGATCGGTATCTATTCCCAGGATTTCGACCTTATTGAAGAAGCGGCGTCCTTCATCTCGAGTCAGTGCCGAGACCTTGTCTGCTCGGCACCTCCCCTCGTCCAGGTTATCACAGAACCTTTTGATCCCGACTGGTTTGGCAGCCTGCCCCTCTCCTTCCGATTCTACCTCCTGAATGCCATACTCCGCCATGCCCAGGCATCCTTGACGGCCTTCCCTGAAATTCATGCATTTCTTGAGGCAGAGCAGCAATCAGCCGCCCTCAGCCCGGACGAACAGCTGCCATTCAAGCGTCTGCTTTTCACCCAGTATCTGCTTCAGGGGGACTTTCAACGCACTGAAATGCTGCTCCGCAACAGCGAGGATTCTTTCAGGGGGACCGGCGCATGGGGAACCCTGCTCTTTCTCCAGGGCAGACTCGCCGAGTCTCTGGAGCAATACTCGCAGGACCTGCACCTCCTCCAGGCCCTGCAGGACGACGAGCGGGTGGCGTTTTTCGGTCTGACCGGGCTGTTTTACATCCTGGCAAGACTCCACGCCTCTGAAGAACAGGATTACCACACCATAGCAGAACAGATTGCCGTCACCCTCTCCCTCTTCCACTCTGCCCCGGAAAACACGGCATACTCCTATCTGGCGACACTCGTCCATTCACGGATCGATCGCAGCACCAGCCATACAGAGATCAGCCTGCCGGAAAATGCCCCCAGCCACAGTCTCACCCTGGCCTTTGCCTCACTCTGTCAATATTGGCTGACCAGCAGCACCCAGCCGATTCTCGAGAAGGAAATCATTGACGGCTACACCAGGGCCAGAGAAAGCGGCTACTCCCTGTTTGCCGCCATCTACTGCGAAATTCTCGCGAAACTGCACGCCGACCCGGCACCTTTCCGGACTGACTATGAGGAACTGCGGGCACAGATCGGCTTAAGCAGAATCCTGCCGCTCTTTGAACCGGAAGAACCATGGAAACGTGCCCTTCAGGCGCTGATAAACATTACCTCGACTGACGAGGATGCCGCATCACAGGAAAAGACCCGGTTAGTCTGGATGATCGATTTGGATGGCGACAGTATCTCGATCATGCCGCGAGAGCAGAAACTGAGCCTCCCCGGCGGATGGGGAAAAGGGCGTCCGATCTCACTGGCCAGGCTGTACCAGGGCAAACTCAGCTACCTTACTCCCAAGGACCGCAAGATCTGCGCCGCGATCAAACGCCTGCACAATCCTGAGACGAACAGTGTCAGCTTCCAGTTCAGCCAGGAAAAGGCCCTGATGGCAATGATCGGACATCCGCAGCTGTTTCTCGCCAAATCACCGTCGACACCGGTCGAATTCATCGCCGGCGAGCCTGAACTGCTGATCGAGGAAAAGGGCCAGAACCTGCTGATCCGTTTCGCTCAGCCGATCGGTGCCGATAACTATTCGGTATTTCAGGAAACACCCAGCCGCATCAGGATTATCAGCATCAGCGACAAGCACCGTGAAATTGCGCGACAGATTGGCAAGGAAGGACTGCTGGTGCCGATATCGGCAAGTGAGCATGTCATCAAACTGATCGGCAACAGCTCATCGTTCATGACTGTTCACTCCGCCATAGCCGGGGATCGGGCCGCTGGAAGAGAGAGCGACATCGAGTTCGTCGAAGCAGATTCGACCATATATATGCACCTCCTCCCCTACGGCACCGGCTTCCGGCTCGAGATGTTCGTCAAGCCCTTCCCCGACGGCATGCACTATCTCAAACCCGGCCAGGGAGTCGAGAACATCATGACCGAGATCCACGGCCGGAGGATGCAGACGAAGCGAAACCTTGCTCTGGAGGAGGAAAAAGCCCGTGATGTCGAAGAGCTCTGTCCCATCCTTGACCTCGCAATCGATATGGAGCGTGAAACGGACAGGGAGTGGCACCTGCAGGACCCGGAGGACTGCCTCCAGGCCCTGATTGAACTGCAGGCTATCCGGGACAAGGTGGTAATCGAGTGGCCGGAGGGAGAAAAACTGTCCATCGCCTACCAGGCATCGTTTGAGAATCTCAATCTCAAGGTCCGGACAAACCGCCAGAACTGGCTGGCCATAGACGGCAGCCTGCGGCTCGACCAGGATCATGTCATCCGCCTCAAGGATCTGCTGGCAACGATCAAGTCCTCCCCCGGCCGCTTCGTCGAGATCGGATCCGGACAGTTCGTTGCCCTCACCCAGGAATTCAAAAAGCGCCTCGAGGACCTGAATATCTACGCGAACGGATTCGATGACGAGGAACTGCTACTGCATCCTCTCGCCGCCCTGCCGCTGGAAGACCTGATCAATCATACCGCTTCCAGCGTCGATAGCGGCTGGAAGCGGTTGTTGCAGAAAATCCGCGCCAGTGGCGATTTTCAGCCGGAAGTGCCTTCGACCCTGCAGGCCGAGCTGCGCGACTATCAGAAGGAAGGCTTCTACTGGCTGGCCCGTCTGGCCCAATGGGGCGTCGGGGGATGCCTGGCCGATGATATGGGCCTCGGCAAGACCCTGCAATCGCTGGCCATCATCCTCCGCTTCGCCGCCGACGGGCCTTCCCTGGTGGTAGCTCCGACATCGGTTTCCACCAACTGGCAATCCGAGGTCACCCGTTTTACCCCGACCCTGCAGATCAGGACCCTGAACAGCAAGGACCGTTCAGTCGTGATCAGCGAACTCGGACCGTTTGATCTGGTGATCACCACCTACACCATGCTCCAGCAGGAAATGGATCTGCTCTCCACCGTCTCCTGGCAGGCCGTTATCCTCGACGAAGCCCAGGCTATCAAAAACGCTGCTACCAAACGCTCGAAGGCGGCGATGTCCCTCAAGGCAGAATTCAAACTGATCACCACCGGCACCCCGATCGAGAATCACCTGGGCGAACTGTGGAACCTCTTCAATTTCATCAACCCGGGCTTCCTTGGATCGGTCAACAGCTTCAATGAGCGTTTTGCCATCCCGATCGAACGGTACCAGGATCGGGAAGCGCGCCTGAAACTGAAAAAACTGATACGGCCCTTCATCCTCCGTCGCATCAAATCGGAGGTCCTCGATGAGCTGCCCTCGCGCACGGAAATGACGCTCGAAGTTGAAATGAGCGAGTACGAGTCTCATTTCTATGAGGCCCTGCGCCAGAATGCGCTCGAGATCCTGGATAACAACAAGGACAAAAAGAAAAGGCACCTGCAGATACTGACCGAGATCATGAAATTGCGTCAGGCCTGCTGCAGCCCGCGACTTCTCGATCCGAACAGCCGGATTGTCAGTTCAAAGCTGAAGGTCTTTTCGGAGCTTATCGAGGAACTGATCGAAAGCCGCCACAAGGTACTGGTGTTCAGCCAGTTCATCGGCCATCTCCAGATCATCAGGGAGCATCTCGACAAGGAAAAGATTTCGTACCAGTACCTGGACGGGAGTACCAGTTCCCGGCAGCGGCAGGAGCGGGTGGAGGCCTTTCAGGCGGGCCAGGGCGACCTGTTCCTGATCAGCCTGAAAGCCGGCGGCCTCGGTCTCAATTTGACCGCCGCCGACTATGTCATCCATATGGATCCCTGGTGGAATCCCGCCATCGAAGACCAGGCCTCCGACCGTGCCCACCGTATCGGCCAGACCCGGCCGGTGACAATCTACCGGCTGGTCTGCAAGAATTCAATTGAGGAAAAGATTGTCAGACTGCACCAGGAAAAACGCGACCTGGCCGGCAGCCTGCTGGAAGGAAGCGACATCAGCGCCAAGATGAGCTCCGAGGAGCTCCTTGACCTGATCCGATTGAACTGACCGCCTCGGCTCCGCCCATCCATCTCCCGCCTCTGCCATTCATCGCCCGTCTGTCAAAGCAGTCAGGATGAGGCTGAAGAACACCGTGTCCCCCCTTTCAAAGCGCCAGCCGAGATGGGCGCCACACCGGGCGCAGGAGACCGTTCGCCAGGCGAATCCGGCAAACCAGGTAAAGAGGGTACTGGCCTGGCTGCCGATCAGACATCCCTGGGCCTGGCCAAAGCAGCCCAATTCGAAGACCAGGCCGTCCGGATTGAAGAAGGTGTGGGTATGCGAACCGTTGACGGCGATTCGCTGGTCATCACTGGTAATCCGACACCCGCAGGCACGGCAGAACAGGCCTGAGGAGTCGCCGGTTTCTTCATCATCGGCAACGACAGGATTCTCATCCCAGCCATCCTGCCCTCGTTCATGCAGGCAGATCAGTCCCGCCGCGCCATTTTCCGGAAGCATCACCTGAACTCGCACCGGGGCCCTCCCCATACAGCTAGGCCGCGAAAAGCGTTACTGCCCCGCCGCGGCGTAATAGTCCAGAATTTCCTTGATCAGGGCCGGAATGGTATACGTCGCCGGCTGGACGTCGACCTTCAGCCCGTTATCGGTGACTGTCTTCGCCGTTATCGGCCCGATCGCGGCTATCTTGACGCCTTGAAGGAGTTTCTCGAGTTCCTGCTGGTCGGCCGCATCGACCATCGTCAGAAAATTCTTCACAGTTGAGGAGCTGGTGAAGGTCACCATGTCGACCTTGCCGGTCTCGAGTTCCGCCCGCAGGGCATCTTTACGCCCCTGCGGCGGGACATTTTTGTACACCGGGGCGATGGTCACCTGGGCACCGGCACCGCGCAACGTCTCCGGCAGTATCTCACGGCTGTGTTCAGCGCGCGGAATGAGGATGTTCCGCCCCTCCACTCCCTGATCGAGCAGACTCTCCGCCAGTCCCTCCCCGGTATAGGCGGCAGGGACGAGGTCAGCCCTGATCCCGTATTTCATGAGCAATTCCGCAGTGCTCTTGCCCACCACGGCAATCCCCGGCCCCTTGAGGTTACGGGCATCCATTCCCCGTTGATACAGCCGGCGGAAGAAATAATCGACACCATTGAGCGAGGTGAAGACAATCCAGTGGTACTCGTTGAGCCGGTCCAGTTCGCTGTCAAGGATATCATATGAATCGGTCGGCTGGATATTGATCGTTGAATACTCGAGGCAGTTGGCCCCGGCCTCCTCGAGACCGGCGACCAGATCGCTGGCCTGCTCGCGGGTCCGGGTGACGATGATCCGCCTGCCGAACAACGGCCGCTTCTCGAACCAGTCGATGGCGTCACGAAGTTTGACCACCTCGCCGACGATGATCAGTGACGGTGGCTTGATTCCCTTTTCCCTGACCGCATCGACAATCTCGTCGAGCGTCGCCACCACCGACTCCTGCTCCGGGGTGGAAGCCCAGCGGACAACAGCGACAGGGGTCTTCGGATCGCGCCCGTATTTGATCAGGTTGTCGACGATGAACGGGAGATTCTTGATGCCCATATAGACGACCAGGGTTCCTGCCCCGGTCGCAAGACGGGCCCAGTCGATGTTGGAGTTTTCCTTGGTAGGATCCTCATGACCGGTGAGGAAAGCCACCGAAGCCGTGTAATCGCGATGGGTTATCGGAATTCCGGCATAGGTCGCAGCTGCGGTTGCCGAGGTGACACCAGGGACGACTTCGAAAGGGATGCCCGATGCCGCCAGTTGCTGCACCTCCTCTCCGCCGCGCCCGAAAATGAACGGATCGCCGCCTTTCAAGCGGACGACCATTTTCCCCTGCATGGCATAATCCACCAGCATCTGGTTGATCTCTTCCTGGGTATGGGTGTGCTGCACCCCGCCCTTCTTGCCGGCATAGACCAGTTCGGCATCCTTGGGGATATGCTTGAGCAGCCGCGTGCTCGCCAGGTAGTCATAGATAACGACCTCCGCCCGCTCGAGCAGCTGCTTTCCCCGGACCGTAATCAGCCCCGGATCTCCCGGCCCCGCTCCAACCAGATAGACCTTTCCCGGTCCGTGCTTCTTCGTGTGTTCTTCCATATCCGACTCAGATCGCAAGGCTTGGATTGCGTGTTCCACTATCCATCCACCGTTCGTATTCAAAACCGAGCAAAAAAGGGGGCATCCCTGCTCAGGCATGCCCCCTTTCCCTCTTCCTGCAACTGATAATTTCCTGTGCGGAATTACTCTCCGCCGGAATTACAGCTCCTTCATGATCAGTTCTGTCACTTCGCCGATCGAAGCCGAACCATCGACCGAGATCACTTTCGGCCCTTTCGCCTGCTTGAAATAATTGACAGCAGCCATGGTACCGGTGTTGTCGTCGTAGTAGATGTTGTGACGCTTGTTGATCGCCTCTTCATCCTGATCATCCGGCCTGGTCTTCAGATCGCCGCCACAGACACGGCATACCAGCTTGCCGTCTTTTTCCACCGGTTTGATCGCGGGGAAAGCGATATGGTTCGGATGGTTGTTGTCGTTGACACAGAGACGACGCCCCATGATACGCTCCTTGGCGATCTGGCGGTCGAGAACGATCTCGATGACATAGTCGAGGGCCAGGCCGTTATCCTCGAGGGTCTTGGCGAGGGTAATAGCCTGATCCTTGGAGCGCGGGAAACCGTCAAGAATCCAGCCGTCCTTGCAGTCGTCCTTCTGCAGGCGGGCAACCATCATCGGAATGGTGATATCATCGGGAACGAGATCGCCGCGATCGATATATTCCTTTGCCTTCTTTCCCAATTCAGTGCCACCGCCGATGTGCTCGCGAAAGATCGCTCCGGACTCGATATGCGGAATACTGTATTTCTTCTGCACAATGGCTCCCTGGGTTCCCTTGCCGCTGCCATTCGGTCCGAATACCAGAATATTCTTGCCCATACTCATTCTCCTTTTTCCTTTGATCTTGAAAATATCGCCGAAAGCTCGTGAAGCAACACCAGCTGTAACTGCAGCAACCATACACCGTTCATCACGGAGTGGAATCTTCCCCCTTCCTCCCGCCTGTCCGGCGTGAGCCGAAACGAGGAGGCGATCTCGAAAAATCGCGCAAGCAGGAAATATAGCCGATTCTCAGGGTCGAGGCGAGAAAAATATCTTCCGAAGATTTTGACTTTCGCCGATAAAGCGGGTATTTTCGTCGGTTACAGTCAACGGAAAACCGACAGCCTACCCGTCTTCGACGACGGTTCTGCCGGCCCTCTGAAACCCTTTCGGGCACAACCTCGCTGCCCAGCTTCTCCATCGACAACCATATGAATGACATCCGCGTAGGCATAATCGGCTTCGGCACAGTTGGCAGCGGACTTGCCCAGACCCTTTTCGAGCAGCGTGACCGTCTCCGTCGCAAGACCGGCGCCAACATCATCCTCTCCCGTGTCGCCGACATCAATATCGAGCAGCTTCCCGAACACTTCCGGGATGTGACGCTCACGCGTGATGCCAACGACATCTTCAGCGACCCGGACATCGACATCGTCGTCGAACTGATCGGCGGCATCGAACCGGCCAAAACCTTTATCCTCAAGGCCATCGCCAGCGGCAAACACGTTGTCACCGCCAACAAGGCTCTGCTTTCCACCCACGGCAGGGAGATCTTCGAGGCCGCAGTGGCCAAAGGGGTCGAGGTGGGATTCGAGGCCAGCGTCGGCGGCGGCATTCCGGTGATCAAGGCCCTGAAGGAAGGCCTGGTGGCCAACCGCATTGAGGCGATCCAGGGCATCATGAACGGCACCGCCAATTATATCCTCACCCAGATGACCGATCACGGCAGCGCCTTTGCCGACGTCCTGAAGGACGCCCAGACCATGGGTTTCGCCGAAGCCGATCCGACCTACGATGTCGAGGGCATCGACACCGCACACAAGCTGGCGATCCTGATGACCATCGCCTACGGCCTGCATGTGCAGCTGGACGATATCACCGTCGAGGGCATCAGCAGCATCCGCCCGATCGACATCGACTTCGCCCGCGAGTTTGGCTACCGCATCAAGCTCTTGGCCATCAGCCGCAACCACGGCGACCATGTCGAGGCCCGGGTTCATCCGACCATGGTCCCGGTCGATCACATGCTCGCCAGCATCAACGGCCCCTTCAACGCCATCCAGTTCACCGGCGACACCGTCGGCGACGTGCTGCTCTACGGACAGGGCGCCGGAATGATGCCCACCGGCAGCGCCGTGGCGGCCGACGTTGTCGACATCGGCCGCGATATCATCGCCGGCTCGATCAACCGGGTGCCCGCTCTGTCCTATCTGCCCGAATTCATAGGCGAGCCGACAATCACTCCGATGAGCCGCCTGAATTGCCCCTATTATTTCCGGGTTACCGCCCTGGATCAGCCAGGCGTGCTCTCGACCATCTCCGGCATCTTCGGCAACCACGGGATCTCGATCAAGTCGGTGATGCAGAAGGGCCGGCAGAGCAATGAACCGGTCCACATCGTCTTCCGCTCCCACCAGGCCTCGGAGGAAGCCGTCGAAAAGGCGATCACCGATATCGATGCCCTTGCCTGCTGCACCGATCCGACCATCAAGATCCGCATACTGGACGAGGACTAACAACGGGACGTGATTCGATGAAATACCTGATCCTGGTCGGCGATGGAATGGGAGACCACCCCCTCGCCGAGTTCGGCGGCCGGACGCCGCTGGAGATCGCCGAGACGCCGGCAATCGACGAACTCTGCCGCAACGGCGAACTCTTCCTCAACCGCACCGTCCCCGAGGGCTTTCCGCCCGGCAGCGACGTCGCCAACCTGTCACTGCTCGGCTACGCACCGGAACGCTACTATACCGGCAGAGCCCCCCTTGAGGCCGCCGCCATGGGGATTCGCCTGGCGGGCGACGAGACGGCATTCCGCTGCAATTTCGTCACCCTTGACCGGCGAGACAGCGACCGCGTCACCATGGTCGATTTCGCCGCCGGACACATCACCACGGCTGAAGGCCATCAACTGATCGCCACCCTGCAGCGGGAATGCGCCGACGAAACCTTTCATTTCCACCCGGGCGTCAGCTATCGCAACCTCGTCGTCGTCAGCGGCGAGTACCCCGAGCTGGCCACCGTCCCGCCCCATGACTGGATCGAAAAGGATGTCACCGCCCACTGGCAGCGCTATCTGGCAGACGTGAAATGGAGGAACCTGCTCTCACGGGTATCGGCCACCCTCGAGGCCCATCCGGTCAACCGGCAGCGCATCCGCGACGGCAAAAATCCGGCAAACGCCATCTGGCTCTGGGGCGAAGGGAAAATGCCGACCGCCCCTCCTTTGACAGAGCGGTTCCGGATAAAAGGCAGCATGATCAGCGCCGTCGACCTGCTGAAGGGGCTCGGCGTCATCGCCGGACTAGCGGTGCTCGATATCCCCGGGGCAACCGGCTACCTCGACACCAACTACGAAGGCAAGGCCGATGCAGCCATCGCAGCCCTCGCAGGTGGAGAGGATTTCGTCTTCGTCCATCTCGAGGCCCCGGACGAAGCCGGGCATCAGGGCTCTGCAGACGCCAAGATCCAGGCCATAGAGGACTTCGACAGCCGGATCGTCAGGCCGATTGTCGGCGCCCTGAGGCATGCCGGCACTGATTTCCGTGTCGTCGTCACCATGGACCACTTCACCCCCATAGCCCTGCGCACCCACAGCTCCGATCCGGTCCCCACCCTGCTCTACGATTCCCGCGGCACAGGTCCGAAATCCCAGCGCCGGTTCACGGAACGGGAGTGCCTCGCCCACGACCGGCAGCACGGCAACGCCCTGGCCCAAGGCCATCTCCTCATCGAAAAACTGTTCGAACGGTAATCCCCCCGATGCCCGAAGGAAAATCAAAAAAGATACATCGCTCCACCTGCCGCGTCCTCTATGGCGACACTGACGCCGCCGGTGTCGTCTATAATGCCAACTACCTGCGTTATTTTGAAATCGGCCGGACTGAACTGATGCGGGAGTGGGTCTGTTCCTATCGCGATATCGAGCGCATGGGCATTGTCCTGCCGGTGACCGAGTGTTACACACGCTTCAAGGCTCCGGCCCTCTACGACGATCTGCTGGTCATCGAAACCACGGTGGCCGAACTCAAGAAACTGACCTGTCGCTTCAACTACCGGATCTGCCGGCATGATCCCCTGGCAGAACGCCCGCAGCTGCTGGCCAAGGGCTATACGATCCACGCCGCGGTCACCAGAGGGGGCAAGCTGACACCCCTGCCGGTGGACATCGCGCTGAAGCTTGAATCACTCCTGAGCTGAACATTCATCCCAGGCTGGTGGAAATTAACCATTGACATTCATTGCCCGCGATGTATATTGGGGCCTCGCAACGCGGGGTGGAGCAGTCTGGTAGCTCGTCGGGCTCATAACCCGAAGGTCACAGGTTCAAATCCTGTCCCCGCTACCACAGCTATCCAGGGACTTCAAGCGACTCTGCTTCAAGTCCCTTTTTTTTTGCCTGGCTTTTGTGCCACCTGGCATTGCGTAGTAAACGCATTCCAGGCGATCATAATCACAAATTCGCACACACGCATACTCTGTCCCTATGTCCGAAGAGAACACTCCTGACCATGTCCACCAGCCGACCATCCAGGCGATGGTCTGGTACCGTGAAGAACACTGGGAGACGCTGAAGACGCTGTTCACCGACGCAGACCGTCTTCCGGCGACCTACAATGACTGGCTGCAACGGGCCGAGCAGATGAAGGACCAGGTCCAGGCAGCGGGGGACATCGTCATCAAGGTCTTCATCGATCCTGAGACTTTCCCGGCCTGGTGCGAAAGGAAGGGAATCCCGATGGATGCCGAGGCCAGGTCGCAGCTGGCCATCGAGGTTGCCCAGAGCCAGTCCTTCAGTATCTGAGCTGCAGCCCGCCGACACATCCGGGCCTATGGCCGATATCCCCTGTCAGGCAGCAGACTGCGACTCCGGGCCGCGGTGTTGGCCAGCACGTCGCAGCGCTCGTTGCGGCTGTTTCCGGCATGGCCCCTCACCCAGACAAAACGCACCGGCATCGACTCTGCCAGTCGCAGCAACTCCGCCCAGAGGTCCGCATTGAGAGCGGGATGTCCGTCCGGCCGACGCCATCCCCTCGCCCGCCAGCTGCGTGCCCAACCCTTTTCCATGCCATTGACGACATAGCTCGAATCCGAGTGGACAACCACCGCCCGGCCGGATCCTTCGAGTTTCTGCAGGGCGACGATACAGGCCATCAGTTCCATGCGGTTGTTGGTCGTCAGAGAATACCCGCCGCTGTATTCCCGCTCGCTGAGGCCATCCTCGATTACGACTCCATAACCGCCGGGGCCGGGGTTGTTGATGCAGCCACCGTCGGTGAAGACGATTACCGCGCCGGGATCGACAGGGAGTTTTTTCTTCTCCGTGGCGGTTGTCTTCGCACCATTCCTTTCCTTTTTCGCGTGCACCGGCGCCTCAAGCCAGGCCTCAGCCTCCGCCCGCGAGCCAAATCCCTTGAACTTCGCCCCGGCGAATCCCTTCACCTGCCGTTCGGCCTCGGGCCATTCACTGTACACGCCCGGCACGCGCCCGGCCGCAACCGCATAGTATTTCCTTCCCATCCCTGCAGTTCAGATCCCTGTGTTGTTGGTTTTTGCCGAACGCTTCTATCCGATAACGATGCCGGTTACCTGATTTCCCTTGTCATTGAATACCAGCTCATCGAAGCAGAGCATGTTGGCCATGGCGATGCCACGGCCATGGTTATGGGTGGCCCGGAACGGATCGACCTTCAAATACTTCTGCCACTCGAATCCCTCGCCTTCGTCGGTGATCCGGATTGAACAGCCGCCTTCCCGGCGCTCGAACAGTACTTCGACCTTACGGCTGCCGTACAGCGGGTCAGCAAGTCGGCTGGCGATTTCCTGCTGCCAGCAGTTCTCTCTGATCAGCCTCCCCTTGACATCGTAATCGATGCCGAGATTGCCATGCTCGACGGCGTTGATCAGGAGTTCGGAAATGCCGGTCAGAGCCCGGTCCGGCACGGGGAAGAAATTGGCGAGAAAGGTGGCCAGACTCTCCCCTTCCTCAAGCGTCCTGAAAGTGCAGTGGAGAACCTGGACGAGGCCGAAGCTGACCTTCCACTGGCTCATTTCGCTGCGCAGCTGCTTGAAGAGCTTGACCTGCCTGGCGGCCGCACCCACTACCGACAGCAGGGTTTCGCCATTCAGCGGCTTGGTCAGATAATAGAATACGCCGGCCCGGATTCCTTCATTGATCTCTTCCGGATGATCGGCTGCGGTCTGCATGATCACCGGGATGTACCGGAGCCGCTCATCCGCCTTCATGGCGGCACAGACAGCGAGGCCATCCATCTCCGGCATCATCCGGTCAATCAGCACGATATCCGTCGCCCCGGGTTGGGTGCGGAGAATATCGAGGGCCTCCCTGCCATTCACCGCCGTCCTGACCTCGTAGTCATCGTTGCGACTGAGCAGATTCTGGAGCAGCAGCAGCGATGGAGGGCTGTCGTCGACAGCCAGGATTCTGGTGCGCTCCAAACCGATCCGTTCAATTTTCATCGCCCCCTATCCCCCTGTCGGCCAGCGATATCATGACGAGACCAGCGTTATCCGGTCCCGCCGTGCCCGGCGACGCGCCATCACCCGGGCGTTGCAATCCCCTCAATCGAACTGATGCAGACTATCTTCACCGATTCAGGGAAAAAGCCAACAAAAAAGCTGCATGCCCTCACGGACCTGCAGCTTCTCATCCACACCTGCATACTGCAGGGAATCAGCAGCCTTTGATGCCTCAGCCGCCTATTTTCTTGGCTCCGTTCTTATCGGCCTCGGGAACCCCTTCCTTGTTCAGCGCACCGGCGATGGCATCCCGGGAAACCTTGATCTCCACACCCTTGGCCACTTCCAGGGTGACGACCTTGTCGGCCAGGCTGGTAATCTCCCCATGAATACCGCCCTTGGTGACGACCTTGTAGCCCTTCTTCAGCTCGTTGAGAAAGATCTGGTGCTGCTTGGCCTGCTTCTGCTGCGGTCTGATCAGCAGAAAATAGAAGACGACAAAGATCAGAATCAGCGGGATGAACTGGCCGAACGCCCCCATCGCCCCGCCTGCGGCTGCCCCGGCTGCGGGATCGGCCGCAAAAGCAATTCCTGTCATGTTTTTTCCTCCGATACGTGAATTGTAATGCGAAGATCAGTACCTGTGGAACATCCTCGCAATGAACCTTTAGCTCAACGGTTATCCGGGCAATGATAATCACTCATCCGCCAGCCTGCTATAAAAATCTTTCCTGAACTGTGCATAGCTGTCAGTCTCGATGGCCTTGCGGATCCCGGCCATGAGGTTGAGGTAATAATGGAGATTGTGAATGGTATTGAGATGGTAACTGAGGATTTCGCGGCTGACGAACAGGTGGCGCAGGTAGGCCCGCGAATAGTTACGGCAGGTATAGCAGCCGCAGGCTGCGTCCAGCGGCATCTGGTCTTCGCGGTAGCGTGAGTTCTTGATCACCACCTTGCCACTGGAGGTGAACAGGGTGCCATTCCTGGCATTGCGGGTCGGCATCACACAGTCGAACATGTCGATGCCGCGCCAGACTCCTTCCACCAGGTCGGCCGGCGTCCCCACTCCCATCAGGTAGACCGGATGGTCCCCAGGCAGGCAGGGCACCGTCGCCTCGCACATCTCGTGCATCAGGGCCTTCGGTTCACCCACGCTCAGTCCGCCGATGGCATAGCCGTCGAAACCGATATCGATCAGGGCCTCCGCTGCCGACTGCCGCATATCGGCGTACATCCCGCCCTGTACGATGCCGAACAGCAGCTGATCGCGTTTCTGGTGCGCCTCGCGGCAGCGCCTGGCCCAGCGGGTGGTCAAGTCGGTGGCGGACCGGGCTTCCTGCCGGTCGGCGGGATAGGGAATGCAGGTGTCCAGGCACATCATGATGTCGGAACCGAGACTCTCCTGCACCCGGACAGCCATCTCCGGACCCAGAAACAGCTTCGATCCGTCAAGATGCGAACGGAAGGCCGCGCCCTCTTCCGTGATCGTCGCCAGCTCCTTGAGGCTGAATATCTGAAAGCCGCCGCTGTCGGTCAAGATCGACCCGGGCCAGTTCATGAAACCGTGGAGACCGCCGAAGCGCTCAATCAATTCGTGACCTGGCCTGATGAACAAATGGTAGGTGTTGCCGAGAATGACCTGCGCCTGCATCTCGAGCAGATTTTCCGGCGTCACCGCCTTGACCGTGGCCTGGGTGCCGACCGGCATGAAGACCGGTGTCTGGAAGGTTCCGTGCCTGGTCTTCACTTCGCCGCGTCTGGCGGCACACTGGCTGGAGCGGCAGTGGAGAGTAAATGGTGTCATGGGTATCCTGTTCGTTCATGTTTACCGGAAGGGCAGCAACGGAGGCTGGCCAGCCGTTTCCTGCTGCAGAGCGTGGCGCTGGTGACCGATCTGCGGCCATCCGCAGGAGTGCCGATCATACCGGAGCAAAGGCGGTCAGTAAACAGCTTTTCTGCCGATTTTCTTCCTGCTGTCGCCTGTCGCCGGGATCGCGGCTGGCGGCAATCGCCGTCTTTTGTTTGCTTTTCGATCTGCTTTTGCGCATACTGACAGAAACAGCCTGCAGGAAACGCCAATCACAGCCTTTTTTCATGAAGACGATCATCCTGATTGAAAACGACATTGTCGAACTGGAACGCCTCGTCAGCATCTTCAGGAAATGGCAGAAGGAAATCAACATCCTGACTGCCAGGGACGAAGAGACGGCGTTCAATATCATCTCCACCCAGCAGGTCGACCTTCTCGTCTGCAGCCTGTCCCACCCCGGCGGGGACGGACTCGAAGGTGTCTCCCGCCTCACCTCGTCTTTCCCTTTTGTCCCCTGCGTCGCCATTGCCAGCGGCGGCAAGGACATCTCCGGCCAGGCGGTGAAGCTGGGGGCCAGCCGCTGTCTCGAGCGCCCGATCGAGACCGAGAGGCTGCTGAAGGTGGTCTCTGAATTGCTGGAACTCAGTTCCAGCGGCACGGTGAAGGGGATACCCATCTACAGTTTCCTGCAGATGCTTGAGGCGGAAAGAAAGACCTGCACCCTGCTGGTCCGCAGCAGGCAGGAAACCGGCATCCTCTACGTCCGCGACGGAGAGCTTATCGGTGCCGAGACGCCGAAACTACGGAATGTCGACGCAGCCCATGCCATTCTGACCTGGGAAGAGGCCGTGATCGAAATCAAATACCTCAACGACAGGCGCCCGAAGGAAATCGACAAGGCGCTGATCACCCTCATCATGGAAGCCTTCCAGAACAAGGATGAACGAACGATGCCGCCGGGGATGACAGATACCGACGAAGGCAATCATGATGCCGAAGGAAAAAGGGATGATCAGCAGAGCTATCCGGATCAGCCGCAGCTCAGCCATGTCTCGGTCGTCGGCACCCGCATCGCCCTCGATATCGGCTCCCGGGTCAAGCTGGAGATCAGCGGCATCAGCACCGATATGGTCAGCGTCGTCGTCGGCATGCTGCAGGACAGGCTGTTCATCGTCACCACACCGACGCCGCACGACGCAGTCCACGAGGCCATCGAAGCGAGCCGCCGCATCGTCGTCAGGTATATCCACGCCGGCAAGGTCTGCATGTTCAAGTCCCAGGTCCTGCGGGTGATCGAGGAACCGTGCCAGCTCCTCCTCCTTGACTATCCGCAGGTCATCCACTACCACGAGTTGCGCAAGACCAAACGCACGAACATCTTCATCCCCTGCACCATCGATTTCAGGGATGACACCATCCTGTATGGCGTGCTCGTCGATCTCAGCAACGGCGGCACACTCTGCGTAATCAGGCTGAAAGAGGGAATTCCGCCGCCGCAGACCGATATCGGCGACGAGGTGCAACTGCGCTGCCTGCTTCCGGGGCTGAAGGAAGAGCAGGAAATTGGCGGGGTGATCCGGAACATCAAAAAGAGCAAACAGGAACTGCGGATAGGCATCGAATTCCGCAGCCTCCAGCCCTATCTCCTTGAAACTATTTCCCACTACCTCTACTCGATCGAACAGCTGGCGAACTGACCGCCCCAGAGTTATCCTGCCGAAATCACGTCCCTGATGTCGGCCTCCTGTGCGCCGATGCTCTCCATCAAGGCAAACTGGGCCGCAGCCCGATCCAGGTTTTCCCCCTGGTAGCTGACCCTGAAATAGCTGTCGCCCCGAAGGTGGTCGGTAAAGAACCGCAGCCCCAGTTCGAAGGTGATCAGGAGCAGGGCATCGAATATCAGCCGGCGGTCGCTGGCTGCGAGCAGTCCGCCCATCTCTGCGTCATACCCCTCAAAAAATGCCCGGCAGCTGTCGAGATCGAAGGAAATCGCAGCGGCTTGACCTCCCTCCCCACTGACATTGCAGCAGGAGCGCAGGCTATCGCCCAGATCATGGTGCAGCAAGCCGGGCCCGACGGTGTCCAGGTCGATCAGGCTGACAACCCGCCCGGCACCGTCGAACAGGAAATTTTCCACCTTCGGGTCACCGTGGACGATCCGCAGCTGCAGCCTGCCCTCGTCGCAGAGGCGCTGGAAGAGCGGGGCCCGGGCGCGCATTCCCTCCACCGCTGCCAGGGAATGCCGCTCAGCCGGCAGCCAGTGTCGATCCGACGCCGGCAGCACCTGGTCAAACTCGGCGAGATACTGCGGCAGGACATGGAAACCGGGGAGAGGTATCTCGAAATCGCCGCAGCCGAGATCGGCGGTCAGGCGGTGGAACCAGCCAAGACAGCGGCCAATCGCTACCGCCTGGGACCGTCCGGTCAATACACGTATCGCCGTGCCGTCGATCGCGGACTGGGCACGCCAGAGCCCTCCCTCACAGTCTTTCCAGTACGGCTGGCCATTTCTCGTCGCTATCAGCGACGGCACGAGAAACGTCCTGCCGGATCTGCCGTTTTCCCGGGTCAGATACTCAGTGATGCGGATGAAATTGCGGACAACGGTGAAAGGATCGGGAAAGACCGCCGGGTTGATGCGCTGCAGGATGATCGGACGGCCGCCGGACTCCACCAGGTAGGTCGCATTGATATTGCCCTGTCCCATCTCCCTGATCGAGTGCAGATCGCTGACAAAATGGGCGGCAGCTGCCTCTGCCCGGGAAATCGCTCCCCGCCGCTCAAGCCCGGGATCGGCAGCGTCGGTGACTCCTCGCATCGTCATTCACAACCCGCTTCGCCGGCAAACGCGTTCCGCCCGTAGCGGGCCACGCCGAGCAAGGCGGCGTTCCTGCAGGTGATAAGGCGAATGGGGAACGACGCCATCAGCCGTTCCATCTTGCCCTTCCGCCGGAAGTTCGCAAGAAAGCCGGCAAAGGGGAAATGGCCGACCAGACGGGGGACGATGCCGCCGCCGATATAGAGGCCGCCCTTGGCATAGAGCTTCAGGGCCAGGTTGCCGGCTTCACTGCCGAGTATGTCGAGGAACAGTTCGACGGTGCGGCGACAGAGCGGGCACGGCCTCTCGCCGATCGCGGCATCGACGATTACCGGTGTGCGGTCGGCTGCATCGCGCAGGGCCGCCCGCACTGCCGCCGTTTCCGCACCTCTGCCGGACTGGCACAGGAATTCGTACAGAAACGGGATGCCGGGTCCGGCAATCAGGTCCTCGTAACTGACCGGACCGCCCCGCCGCAGCATCCACCGCAGCAGGTCCTCCTGCTCTTCGCTGACAGGGGCGAAATCGGCATGTCCGCCCTCGCTGCCACGGGGAAAGAATACCTCCGCCGACCTGAACAGCAGCCCTTCCCCCAGTCCGGTTCCAGGAGCGATGACGGCGGCCATCTCGCCGCCCTCGCCGTCACCCGGCTGGAGCTCGAGCCAGTCCCCGTCCCCCAGGATCCCTATCGAGGCACAGACTGCCGTCATATCGTTGAGCAGCGTCACTCGGGAAAAGCCGAAGGCCTCTGCCAGACGGCTGGAGTCGATGACCCAGGGCAGGTTGGTAACGGTCGCCACATCCCTGCCAGTGACCCCGGCCACCCCCAGGCAGGCAAAATCGGGACGAAGACCTGAATCCCTCATGAACAGCGCAAGTATATCTTCGATCCCGGCATGTTCACTACTCGGGTAGCGGCAACTGGCGAGGGGCTGGTATTCATCGCCTGCCAGGGAAAAAACCGCCACCTCGCATTTGGTGCCACCGATATCGGCCGCGAGCAGAGTCTTCATGGGCGATCACCTCCGGTGAAAAATATCAGCGAGGAACCCAGTGAACGTCCCTCTCAGCTGTCAAGGGCGCGGATGTCCCAGGCCTCCGTCCGGCTGTTGTTGTCGGGATTCTTGACGATGGTGAACTCGAAGATCTGGCTGGGGTCGAGGAATTGGGCATCGCCCACCTCCTGCGCCTTGGAACAGTGAAAGAACACCGATTCCGGCACCAGACCTTCCGGGCGCAGGCGGTAGTAACGCATGAAGCCGAACCCGCGGTCGGGGTTGTAGTTGATCGGCACCCCCCGCTGCCTGGTCTCTCCCGTTGCGGATTGGATCGGCAGCAGTCCCGGCACCAGATAACCCGAGAGATAGCTGTCGGCTGCCTCTTTCAGGTCGCTGCTGACATACTTGAAACCGATGACCTCCACCCGGCAACCCATATTCTGCAGGGCCAGCACAAGCCGGATGAAGTCGCCGTCACCCGTCAGCAGGATAACCCGGTCGAGATTACGGGCCTGGTGGAGCGCGTCGATGGCCAGGTCCATGTCCGCGTTGGCCTTGGTGGTGAGGATGCCCTCGTCGTCGACGAAGTGTTTGACGTACTTCTTGATCACCCTGAAGCCGCATTGGCGCAGGACATCGTGATAGCGGTAAAGCTTCTGCCGGTATTCCGGGTCTTCCTTGGTCCGCGCCCGGTCTTCGGCGAGATACGAGTTGGCCCGCAGCAGCACTGATTTGCCCGCGCTGGCCAGTTCCACCAGCACGTCGTAGCGCATCCCGTAGCCTCCGCAGAGCCTGATGTTTTCCGCATCGACGTAAATACCGGTCTTCAGCATCGTCAGCTACCCGTTGCTTTTTATTCCCATTCGATGGTCGCCGGTGGCTTCGACGAAATGTCGTAGACCACCCGGTTCACGCCCCGAACCTCATTGATGATCCGGCTCGATATTTTCCCCAGCAGCTCGTAGGGTAGCTTCGACCAGTCGGCGGTCATCGCATCCCGCGAATCGACGGCGCGCAGGGCGATCACGTTCTCGTAGGTGCGGCCGTCGCCCATCACCCCGACCGTCTGGATCGGCAGCAGCACCGCAAACGACTGCCATACCTTGCGGTACCAGCCGCTCTTCTTCATTTCCTCGAGGACGATGACGTCGGACTGCCTGAGCACCCGCAGCCGCTCCGCCGTGACCTCGCCCATGATCCGGATGCCGAGTCCCGGTCCCGGGAATGGCTGGCGGTAGATCGCCTCCTCGGGCAGCCCTAGTTCGAGCCCCAGTTCCCGCACCTCATCCTTGAACAGTTCGCGGAGCGGCTCGATCAGCTCGAGCTTCATGATCTCGGGCAGCCCGCCGACGTTGTGATGGGACTTGATCGGCGCCTCCCCCCGGAAGGAGACCGACTCGATGACGTCGGGGTACAGCGTTCCCTGGGCCAGGTAGCGGACTTCACCGATCTTGTGGGCCTCATCCTCGAAGATCTTGATGAAACCGAGACCGATACGCTTGCGTTTGATTTCCGGATCGACCACACCGTCCAGTTCGCCAAGAAAATAGTCGGTGGCATCGACATCGATGACGTTGAGCTTGCTCTTTTCCTTGAAGAACCGCAGGATCGACTCCGACTCCCCGGTGCGCATCAGGCCGTTGTTGACATGGATGCATGTCAGCTGGTCGCCGATGGCACGATGGACGATGGCCGCCACCACCGACGAATCGACACCGCCGGACAGGGCGCACAGGACCCGACCGCTGCCGACCCGGCCACGGATCGCCGCAACCGTCGATTCGATGAACGAATGCATGGTCCACGACGGACTGCAGCCGCAGATGCCGAAGATGAAGTTGCGGAGGATGTCGTTGCCGATCAGGGTATGGGCCACCTCCGGGTGGAACTGGACTGCGACGAAGGGGCTGCTCTCGTGTCTGAGGGCGGCATAGGGGGAGTGGGCGCTGGTGGCGGTGACGCTGAAGCCGGCCGGCAGCACCTCGATGCGATCGCCGTGACTCATCCATACCTGATGGTGGATGT
>WBUQ01000187.1 GCA_008933635.1 Desulfobulbaceae bacterium | reverse complement strand
GCCGACATCGACGAGATCGATCAGCAGGACATCGATGAGCCCGAACATCTCCGTTGTCGGCCGCCTCGTCTCGCCATACAGACTGTACAGGGGCAGGCCGGTCTCGCTGTCGACGGCGTGCCCGGATTCGATCATATTGTCCTGCTTCTCTGAGAAGAAGCCGTGCTGCGGCGAGAAGAGGCAGGTCAGTCCGTCGCCGAAACGCTGCTGCAGGAGCAGGCGCGCATGACGCAACCGGTGGTCGGTCGAAGCCTGGTTGGACAGCAGCCCCAGCCGCAGTCCTTCAAGCGACGGCCCTTCGCCCTGCAGTATTCGTTCGAGTCCTGTGCGGATCATTGCTTAGGTTGAGCCATGGATTGAAGATCAGTTGCGTGCGGCAGGATGCCATAGTAGCTGGCAAAGCGGAAAAAGTCAAAACCGGATAAGCCGGACGGCTGTCGCGGCCCTCAGGGATCGGGAGTCAGACCGGAATTGTCGCCATCACTGAAAAGATAGCGTACGGTTTCAGCGATATCGCCTTTCGGGACGAGGGTGTGATCGGGCCCGACTTCGTAGATGCCGAACCATTCCTCCGGATCCTGGCGCTCATGACGGGTCGAGTCGGTGGGGTCCTCGCCGCTTTTCCACCATTCGTCATGCAGCTGGAAGAACACCAGGCCGGCAAATTTCTCCCTCCCCCATGCGGTCCTGATGTCGGTCCAGACCGAACGATAGGTGTCGGGGACATCCTCGATGCGGTGACCGCCAAAGCCAGGCACCCAGGGCTTGGGTTCGAAGGGGGAGGTCGACAGGCCCACCTGGGTGACAAGTATCGGTTTTTTGGCATTGGCCGCAAGATCCTCGAGGTATCCCTGGTAGGTCGAGCCGGTGACCGAACCCGGTGGCGAGGTCCTGACGCCGCGGGCGTACGTGTAGACGTTGAGGCAGCTGAGATCGCCGATATCCGGAGTGATCATATGCTCCCGGGGAACCTCCAGGTCCGGCCGGTCGCCGATCGGGCCGATGTGGGTCCAGCTGGTATGGCAGTACAGGTGCCTGCGGCCGTAGCGCAGCAGTTCATACTCCATTGCTCCGTCGATCAGGCGTGCCAGCGCGATCTCGGTCGGGGTGCGGTTTCTGACGACGATATGCCGGCCGGTGAAGTTGCGTACGTCCGGGTGGCGGGCGTCGGTGCGCATGACCGCATCGGCCTGCAGTTCGTCGCCGACGGAGAACAGCACCAGCCGGTCGGGCCGTCCCACCGCATAGGTATGGTCGATGACATCGTAGATCTGCTGCAGGGTCTTGTTGAGGAACTGCTCGTCGAGAAAATCCTCCTCATAGGCCCAGACCCAGATATCCTGGCCGTAGACGAGATCCGTCCTGTCCAGTTCCTCGAAAAACCTGGCCGGCATCTTCAACGGAAAGACATGGATATAGTTGAGGCCGAGATCACGCATCAGCGGCACATGTTCGGCATAGCGGTGGTCGTTGGCCGGGCTGTCGCCATAGATCGGCGTCTCGCCGGGCAGATAGGGAGAATAGCCGACACCCTTGAAAAATACAGGGCTGCTCCCCCGGGCCAGATCAACGATCGAGGTTCCCTTGACGATAAAGCGGGTCGGGGCGGGGGTATCCTCCCTCATCGCCGACATCTTGACCGTGGCGGTGTCATCGGCTCCGGCCGGGATCGGCAGAGAAAGGATCAGGACAAGGAAGAAAAACCATCTCATAGACATACAATGCAACCTGGACGTTTCAAGCCGGCATCAGCAGCCGGCTGGTGAATGATGCCGGATAGTATCAGGAAATTGCCGATGCGTCCACACCGATAACCGGAGTCCACCTGCATTCTTCACCGTTATCGATTTTTTTGCATATCAGGAGTATAATAGACACTTTTTCCACCCTTATCTGCCGAATGACGAGGATCCAAATCTTGAACAACAGGCTCTTTCTCTCCGTTCTCGCTGTACCGAGCTTTCTTCCCTTTCTCTGGCGGCTGTTCCGGCACGGACTGGCCGAGCCGGCCGGCCTGCTCTCCGACTGCGCCTTCGGTCTTGCCATCTACCTGCTGGCCCTCTCCACTCCCCGCATCCTCCGGCTGCTGCCGCTCCTGCTCTGGGGATTGTTTCAGGCAGGCTCCCAGGAACTGCATGCGGCAATGCAGCGGCTGCCATCCTGGCAGGACCTGCAATACCTGACCGACCCTGCCTTTATCGGCAACAGTGCCGCGGGACTGCATCTCGCGTACCCTGGATACGCCGCCCTGCTGCTTGTCTCGGCGACAGCTGCCGCCCTGGTCAAGGGACAACGACCCGGCAGGACATACCTGGTCGCCGGGCCGCTCGCCATTGCCCTGCTCCTCGCCGTCCAGTCCTATGTCAGCGGACGGGACAACGAAGGGAGCATCGCCTCCCGCTACAACCCCCTGCACTGGTTCATCAGCGACGCCGCCGCCACATCGTTTCAGCCGAAACCGACGGCAATGACCGTCGCCGACCTTCCGCCGACCCTCCGGCAGCTCGATTTCTCGGGCACCTCGCTGCTGAAAGATCGCGGCAGGGCCAGGAATGTCCTGATCGTTGTCCTCGAAGGCATCCCCGGGTTGTACCACCCGGATATCCGCAAGGCCTTCGGCATCGCCGACGGCCCATACCAGATGGAGGGGCTGGCGGCGACGACGGCCGATGCCTCCCTGGTGCCGGATTTCGTCGCCCACAGCCACCAGACCATCCGCGGCCTGTATTCGATGTTGTGCGGCGATTTCAGCAAGTTCTCCTACGATATGTCCAAGGCCTTCGAGCTCCAGTACAATCCGCAGCGGGCCGGGGAATGCCTGCCCGCCCAGATGGCCGCAAACGGCTGGGAAACCCATTACCTGCAGGGGGCCGGCCTCTCGTTCATGGGCAAGGACCAGGTGATGCCGAATATCGGCTTCCAGCAGGTCCACGGCAACGAATGGTTCAGCGAACCCGACCCCTACCCCTTCATGTGGGGCAAGACCGACCCGGTCTTCTTCCGCGGCGCGCGAAACTACATCGCCGACCTGCAGAGCAGGGACAAGCCGTGGATGCTGACCCTGCTGACCGTCGGCACCCACCAGCCCTACGCGGCGCCGGATGAAATCGTCGCCAGCTACCCGAACCGGATGATCGCCACCGTCGCCATCCTCGACCAGGCCGTTGCCGAATTCCTCAAGGGCATCAAGGAGGACGGCGTCCTCGAGGATACCCTGGTGATCGTCACCTCCGATGAATCCCACGGCGACGACATCGGCGAATGGGTCAGCAGCTGGGGCCTGATGGCGATCCTCGCCCCGGAGGGCAGGGAACTGCCGCGGATCAAAGGGGGCAGCTACGGCCTGGTCGACATCCAGGCCTCCATCCATGACTATCTCGGACTTCCTGCACCTTCTTCGCTCATCGGCCGCAGCATGTTCCGCGAGTACCGGCAGCCGCGCGAGATGATCTCCTACACCAACAGCAAGCTGCGCTGGCATACCAGTGACGGCCGACGGTACGAGTGTTCCCGCAGCGGCGGCTGCAGCGTCGGTGACGCCCCAAGCCTGCTCGGCCCGTTGCCGGAGGCGTTCAGCCGCGATCCCGACAACAGCGCCCCGCGGCTGTATGCCCTCGCCGCTGTCCTCGACCACAAGCTGGCCAGCCAAGAACAGTCACAGACCCTCCGTTTTGCCAACGGTGAGATCCGCAGGCTGCCGGACAAGATCACCAACGAGTGGACCGACAATCTCGCCGGTGCCCAGTATCTCGATTTCCCGGCAGGATCGAAGGTCCATGTCTCGATTCGGATCAAGGCCCTGCAGACTCCGGCTGAGGGTATCCAGCTCAAGCTGTTCATGCGCCAGTTCGAAAACCTGGTCGGCGGCATCGACTATCCGCCTTTCCCCGTTCTGCATGCCGGTGAAGAGGGCAGGGTCGAATTCGACATCGACAATCCCCAGGCCAGGCAGTCTTTCTCCTTTCATCTCGTCGGCGAGGGAAAAGGCGCCGAGATCAGGATGGAGGAATTCAATGTGACCATCGAACGCCAACAGGGCTGACCCTTCCCGGGACAGGAAAACTTTGCGGAGGACCGGGTACTGATGCGACAACTCGGCGGGTTTCAGCAGGAATTCTGCGTATGGGAGGATCCGGCCAGGGAACTGTCCGGCCAGGACGAGGGGGCGGGCAGCAGTAGCCGCCGCGCCGCCCGCTGCCGTCGGCGCAGCCGGAGCACAGTCCGGCCTTCCTTCAGCTCCGGTGCCGGGGAGATTTCCTGATATCGCCCTCTCCCCTGCCCGACCTGCGGCGGGATCACTCCACCGTGACGCTTTTGGCGAGATTGCGGGGCTGGTCGACGTCGCAGCCGCGCCGGGTGGCGATCTCGTAAGCCAGCAGCTGCGCCGGCAGGGTATAGAGCAGCGGGTTCATGGCGTCGTGAATCTTCGGCAGCCAGACGACATCGTCGGTAATCGTCAGCAGGTGCCTGTCGTTTTCGGTGCCGATCAAGATCAGTCTGCCCTGGCGGGCCCTGATCTCCTCGACGTTGGAGATGGTTTTCTGGTACACCTCGTCCTGGGGCACCATCGCCAGGATCGGCATCTCCTTGTCGATCAGGGCGATCGGACCGTGCTTGAGCTCGCCGGAGGCATACCCCTCGGCGTGGATGTAGGAAATTTCCTTCAGCTTCAGTGCCCCCTCGAGGGCGATCGGGTAGGACAGCCCCCGGCCGACGAAGAGAAAATCCCGGCAGTCGTAGAAACTCTCGATCAGCGCGCCGACCTGCTCCTGGATCTTCGGCAGCTGTTCGCCGAGTATCGCCGCTATGCCGACCAGGGCCTGGGACAGTTCGAGCTGTTTGGCGGTGTCGATGGCTTCCCGCCGCTGCGCGAGGAAAATGGTGAAGAGAAATAGGGCAGCCAGCTGGGAGGTGAATGCCTTGGTGGAGGCCACACCGATCTCGGGTCCGGCGTGGGTGTAGACGGTGCCGTCG